>CAJXPD010000076.1 GCA_913057785.1 uncultured Lewinella sp. | reverse complement strand
AAGGTGATGCCCAATGCGATAGTCCTTACGGATTGATAGAATTGGCTGGTGGCGCTCGCTTCGGTAACATCACAGGCGGTAGAAAAGCGTCGAAACACAGCATTGCGGTGGCCAACATCTCTTATCACGACAGTTTGATCCTCAACAGCAGTAGGGGACCCGCCAGTGATGGTAGAATCAAGCCAGACCTGGCAGCGCCGGGTAGTGGTCAATGGACCACGGATCAGGCGAATACTTACCAGCTGGCCAGCGGTACGTCCGCTTCCGCCCCGACGGTAGCAGGAGGAGCAGCTTTACTATATCAAGCTTATAGGCAGGCGCATGGAGGAGTTGATCCGCCAGCAGCTTTAGTCAAAACGCTTCTATTGAATACAGCGGATGACCTCGGACGTCCTGGCCCTGACTTCGAATTTGGTTGGGGTAGGCCCCACTTGGGGCGAGCGCTCCGATGTATGGAGGAAGACCCCTTGTTTGCTGGGGCTGTGGAGCATGGTGCGCAACAGACCTATAACATAAATGTACCTCCAGGGGTGAAGCGACTGCGGGTGATGTTGTACTGGAATGATCCAGCTGGACTTCCTATGAACAGTAAGGCCTTAGTCAATGATCTGGACTTGGATATACAGGATGCAGGAGGCAATAGACATCTACCTTGGGTATTAAGTTCCTTCCCTCATCTAGATAGTTTGACGGCCCCAGCTAGCAGAGGTAGGGATCGACTGAACAACATGGAGCAAGTGGAAATGCTAAACCCTGATCCTGGAAGCTATTCCATCAATGTACAAGGCTCCTTAGTACCTGAAGGTCCACAGACCTACTTCTTGAGTGTACTCTATGATTCTGGAGCGCTCAACTGGGCTTATCCATTGGCGGGGGAGAGCTTGGTCCCAGGAGAAGTAGTAACCTTGCGATGGGACGAGGGAGATGAGGCAGCCTTGCTTGAGCTTGACTACAGTTTGGTTGACGCCGATCAATGGACTACAATCGGAAGCTCGATCTCAGCCGGTAAGGGATGGTACGATTGGACAGTCCCTGAAGGTATACATGGCGAGGTGCAGCTCCGAATACGGCAAGGGCAGAAGGAGGTGCTGAGTGATACGATCAATATTTTGGCGCAACCCAGTTTTGCCTACCTCCCCACCTCAGATGATACGGCGGTAATGTATTGGGATCCCGTTCCTGGAGCTGATTACTATCAGATCTATCACATGGGGTATCAACACATGGAGAAGTGGGCCATTACACAAGATACTTTTGTTGAGATACCAACTTTTCCAGGCAAGCGCCAGTGGTATTCCATTGCTGCCAAGAGCGAGGGTGGGGAAGAAGGAAGAAGGAATTTGGCTCAACTTTATGAACACTATGAATGTGATTTAGCACTGAACATACAATTTTTATTTGATCAATTCCCAGCTGAGAATCGCTGGCAAATCCAATCGCCGGATGGGAAGATCTGGGCAAGCGGAGGACCATATCCCAATAGTTTAGGCCATAGTAACAAGCATATTCCACTTTGTTTACCCTTTGGGTGTTACGAACTGAAAGTGTTTGATGCTTTTGAGGATGGTATGTGTTGTAATCAGGGCCAAGGAAAATTTACTTTGGCTTTGCAGGATGGGCGGATACTGGTCGAAGGAGGCGAATTTGGTGCCCAGGTGTCCCTCCCTTTTTGTTTAGATGAAATGTTACTACCGACCTTGCAAGCTGCCGTAGAGATTGTGCAGTCACCAAGTTGTCATGATGAAGATGATGGAATTTTACAAGTTAATTTAGCAGATCCCACGAACGAGCATATCCGATATGCCTGGAGTACTGGAGACTCTACCTCAAGGGTAGATGGGCTTAGTGAAGGGCAATATTACGTTACAGTAAGTCAAGAAAGTGAAAGAGTAGAGCTATCGATATCACTTAAGGGGCCTGATCCACTGGAAGTAGAGTTGCATGGCAGCCCACCCCTTTGTCATGGGGAGGCGTCGGGGTGGCTTGACGTCATGGTGATGGGTGGAACAGCCCCTTATTCTTTTAGACTAAATGGACAAGCAGAATGGACTCAATTAGACTGGGATGCACTCGATGCGGGTCTATATACGCTGGAAGTATCTGATGCTGAAGGTTGTGTTTCTACATCTTCGGTGGATCTTAGTCCACCCGATAGCTTGTCAATAAGTAGTGATTTGAAAGAGGATGATGGACGAGGGTATCGACGGTTTGTAGTAGAGGCAAATGGAGGTCTAGAACCTTATCAATATTACTGGTCTGATGGTACGGTGGGGGCCTCATTGGATGATCCAACATCAAGCCTGTATAGTGTAACCGTAGTCGATGCGAATGCCTGTTCCCATGTCAATCAGTTTACTATCCCGGAGCCTACTGAAATATGTAGCGGCGGAGCTCGAAGCTCTGAATATGAGTGGATTGAAGCCGTAAAGATCGACAGTATTCTATTTGAAACTGGAAATAACGGTGGCTATGTGAGCATGCGTGATCAGGCAGTTGTGCTGCAGGCTGGGCAAGGCTATACGCTGAATATAACTCCTGGCTTCGACGGCTTCCCTTTCAACGAATACTTTGGCATCTGGGTGGATTTCAACAGAGATTTGGACTTTACTGACCCAGGAGAACAGATCCTGAATCTCGAAACCTGGATGGGATCCATTGAGGCACACTTATATATTGGAACAGTTATTTCCCCTGGTCCACTACATGTACGAGTAGCTATGCAATATGGAGATGCTCCGAATTCATGTGGTGGCGTAGGATATGGGGAAGTGGAAGACTATCTCGTGATGGTGGAGAACCCATACTATAATCCGTTATACACGGCTAGCAGTTTTATTTCTGTAGAAAATTCCCGCTTGAATGTTTACCCGAATCCGGTGTCAACTGGACAGTTGAAGGCGGAAATGCAATTGAAGGAAGGAGAACCCGTTAAGTTGCTTTTGTTTGATCGGATTGGTCGGATTCTTGTGCGGAAGCGGAAAAAGGGAGGCGAGGGAAATACGCAGCTTCGGTTAGATGTAGGTCATCTTGAATCTGGTATTTATTGGATGCTTATGTTAGATAGACACGGTACACTGCTGGAAAGCCGATCAATTTTCATTCAGAATGACCAATTTAGATTCGTACAAACAGACGATTGATATGATGATGCGGGCAGGAACTTGCAAATGCAACTCCTGCCAGTACAAACCGAGATCTAATACTGATACACAATATTCTATACCTTGAATTTTCAATAGTCTTTTAAATGGCCTTAGCCGAGAAGATAAAGATATATCTAATCGGCTAAGCTTTTTTATTTCATAAAGAAAGCTTAGATCTTCCGTTTCCTTCTGGAACCATACTAAGCGCATTCTTTACTCGTGGATTAAGTCAGGAATATCTCTCCTACACCTGTCTAATAATTCTCCTGGTTTCGTTTGAATGAATAGATGATTCTATAAAGACGAGTTTCCCGCTTCATCTTGAGATACGTTCTATTAGCAGTCCTTCAAATGAAGAACCCTTAGCGGTTTTCCTTGAAAATAATTTGGCGGGAATGGAAGAAGGGAATGAATGTCTCAGTTACATGTACAGGTTCAATCTTGACCTGCTCATGAATCTTTTCGAATAGCCTTAAACGTAGAAATTCAACACCTGGAAGACTGGAAATGATTACAAGAAGAAAAATAGCAACTCATCTAGCTTCAGCGCAATTGTGAACTAGGTTAGTGAATGAGTCACCACTAAAGTGAGATGAGTTGCTAGCGAGGGTGCCAAATGACCCCACGCTGTTGCTATTATTACCTGCGGTATTTCTTTTTCAGTTCTCCTGCAGGATTTAGCCATTTTGGCAAAGCATAAGCGAACCCTCTTCCATCGAAGCTAATCTTAATGATGTTTCCTTTCTTATTAGCTAGCTTATGGAAAACAGCATTCAGCTTAGATTTAATCTTTGCTTCTGTCCATCCCTTTGCTCCTGCAAAGTCGCTCTTTACAATATCTAGGAATTCGCTCATAATAAGCACCTTATCCTTTGTTTGCAGGGTAGTAATGATAAACTCATCCCATGGACTTAGCTTTCTTACTCTACGAACTTGTACCGGATCTGGCATATTGACCTTTTTAGGGGCTCTAGGGCCAGAAGTTGAAGAGGAAGCTTTAGGTGGTGCAGAAGGAGTTAAGGAAGGTGCAACTACTTCTGGAGCTACTGATTTGGTGGCTACTACCGCCGGAGCTGCGACAACACTTTGTCTTTTGGTTGTGCTTTGTTTTGATAGGGCGGTTTCTAATTGTTCAATGTTCTTACGTACGGACAACACCCTGTAGTTGAGCTGCCTCAGCTCAGAGTGGTAGACACTGATCAACTGTTCGATCTCAACAGGATCAAGTGCCGTTTTAGTTTGTTTTGACATGCGCTTTTTTTATCATGTTTTAGTTAAAACGGACCGGCAACATGATCTTCTCAACCGCTTCCCGATTAACCAAAACACTAGTTTTGGAATATATTCCTCTAGAGTATTGTGTAGTTGCTCGGGAATCTTAAGTGAAAATCTTTATGTATTTATTTGGGTACAAAATTCTGAAAAAATAATGATCAAATAATACTGCTGCCTATTTATTCAAATTGCCTTAATTTAGGAATTGAATTCAAATATTAACACTAGTATAGCGTGAAAGTGAGTTTTGGGGCCTGCAAATGTAAAAAAATCAGCAATAAATTCAACTAGACTGTGTTTGAAAAGTGTTGTTTGCAAATACAATTTGCTAAAATTTAAAGCTACGGCTGGGAGTGTTTGTAGTCTTAACCTATTGGTTATTAGAAGGCAAATTAAGGTGTATTTAGAAATCCACCAATGTTCGTTGAAGTTCTAAATTAACCTAATTAAGTGGTTATACTGATTTAAACCTAGAAGGTTTCGAATCAAATTACAATTAATTTAGGAGAAAGTCAACGGGGTGATTGTGGATGATTAGATTCTTATATTAAAGAAAAAACACTCATGTTTTTTTAACTCAATAAATTATGAGAAAATGCCATGTATCCGCCAAGCTTGGAGGGGAATGAATTACCTTAATCTATCTCTTTGCTGCATCTTTTTTTGCCCACCCTCGGCCATAAGTGAAATTTTTGATAAACAAAAATTGGCCTGAAGACATTCTTATAGATTGCTGCGGTAATATGGCCAATTTTAAGCATAGAGTACTTCACATTCCAAAGTTTCTAAATACAGACAACTCTGTGATATGGCCAAAATTAATCAAAACATAAATTACGCGCCCAAGGGCCGTCATTTTGATCAATTAGCATATTTAGGGAAATAACAAGTATTCTTGTTCCTGAGAATTGTTAACGAGGAGATAAAAATCCTGCTTGTCTTTTTCTTGGCTAAGATATTTGGTCCAGAATGTCTATTTTGGCAGTTGACAAAAAATTACCTTTTGGGTTTTTCCACTAGGTATTGGGTAAAAAAAGACTACGGATAGGAAACAAACCTTAGGGAAAGTTTCTAAAGTTGAACCAATATGAAGAAATCAATTCTACTACTGCTTTTTACCAGTATAGTGGTACTGCTATCTGCACAGCGACGATATGAGATAGATTCCACCTTGAAGATGGATTTTGAAATCTATGACCCACCTTCAACTTTGGTAGTACCAGAGAATATCGTGACTAAGTCCAAGTTTCCGTTTGTTGATTGTCATAGCCACCATTGGAGAATGGCTACGCAAGACCTTGATAAGTTGATCCGAGAAATGGATACCTTAAACATGGGGATGATTGTCAATCTTTCTGGACGGGGCGGAGCAGCTTTGAAGGCTATGATGGACAACGTGAGAAAGCATGGTTATGAAGATAGAATCATCATCTTTACGAATATTGAATTGAGGAGTATTGATGAACCCGATTGGACAGAGAGTACCATTAAGCAACTAGAGTTTGATGTCGCTAATGGTGCCAGAGGATTGAAGATCTACAAGAGCCAAGGGATGACTAACAAAGATAAGGCGGGCAATCGGATTAAGATTAATGACCCACGGATAGATCCGATCTGGAAGGCATGTGGCAGACTGGGCATTCCAGTTTTGATTCACTCTGCTGATCCAAAGTCTTTCTGGGATCCACACGACGAGAACAACGAACGTTGGCTAGAATTAAAGCTGCGCCCTGGACGGAAGCGAACTGCCGATAACCCCGCCGCTTGGGAGACGATAATTGGTGAGCAGCACGATATTTTCAGGAAAAACCCGGGAACTACCTTTATCAATGCTCACATGGGCTGGTTCGCTAATGATTTGCAGACACTAGGAAAACTTCTGGATGAATTACCTAACATGCATGTCGGGATTGGCGCGGTGATTGCTGAATTGGGAAGACAACCCCGAAATGCACGGAAATTCTTTGAAAAATACCAGGATCGTGTCTTGTTTGCAAAGGACGCCTATAATCCTGAGGAATACCATACCTATTTTAGAGTCTTGGAAACGGACGACGAGTACTTCCCATATTACAAGAAGTATCATGCTTTTTGGAGAATGTACGGCTTGGACCTGTCGGATGAGATTCTGAAGAAACTATACTACAAGAACGCTTTGAACCTTATTCCTGGAAAGAAGACAGATCTTTTTCCCAACTAACTAGACTGCCATTAACTGCGGTTTCCCCGCTATTGCCCTGATCAACGGCAATAAGATATGTTCATTTTGAGCCTTCGAAGTTAACTCCTGGTCGCGATTTGTGATCAAGGGGCTAAGAGGCAGTTTAGAACATACTAGACTAGTACTTACCACCAACAAGGTTTAAGAAGAAATGGTGATACTAGACTAAAAGTCTTGATCCTACACAAGAATCGAAGATATGTTAACATCTGGAGCTTCTCGTAGAAGCTATCCCTCCGACAGTCAAGTTCAGCGTTTACCTTAAACATTACTACCTAAATTAAATATTATGCGCAAAGCTTTATTACTATTGTGTTTCGGCCTAGTGATATCAACTTCTTGTCAAAGAAAATCTTCAGCTGCCCTATCTGAGAAATCAGATGCTGAATTGATGTTACTAGCTAATGAATTGGCCCAAAAGTATATTCTCACCGATGGGCATGTAGACCTGCCCTATCGGCTTAGAGTCAGGAATTTTAGATTGACAAAAGAGTACCTAGGGATCCCTATCAAGACCAGTGAAGGCGACTTTGACTATGAACGAGCAAAGCAAGGAGGCCTGGATGCACCCTTTATGTCTATCTACATCCCCGCTTCTTATCAAGTAGATGGCGGGGCCAAGGTACTTGCCGATACGCTGATTGACATGGTCAACGGTATAGCCGTGGCTCACCCTGATAAGTTTGCTGTAGCTAAGTCTCCGAAAGAGGTAAAAGCTCAATTTAAGAAGGGCTTGATATCCCTACCGATGGGTATGGAAAATGGCGCTCCTGTGGAAGAAGATCTGGGCAATTTGCAGTACTTCAAAGACAGGGGAATCAGCTATATAACATTAACGCATTCAAAAGACAACCAAATCTGCGATTCCTCGTATGATACGACAAGGACTTGGAATGGACTTAGTCCATTTGGCCGACAAGTGGTAGCTGAAATGAACCGTGTCGGTATCATGGTGGATATTTCGCATGTTTCTGACAGTACTTTTTACCAAGTCATGGAATTGAGCAAAGCGCCTTGCATAGCCTCTCATTCCTCGGTTCGCCATTTCACTCCTGGTTTCGAGCGTAATATGAATGACGATATGTTGAGATTGCTTGGAGAGAATGGAGGCGTCATTCAGATTAATTTTGGTTCCACATTTCTTGATGGAGAAATTCAAAAACAGCGGAATGAACTGCGCGAAAAACTATTTGCAGAGCTGGCAGCGAAAAACCTAACAAGTAGTGACGAAGCAGCGAAGCCAGTTATTGCCGCCTTTCAAAAAGCAAATCCTTCGGTCTTCTCAGACGTGAAGATGGTAGCCAATCACATCGACCGTGTTGTACAAATAGCCGGAATTGATCATGTTGGTTTCGGTTCAGATTACGATGGGGTAGGGGATTCTCTTCCGACTGGTCTCAAAGATGTTTCTCAGTATCCAAATTTAATCTTTGAATTACTCAAAAGAGGATATTCTGAATCGGATATTGAAAAGATATGTTACAAGAATGTATTTAGGGTTTGGAATCAGGTACTGAAGGTGGCAGAATGACCAGCTAATTTACTAGCATGAATACTAACTAACAGAGTTTTACTTATTTTAGATTTTTATAACATAATACCAGCCGAGATCAGCGATTAATGATGGAAGTACGTTGCTGATCTAGCACAGATACGCTCTTTTAGTAGGAAGTTTTTTCTTACTGAATGATCGATACACCAAATTGAGTTTCCTTCGGGAAGTAAACCAAAGGAGCGCTACTTGCGATATTTAACTAGACAAATAGACCAAACTAACATTAGGGGATGGTTATTACTAACCGTCCTTAGCTGTGCTTCTCCCTTGTGGTTAGGAGCCCAAATGGATTCTCTTTTGTCCATTCTTAATAGTTCGCAGGGGGCTGAGAAGGTTAAAGTTCTGATCACCTTGGGTGAATCGGCATCAGATGCGAATAACTTTAACCAATCCCTTCAATTCTTCCAGGAAGCTCAAGAACTTTATCTTGATAGCTACAGCTGGGAGCTGGAACGCGAAATACTCTTTGGCTTATGGAAAGCTTATTATGAGCTGGGGGCATTAGATTCTGCGCGGATGCTAAATGATCAGATATATGCCATTTGCAGGGAGCAGGGGGATTCTGAATGTCTGATTGCCAATTACAATGATCAGGCCATATTGTATAATCTGGCCTTTAAGATGGACTCGGCGATTATTGTGTACCAGGAGGGATTAAAATTGGCCGAAGTGCTTTCCGACACTTTCTCAATGGCGCGGATTTCCAGTAATATGGGTATTACTTTCGGTATGCAAGGGCATCTGGAAAGGGCCCTTCAATTCTTCTACAATAGTTATCATCTGGCCAAAAATGCTAGCCTAAGCGGAATGACAATTACGGCTACTGTCAATATCGCTAGGACCTATATTGAAATGGATAAACTGGAAACGGCTGGTTTCCATCTAAAGAATGCTAGAGAACTGACCAAAGAATTCAAGGATTCCTCCTCCTTCTTAAGTATCATCAATTTTGAAGGACGAATTGCTTTGCAACAGAGGCAGTTTGAGAGAGCACAATCCCTTTTTGAGCAATTGCTAGCCTCTTATCAACAGACAGAACAATTAGTGCAAGTTGCTGAAATATTAACTTGTCTAACGGAAGTGCATCTCGGGCAAGAGGATTTGGGCAAGGCTATGATGTATTGTGATCAGGGTATTGCAATAGCGGAAGAACTCGAGCTAAATGAATTTAGACAAGACTTGTATGATTTCAAATCTCAGCTCTTAGCAGAAACAGGTCGCCCAAATGAAGCCTTGGTATACCTTCGGAACTATCAGGAGTTGAGAGATAGTTTCTTGGATGCAGCAAATGCCGCCAAGATGGCTGAGGTGGTAGCTAAGTACGATGCAGTGAAGAAGGATAATGAAAATCAGTTGCTACGAAGGCAGAAGGAACAAGAGGAAAGCAAAGCTACTCAGCGGACCTATTTGGCCTTGGCCTTCGGGGCTTTATCCTTATTGATCGCGGCACTTTTTCTATTTCGTTATCGGATGTATTTAAACCAGAAACGTTCGCGTTTGGAGCTACAGGAGACCGTGGCTGCCAGAACGGAGGAACTGCGTCTTATTAATGAGCAACTACAAGGATCCAACCAAGAGCTGCGCAGCTTTGCCTATATTGCTTCCCATGATCTAAAGGAACCGTTGCGCAGTATTTCAGGTTTCACCAGCCTATTGGAACGGAGACTGAAGGATCATTTGAATGATGAGACGCGGGAATACATGGCCTATATCAAGAAGAATACGGCACACTTGCATGCATTGATCGCGGACGTATTAGCCTATTCTTTAGTGGCTGATGAACCGCTCAAGTTGGAGGAAGTGGATTTAAGAGCCTTGGTGAATGAGGTCAAGGATAATTTGGCCGGTCTAATTGAGCGAAAAAACGGAACTGTAGATTGTGCCAAACTACCTAAGGAAAAGATTCTGACCAACTATCATCATCTTTTCTTGATTTGTAAGAACCTGATTGAGAATGGGCTAAAATACAATGACTCAAATCGACCCAAAGTCTCCATTACTTTTAAGCAAGATTGTAACAGTATTCGGCTACGATTTCAAGATAACGGAATAGGAATCGCTCCTGCTTACCATACTCGAATCTTCGAATTATTCAAACGCTTGCACAATCGCGAGAATTACCAAGGAACCGGAATGGGCTTAGCTTTATCTCAGAAGATTGCCATGCGACTAGGAGGGCATATTGAGGTGGAAAGCCAAGAATCTAATGGAAGTACCTTTACCTTGAAGATGCAAAAACAGGCCTCCGATGATTCTATCTAGTCTAATTTACTTATTTCAAATCTTCTATCATCTAATTGCTGCGGATGTCACATCACTGACTCATTTCTAACTCAGGGCGAGTTGCTTACACATTACTAAAAACACGGAAAGAATAGGGGCGTTTTTTTGTCTATCTTTACGCCCGTTTGAATCGTATGCTTTAGCGCAGCATTCCAGCATAGGCATTCGTTTCTAAAACGATCATTCACGACAACCCAATGTTGAAGTTGTAAGTTCGGCTTGGAACTCGACATTTTTTAAAGATCTTTGGTTCATGAGGCAAATTATTACCTTATTCTTTTTGGTCTCCTTATTTGGTACTGTTAATGCATTCGGCCAAGAGCAGGATACCATGATTTATCTGACGGTTCAGGAGGCTGCACGCTTTCCTGGTTGTGAGCAATTAGATACCACCAAAGCATTCATTGAGCAATGCGCAAATGCTAATCTACTCAACTTTGTATATAGTAATATTCGCTATCCACAGGAGGCTATCAACAACAATGTGGAAGGGACCGTGGTGGTTCGGTTTGTAGTAGAGCCTGACAGCACGATATCTTCTCCTGAAGTGATGAGAGATATTGGAGATGGCTGTGGACCGGAAGTGATCCGCGTTGTAAATTTGATCAACGAGGTTGGCGCTAAGTGGAAGCCAGGTATAAATGAGGGCAAAGCGGTCCGATCCTATTTTACTTTACCCATCAAATTCAAGTTGGAGGAGCTTCCTCCATACTCTATGGTAGGTACAGATACGGTGTATACTCGTTTTGACACGCCTTTGGATTATGAAGGCGGTCTGGATCAATTGAACATTTATCTGGCGGAGCGGCTAGAATACCCTCCTAGTGGTAACGATAGTTGTAGTATAGGGAATATCCAGGTCCAGGTGCTGATCCAGCCCAATGGAGATGTGAGAATTCTGGATGTCACCGACTTCAATGATCTTGGATTTGATTTTTGGTACGAATCCATCGACGCAGCGACTTCCACACTAGGAAAGTGGAAGCCAGCCGTGTTCGAAGGGAGGAACGTTCCTGCTGCCTTTGATATTACAATGAATTTTGCACCAGAAGATGCTGCCTGTAAGATGATTGTAGATCAATACAAGGAAGCAACTGACAAGGTTAATGAGGGCGCCAAACTGTATAATGATGGCAAAAAGGAAGAGGGGATTGCTTTGATGAGTGAAGCAATAGAGTTGTTCCCCGAAGATGCTAATTTTCTGTTGGCTCGCGGACAAGCCTATCTAGATATGAGCAGCTTTGATGAAGCCTGTTCCGATATATCTACAGCTCGGCGGATTGCTTTGATCAGGTGGTATGATAATGTTCTTAATTTGATCTGCAATAGATCGGCGATCTCAACTGGGGAGGAAACTGGGAACTAAGACTAGGCGCCACATTCTCCGGTGAGATTGACTACAAAAATAAAATAGCCGCACATCAGCTTTGTTAGCATGTGCGGCTATTTTTATGCAGTGGATCTGGTGTTTTAAGCGCCTAATCCTATTTTCATGCCATCCGGAAGGACGGCACCTTTTTTAATTACGATGATACCATCGCGGATACAATGGGTTGGTTCCTCCACATCCTGAAGAGCAACGCTACCGTGGATACTCACATTATTCCCCATACGCACATCTTTGTCAATGATCGCATTTCTAATGTGACAGTTGTTTCCTATCCCAAGATTCGGTCGCTTGCGGGTTGCATTGGCTTCAATCTCATCTAAGGACTCGTATCGATCGTTACCCATTACAATGGCATTGGAAATTTCCGTTCCTTCACCTATTCTAGATCGAATACCAACGATGCATCTTTCCATTTTCTTCGCTAGGATAATACATCCTTCTGCGATCACCGATTTGTTAAACCAAGTACCAAATATCTTTGAAGGTCCCAATAAACGAGGACGGGTATAGATTTGCTTGGTACTGTTAAACAGGTCGAACTTTGGAATATCATCGGTCAAGGCAATATTTGCTTCGAAGAAGGAACGAATGGTTCCAATATCCGTCCAATAATCGTCAAACGAATAACTGGCTACCTTGTATCCTTGCTCAATCGCATGTGGTATAATTTCCTTACCAAAGTCAGTTGCTTCTGGATTATCATCAAACAACTTCTTCAAGAACTTGCGCTTGAATAAGTAAATACCCATTGAAGCTAAATATAGTTTACCGTCCTTGGCATATGCTTCAGGAACAGCAGATTGCCATTCTCCCAATGTCTCCAATGGTGGTTTTTCTACAAAGTTCTCGATGAACCCTTTCTCGTTCACTTTCATGATACCAAAGCCCGGAGCATCGCGATCAATCACAGGAATAGTGGCAATTGTTAGATCTGCCTTTTGCTTGATATGATATTTTGCTAGATCCTCAAAGTTCATTTGATACAACTGATCACCAGAAAGGATCAATACGTAGTCATGATCATGATTATTAAGATGGTGCATACTTTGCCGAACTGCATCCGCCGTGCCCTGGAACCACTTGTCACTAGTGGGCGTCTGTTCAGCCGCCAAAATGTCTACGAAGCCGTGGCTAAACATATCAAAGTTGAACGTATTCTTGATGTGCTTATTGAGCGAAGCTGAATTGAATTGAGTAAGGACAAACATGCGCTTAACTCCCGAATTCAGACAATTCGAAATCGGGATGTCTATGAGTCGGTACTTTCCTCCTACTGGAACAGCGGGCTTTGATCTTTGACTTGTCAAAGGGTACAGTCGGGAACCGGAGCCCCCTCCTAAAATAAGAGAAACCATCTTGATCATAACGTATAACTTTTTTTGTTTAGCCAGTATAGGCTGTTGCTGTCATTTGTTGGTAGATATTGTTATATGCTGCTGCTGATTTCTCCCAAGAAAAATCAACATGACTAATCTTTTCGCGTACCTCAGTAAATTGTTGCTGCTGGTAGAAAAATTCATTGGCACGGTACAAGGCCAATTGAGCGTCATCCAAGGAAAAATGATCAAATCTAAAGCCTCTTCCACTACCATCCGGTTCCCCTACATCTGGAACGGTATCTCGCAATCCCCCCACTGATCTAACAATGGGCAAGGTCCCGTACCGCATAGCATACATCTGGTTTAACCCACATGGCTCAACCCGAGATGGCATGAATAGGTAGTCTGAACCTGCATACAGTTGATGAGCCAGTTTTTCGTCATAGCGGAGGGCAACGTCAAAGCGCCCTGGGAATTCGTGCGTTAGCTGTCCAAGCGCGTCGTGTAAGTATTGCTCCCCTGTGCCTAATACAATGAAAGAAACACCAAT
This sequence comes from uncultured Lewinella sp., assembly GCA_913057785.1. GTDB lineage: Bacteria > Bacteroidota > Bacteroidia > Chitinophagales > Saprospiraceae > DT-111. Next base: position 25,197 of record CAJXPD010000076.1, on the reverse strand, counting down.
ACCACTATGCAGGACCCTTCTGACGAGATCTGGGATCAAATCCGCTCCTTTTTCTCTAACCAGTCTACCGATAAAAGTGACAATTGGCGTCTGCAGATCAATACGAAAATGCTGTCCTAGGATTTGCTTATTGGCTTGCTTAAAGGCGGCCATATCATCCTGCAGGTGCACGTCGATGTAAGGATCGGTTCGAGGGTCCCAAACCTGGCTATCAATACCGTTCAGGATGCCAATTGATTTATGCTGCTCGTGAGAAATTAGATGCTCCAAGCCGTTAGAGGACTGCTTTAGTTCATCAAGGTAGGATGGCGAAACCGTAGTGACCCTCCACGCACATTTGATGGCCACCGCCAAAGGATTAATAGAATTATTCCAGTCCAAAATTCCACGAGCTCCAGCCTCAAAGAAGGGGAGTAAATAAAGCTTATCCCAACCGAAACTTCCGTGATATTCACCATTGTGTATGGTAAAGGCTGTGGGGATTCCACTAAGTGATTGATATTCCGGGCAATACTTGATCATAAATGGGATCAAGGCCGTATGATGATCGTGACAATGTAACAGCTTCGGTTTGCCAGGCGCGGACTGAATCCAGTGCAAGACGGCTTGCTGAAAGGCTAGGGCTCGGGAGAGCTCATCCCCATAGGGACGTCCTGCTTCATCCATATACACGCCCGGGCGATCAAACTTACCAGGGATATTGGCGACGAATAGAGGAAAGCCGAGCTGGTCGGTCTTTTCACGTTCAATGGCAAATGGGACATGCTCATTGTGAATTCTGACCGCTCCCTTAAAAACGGGGATGAATTCTTGTTGATTGATCCACTTAGTGCCATACTTGGGAATGATTACACCGGCTGAGGTGCCAATCTTGTTGAGATACTTGGGCAAGGCGCCCGCCACATCACCTAATCCACCGGCTTTAGCTGCCGGGTAGCATTCGGCACTGATGTGTAATATTTCCATACCGCTTGATTTCTGTCCTATTTGAAAATTGAACTAGTTTTTGTTTTTATTCTCCTAGAAAGTCCCGGAATCTGAGGCGAGATCCGAAAGACTGTCCCTAGTAGCCCATCTGCAAGGACTTTTTTAAAAGAAGTGTCTTGCAATACGATTCAGTTGCATTTTCTCCACCTACTCAGCTTGTACCTGTATTCAATATCCGGTCGAGACTAAACCAAAAATTTGATTTACTCAGGGTCTCGGATACGATCCAACTCAGCTGAAAGGAAAATTAGGCTATTCCCCGCGCTAAAATCAATCTATAAAATGTGTGATAAATCAACTCAGGGACCTGATCAGGAAAGTTATGTCCGACACAGGGATAACTACCTAGTAGCTATACATTCCTATGCTCGAAATATATAAAAACTTAGCTTAACAATGCGAAAACCAACAATAATTTTGAAAGAAATTTATTCGAGTGCAGAATCGAATCTATAGAGTTGATATTTTTCGATGGTATGGATAATCTGATTGGCAATATTTTTCTGCCCTGCAAAGTTGATTTTCTCTAAGGCCTTTGCCCAACCTTTATAGTTTTCTTCACCAATTTGCTGGAGGGAATTGTTGGAACCCGTGGTCAAGAAGAGTGAATGATCTCGGAAACTCGTCCAGGCATTTTCATAATCTCGAAAACACTGTCCTTCATGTTCAATGGTCCCCCCAATCCAGTCCTTAGTACACAAGAGCCCAAAATTGTTGTTATTGCTTTGTGCCATTGGGTGTTGACCTGCTTGACTTTGCAGCAAGGCATTGGCTAGGGTAATAGAGGCGGGTATTTTAAACTTAATTTGCTCATTTTCAGCTACATGGGCAAATCGCTTGATGTATTTCTTGACAAGCTCGATATCGATCCGCTTTAGCTGATTTTCAAGGGTATTGCTACTGGAGCCCAGGTGAGCAAAAGGGGAGATGTCAAAAGACTCTTCTATTGGTGGATGCTCCAAGCTAAGATCTTCCACCCCAACTTTATCAGTAAAGGTTTCTCTCTTCTCAGGTTTTTCGGCTTTCGGCAGATACCGGCGCTGTTCTTCTACGGGAATCTCTTGTTCAACCGGGGCCTTTAGATTTATTTGAAAGCTGAAGTCTTTCTTCAATACCAAGAACAACAATAAAATGCCTAAACTAATCTTGAACCAGTTTTTTCTTAGATAGATGATAACTTGTTGTGTGGGTATTGGAAAGCTTTGCATGGCATAAATTTGTTTTAAAAGTTTATTTATTTACAAATATAAAACAAAAAGTTTGTTTTTCAAACATGAAATTGTCCGCGATAAGATTTATCTTACCTACCAGATAACAACCAAATGAAGCAACACCTATGCCTGAAAGTAAATACGTGTATTACGATTTCACGCTAAGCCTCTGTTCTACCTGCCTAAAAAGAGTAGAGGCTAAAATCGTCTTTGAGGATGACAAGGTCTATATGCTAAAACGGTGCCCAGAACATGGCCGTGAAAAGGTCTTGATCGCCACCGATGTAGAATACTACAAGAATATTAGAAACTACAACAAACCCTCAGAGTATCCTTTACGTTTCAATACTAAAACTCATCATGGATGCCCTTATGACTGTGGCCTCTGTACGGACCACGAACAGCATTCCTGTCTCACTTTGATCGAGGTGACGGACCGCTGCAATTTAAGCTGCCCGACCTGTTATGCGTCCTCCTCACCAACGCATGGACGCCACCGTACTTTAGCTGAAATCGAGGAAATGCTGGATATCATTGTGCGAAATGAGGGAGAGCCTGATGTCGTCCAGATTAGCGGCGGTGAGCCCACCGTTCATCCGCAATTTTTTGAGATTCTGGATTTGGCAAAAGCTCGTCCGATTAGGCATCTGATGGTTAACACCAATGGGATCAGGATAGCTAAAGATATCGGTTTTGTAGAACGCTTAGCCAGCTATATGCCCGATTTTGAGATTTACCTGCAATTTGATTCCTTTAAACCCGAAGCGTTGGAAAGCCTCCGGGGAGAAAATCTGTTGGATACTCGCTTGAAGGCCTTGGAACATCTAAATAAGTATAATTTATCCACCACCTTAGTGGTCACCTTGCAGAAGGGACTGAATGACGATGAGATTGGTAAGATTATTGATTTTGCCTTACAACAGCCTTGCGTTCGGGGAGTAACCTTCCAACCTACCCAGATTGCTGGCCGCGTGGATAACTTTGATCCACGGACAGACCGCTTAACCCCAACAGAGGTACGGACCGCAATCTTGGAACAAACAGGAATATTTTCATCCAATGACTTACTTCCTGTACCCTGTAATCCAGACGCCTTAACTATGGCTTATGCCCTGAAGATCGATGGACAAGTACATCCTTTAACTAGATACCTGGACCCAGATCAGCTGCTGAATAATTCTCGAAATACCATCGTATACGAACAAGATCAGGGACTACATGAACAAGTACTGAAGGTTTTCAGTACGGCCCATTCTGTCGACGCTATTGAGGGAGATATGTATGAGTTGATGTGTTGTTTACCACATGTGAAAGCTCCTGGATTAGCTTATAACAATCTGTTTAGGATCATCATCATGAATTTCATGGATGCCTATAACTTCGATGTGAGAGCGATCAAGAAAAGTTGTGTGCACATTGTTCATAAAGATGGTCGCATTATCCCATTTGAGACGATGAATTTGTTTTATCGAGAGGCGGAACAAGAGGCCTACATGCAAACCCTAGTCGGACATCCGATATAAACCACTTATCATGAAAGGAACAGGACGAATCATTGGCATCAATTTAATTATTCTCGCCATCTACGCCATTATCTCTGCAGCGATAGCTTCTCAAGATAAAAGTGGGTATGCAGGAGTAGGATATGGACTGTTTATGATGACCTTATTGGCTATCCATGTGGGGATCCTACTTATTTTGAGCATTGTTTTCTTTGTTCGGAAAGATAGGGAGAAAGGAAAGACCTATTTGATAAGTCTTTTTGTCATATTGCTCGTTGGATTCTCCGCCTGCCTGGGTGGAATGGAAGCCATATAGGTATCCAGTAAGTGCCACTTACTAGTACGGAATGCAAGTACAATTAGTAGAACTAGGTATGGCTTTTGATCAACGGATAAGCGGATAGTTCTAGATTAATTGGAAAAAAAATGCGACTCGTACAATTTTTCACGCTACTAACACATTATTGATAGTAGACATTTATCCTTTCCCAAGACATATCTTCAATTCTACAGTATTTCTCAGGCAACTATGACTTGTGCAGCCTTCTAATAGGCTTAGCATGAACGTTGATTTGAACTGCAAAATTCTAATCCATATACTCCCAGTTAACTGCTCTTTTGTAGAGCAAGAGATATTCCCCGGTTATTTGATCGTCACGATATTCCATTATTCACCGATAAATAACCATCCCTATGTTTCGATTTTTTGCACTTGTATTGTTTTTGTCCTGTAGCCATCTTCTATCCGCTCAAAAGAGCTCCGAGCTTGGAATTCTAGCTGGGATGTCTGCCTACCAGGGTGATCTTTCACCAAGCCCTTTCGCCGCAAGCGATTTAGGAATTGTTGCGGGTATTTCTTACCGACAATTCTTCCATCCACGATATGCCTTTAAGATTGCTGGTGCCTTCACGCAGATCAGCGGGAGTGATACACCCTATGCCGCTAGGGAAGGCCGTGGGCTACAAATGGATGGGAATCTGATGGAGTTCACTGTAAATGCCGAATGGCATATCCTAGGATCTAGTCGATTCAATAATGTTGGTGCATTCTCCCGGCAATTTTCCCCATTTGTATCAATTGGTATGGGCGTGGCCAGGGCGAATGCTGAAGTCGGGTATGCTGGCAGCGCCTCCAATATGAAAGAAGAGAACGATGTTTCGACTTTTTTCATCTTGCCGATTAACCTTGGAATACGTTTTGAGATGACCAAGGCCATTACGCTGACCTTAGACGTTGGAACTCGCCCTGTATTCTCTGATTACCTGGATGGAGTCAGTAAAATGGGAGCAGATCATACCAATGATTGGTACACCATGGGGGGCCTAACCTTCCTGTATACCTTTCAAGCGGATGCTGATGGTCACTATTAAGCCATCATAATCGATATTTTTTATCGTCCATGCCAGTAGTGTGATAAAGATCACATAGCGGGGTGACATTCGTCATCCAGCTTCGGCCTCAATCCGTCTAGATTTGTGATATCAATAATCAAAAAGCTCTAGACATGATAAAGGTTGATATGTTTTCTCTTAGCATTGGTGGTGTTGTAATTCGCTTCTTCCTAATGATGGCCGTCATAATTGCCGGTGTCTTTACAGGCATGTATTGGTTAACTATCTTAGGACTACCCATTTTCCTTAGCGCATTAATGGGAGTGAAGGTAATGGCTCCTGCAGCCGCTGAAGCTAAGACTAGCCAAATAAAAGTAAGTGATAATCCGAGCTTGAAGAAAGCAAGCTAATGGCCACCTGGTCACGGTTTATTGTAACAGTTTTTAGGTTTCATGAAAAAGCCGTTCCGAGTTTGTTTCGGGATGGCTTTTGTGTTTCAATATAACTTCATTTTCCCGTCAAATCTTGATATACCAGTTTATAGAGCACTTGAAACGGCATAACCGGGTACCAGTTGGGAGTTTTCTTTGGTTTTTAATCATTTGATTAAAAAATTGAATTAATCATTTGATTAAAATGCAAAATCCCTTACCTTTGTAGCGTGTTAATCAATATTTGACGATGGCAGTAAAGGAAAAGGACACGGAACAGAAGATCAAGGAAGCCGCTAGGAAAATCTTCCAACAAAAAGGTTTTGCTGGGGCAAGAACTAGAGACATTGCAGAAAGTGCGGGGATAAATCTAGCTCTATTGAATTACTACTTCAGGAGTAAGCAGAAGCTGTATGATATCATCATGACAGAAACGATGCAGACCTTTTTTGGGGGAGTGATCAAGATCTTGGATAATCAGGAGACTTCTCTTGAGGAAAAAGTTGAGGCATTCGTGCTGCATTACATTGATTTGCTATCTGAAAATGCAAATATTCCACACTTCATTCTGAACAACGTAAGAGAAGATCCGGAGGGATATCTTGATAAGATAGGTTCCCTACAGCAGGCGAAACACTCCTTCTTCGTACAGCAGTTTTTACAAGCGGCAATGGAGGGTAAAGTCCCACCGATCAATCCCATTCACTTCATTATGAATTTGATAGGATTGGTGGTCTTCCCATTCTTAGCCAAGCCGATGATCGTTGCTACTACAGAAATATCCGATGAAATATACCGTGAAATGATCGAGGAAAGGAAAAGACTGATTCCTCTATGGGTCAATGCGATGCTAAAGGTCAAATAAGGACCTTTTTTTGCTTATGTATTAAACAAATGATTAAATCAAATGAATAGTCTTTTGTCGAATTGTAGAAAATACCATTTACTATTCTTTACGAGTTTCCTTTGCTGGACAGCTTTCGGGCAAGGTAATAGCAGTGCTCTACCCTTAACTTCCATTACCTTACCGGAGTGTTATGAATGGTCAAAGAACAACTACCCACTGGTCGCCCAATTAGACCTCCTGGCTCGATCTACCCAATATAGCTTGAGCAATGCCTCTAAGGGTTCCTTACCTCAAATCAACATCAATGGTCAGGCAACTTATCAGTCGGAGGTGACAGAACTAGCATTGGATATCCCAAATATTGAAATCCCTACCTTAGATAAGGATCAGTACAAAATTTCTGCTGAGGTATACCAGTCACTCACCAATTTCTCCAACATCAGATCTCAAAGGAATCAGATCGATCTGAATGGCAAGCTGGAAATGCAGCAAGTGGAGATCGATTTGTACCAACTTCAAGACCGAGTCAATCAAATCTACTTCTCGATCCTTTTGATGCAAGCTAAAGGTGAGCAACTGGCCTTCATGGAACAGGATATCGATAGCACACTGGCAAGACTGGCGGCGGCAGTGGCCAATGGTACTGCAACTCTAATGGATCAAAAGTTACTAGAAGTGGAGAAGATTAGAGTGTCCCAGCAGATTCAAGAGAATCAATCAAATAAGATTGCTTTTCTGGTCAGGTTAGGGCAGCTCACAGGCAAATCCATTGGAGCTACTACCGTCCTAGTGAAACCGGCAGCTATATCCATAGGAGATTTTTCGCTGAATAGACCTGAGCTCCGCGTATTTGATTTGCAAGAACAGCTTTTGAATGTGCAGGATGCTCAATTGAATAACCGGTACATTCCGGAAGTAGGCCTATTCTTCCAAGGCGGTTATGGCCGCCCTGCACTTAATTTTCTCAGTAACGACTTTACCCCCTACTACATCACTGGACTGAAACTTAGCTGGGGCCTATCCAGCTTGTACAAAACTAGAAATGACCGGCAGCGGCTGTCTATCCAGCGCCAGTTGGTTGATACTCGAAAAGAAACCTTTCTCCTGAATACATCCATGACTCAATCTCAACAGGATTCCGAAATCAATAAATATGCAGATTTGATCGAGGCCGATGAAGCAGCCGTAGCGCTGCGGGAGGAAATTAAGAGTATTGCGGAGGTTCAACTGCTGAACGGATTGATCACGACCATTGACTATATCAAAATCCTAAACGATGCCAATCGAGCGCAACAAGAACTTGAATTGCATGAGACGATGCAGTTACAAGCGCAATACAATCTTAAAACCACAACAGGCAATTAAAAAAGATATCATGAAAAAATATTTCGTTTACAGCGGGCTTCTGCTATCGATTTTGATAACATCAGCCTGCAATCGAGGCGGAAAAGACTATGATGCCTCAGGGAGTTTTGAGGCAATAGAACGAGTAATAAGTGCTGAAGCCACGGGAGTCATTAAGAAACTGGATATCCAGGAGGGGCAAATCATAAACGCTAGTGACACGCTAGGATATATCGACGTGGATAACCTCTTCTTGCAAGCAGAACAGGTGAGAGCCTCTATCGATGCTATCGATGCTAAAACCAATGACCCCGGACCACAGATCACTGTCTTGAATGCTCAACTAAAGACGCAGGAAAGCCAAATGGCTACCCTTGGTCAACAGATACTAAACATCGATAAAGAGATACAACGTTTCCAAAACCTAGTGAAGGCAAATGCAGCCCCACAAAAGCAATTGGATGATCTGATTGCCCAGAAGTTGGTACTACAAAAACAACTTGACGGAGTAGAAACTCAGAAGAGTGTGTTGCAGGCACAGATTTCTTCGGCAAGACAGAATGTAGCGATTCAAAACACAGCAGTATTAAGTGAGGAAGAGCCTAATCGAAAGCGGCTTGCATTGATTGAAAAGCAAATTCGAGATGGACTGATCATCAGCAATTATACTGGTACAATTACGACGCAATTGGCCTATGATGGAGAGTTTATTTCCATCGGGAAACCCCTGTATAAGATTGCCAACCTGCAAGAGATGAACCTAAGGGCCTATATCACGGGTGACCAGTTACCTCAAGTTACCCTAAATCAATCCGTTACGGTTCGGATTGATGACGGAGAAGGCGGATTTACAGAAGGACCAGGTAAGATCGTATGGATCAGTGACAAGGCAGAATTCACGCCGAAAACAATTCAGACAAAGGATGAAAGGGCCAATCTCGTGTATGCCATCAAGATACAAGTAGCCAATGACGGTAAATACAAAATGGGCATGTACGGAGAAATAAAGTTTTGATATTATGATCGATGTAAGTGTTCAAAATCTGTCTAAAACCTATGAGGAAGGGAGCGTCCGGGCCTTAACAGACATTTCCTTTGAGGTCGAAAAAGGCGAACTGTTTGGAATCGTGGGCCCAGATGGTGCCGGAAAGACAACCCTCTTCCGAATACTAGTGACCCTGCTGCTGGCAGATTCAGGTCAGGCCACGGTCAATGGCTCTGATGTGGTCAAGGACTACAAGGATATTCGAAGTAAAGTCGGCTATATGCCAGGCAAATTCTCGCTTTACCAAGATCTCAGTGTAGAAGAAAATCTAAACTTCTTCGCTTCGATCTTTGGTACTACCGTGGAAGAAAATTATCACCTGATAAAGGATATCTATGTGCAGCTGGAACCCTTTAAACGGAGAAGGGCGGGAAACCTATCCGGTGGGATGAAGCAAAAGTTGGCACTATGCTGTGCCCTCATTCATCGCCCGGAGGTGCTGTTTCTCGATGAACCTACTACGGGAGTCGATACAGTTTCGCGCAAGGAGTTTTGGGAAATGTTGAAACGGCTAAAAGCTGAAGGAATCACGATATTGGTATCAACACCCTACATGGATGAAGCCACCCTATGTGAGCGAATAGCCTTGGTACAAGAAGGCCAGATTATGTCGATCGACACGCCTGCTGGAATTATTGCTAGATACCCCGATAAACTATTCGCTATCAAGTCGGATAATATGAGTGGACTTCTGAAGGATCTCAGAAAGCACCCTCAAGTCACCTCCGCTTTTTCCTTTGGAGAATACCATCATATCACTATGCAGGAGGGCTTGAACCCCTTGGAAGGATCATCCCAGTTCCTTGCCTCGATCGTACACGAAAATGTAGAAATGCAGGCTATCTCTCCGACCGTGGAGGATTGTTTTATCCAACTAATGACCAATGATAGACACCAATAATATCGTCATCTCAGCGGAGAAGTTGACCAAACAATTCGGAAATTTTACGGCGGTAGATCAGATTAGTTTTGAAGTCTATCAAGGGGAGATCTTCGGATTCTTGGGAGCGAATGGAGCCGGGAAAACCACGGCCATGCGGATGTTGTGTGGGTTATCAAAACCTTCTGCGGGCGTAGCAACTGTGGCGGGCTACGATGTATACAAAGAGCCTGAGCAAATCAAGCGCAATATCGGCTACATGAGCCAAAAGTTCTCGCTGTACGAAGATCTTACGATCAAAGAAAATATCCACTTCTTTGGAGGTATTTACGGACTCAATGATCAAGCTCTTCGAGAAAAATCTGATAGCCTGATACAACAGTTAGGTTTGGTGGACCATGCCAATACCCTGGTGGGGTCACTGCCCTTAGGGTGGAAGCAAAAGTTAGCTTTTTCCGTGGCCATTATCCATCAACCATCGATTGTCTTTTTAGATGAGCCAACGGGAGGAGTAGATCCAATCACCCGCCGGCAATTTTGGGATTTGATCTACGAGGCAGCCGATATGGGCATCACCATTTTTGTGACCACCCATTACATGGACGAGGCGGAGTATTGTAATCGCATTTCAATGATGGTAGATGGTAAAATAGCCGCCTTGGATAGCCCGACGGCATTGAAGCAAGACTTTGCCGCTGAAACCATGGATGATGTGTTCTTCCAACTGGCCCGCCAAGCCAAAAGAAAATCGGATTAGCCATGAACTGAGCATGAGTCTGTTTGATCACAACCCAATCATTGGGGATGATTAAACAAAATCATGGGAAAGCGCAGTGGTAGCATTTATGCAGAATTATTGCTGCAAGATGCGAGGCAGCGGAAATAATTTAAACATATGAAACAGTTTTTCATATTTGTCAGAAAGGAATTTCTGCATGTATTCCGGGATAACAAAACACTGCTGATGCTTTTCGGCTTGCCGATTGCCCAGATTGTGCTTTTTGGGTTTGCCTTGACCAATGAGATCAAAGACTCTAACATTGTCATTTGTGACTATGCGCAAGACAATGCCTCCCGGCAATTGATCGACAAGATCGCTGCGTCTAATAATTTCATTGTTAAGGAACAGATGATCGATCAGCAGCAGATTGAATCGGTCTTTCAAGAAGGGGATGTCAAATTGGTCATTGTCTTTCCCAATGGCTTTGAGAGAGACCTCTTGCACGATAATCGAGCACAGCTACAAGTAATTGCAGATGCTTCAGACCCCAATACGGCCTCTACGCTGACGGGCTATATTAACTCCATAACCACTGATTTTCAGCAGCACTTGAACCAGATGACTACCATGCAGCCCGTGGTGGCGGCGGAGATACGTATGCTTTATAACCCCGAACTCAAAGGGGCAACCAACTTTGTACCCGGGGTGATGGCCTTGGTTTTGTTGCTAGTTTGCGTTCTAATGACCTCTGTGTCAATCGTTCGCGAGAAGGAAAAAGGTACGATGGAGATTCTATTGGTTTCGCCAATGAATCCTTTAACGGTTATCATAGCTAAGGCTATCCCTTATTTTTTCCTGTCCCTGATCAACCTTACCGTCATTTTGTTGATGAGTGTGTTTCTGCTTGATATGCCGATGAACGGCAGCCTGCTGCTGCTTTATCTGGTTAGTTCGATTCTGATTCTTTGTGCGTTATCGCTGGGGCTATTGATTTCCAATGTAACCGAAACGCAACAAGCGGCCATGTTGATTTCCCTGATGGCCATGTTATTACCTACGGTACTATTCTCTGGGTTTATGTTTCCATTGGAGAATATGCCTGTGGCACTTCAGGTCATCGCCAATGTAGTTCCCTCGAAATGGTACTACATTATTGTTAAAAGCATCATGATTAAAGGAGTAGGATTTCTGAGTATTTGGAAAGAAACCTTGGTGCTTTCTGGGATGACTATTTTTCTATTGTTAGTCAGTTTTCAAAAATTCAAAATCAGACTTCAATGAGGCCGCTGAAATTTTTATTGATTAAAGAATTCAAGCAAATCTTTAGGAACAGAACCCTGTTACCTTTGATATTTGTGATGCCTTTGGTGCAGTTATTGATCATGCCTTTGGCCGCCGACTATGAGGTCAAGAATATCAATATCTCTATCATAGACAACGATCACTCTACCTTTTCTCGGGAGCTCAGTGCCAAGATTTCCGCCTCTCAATATTTCCGTTTGATCAAGAGTGATCAGTCATTCAAGGCTGCCTATGAAAAGATTGAATCTAATGAGGCGGATTTGATCTTGGAGATACCCCAAGATTTCGAAAAGAACATCTTCCGGACAGGGTCACAGCAGGTTTTTATCGCTGTAAATGCAATTAATGGCACTAAAGCCAGTTTGGGAGGTTCCTATCTCAGTTCTATCATCAAGGACTTCAGCGAAAGCATTAGACCAGAAATCAACTTCTCTACTCCGATTTCTGTGCTGAAGCGGATTGAACTCACTGCGATCAATTGGTTTAATCCATATCTAAACTACAAGGTCTTCATGGTTCCTGCCATTTTGGTGATTTTAGTGACCATGGTGGGAGCCTATATGTGTGGACTAAATATTGTTAAGGAGAAAGAGGTCGGAACGATTGAACAGATCAATGTTTCGCCCATCAAAAAGCATCATTACATCTTGGGGAAACTGATCCCGTTCTTGATCATCGGTTTGATTGTATTTAGCATCGGCTTCTTTATCATTTCTTGGGGGGTCTATGGAATCGTGCCACAGGGGAGTTTGTTGCTTTTGTACGGATATTTGGCTCTCTTTCTGGTAGCCATCTTGGGTTTCGGATTATTGATATCCACCTATTCGGAAACACAACAGCAAGCCATGTCCGTTTCCTTCTTCTTTATGATGGTATTTATCTTGATGAGTGGTTTGTTTACTTCTATAGATGCGATGCCAGCTTGGGCGAAGGTCATTGCCTATACTAACCCAGTGACTTACTTCATTGAGGTAATGCGTATGGTGGTCTTGAAAGGGAGCACCTTCCAACACATCACTCAGCATATAGTAATAATGCTAGGTTTTGCCTTGTTATTTAATGTTTGGGCAATCCTGAGCTATCGCAAAACGAGCTAGGAAATATAGGCTTATGGAGATTGGGTTACTAGGCTGCTTTGCCCTAGTTTGGCATAGCCTCCAATTTATCGGCTGCAAGAATAGAAATACTTCCTCCTTCAATCTTGATCAAGCCTTCATTTTTAAAATCTGTTAAGGTACGAATGACGCTTTCTTTGGCAGTCCCGACCATGCTAGCTAAGTCATCCCTTAGAATACTGATGCCATCCTTGGCAAACCTTTCTTGCAGGACCAAAAGAGACTCAGCGACTCTTTTGCGAATCGAGTTGTAGGCCAGACTGAGAAGCTGTTCTTCCTGGTCTTCCATGTTGTCAGCAAGCATCTTGATGAAACGAGCGGAGAAATCCCGGTTGTTGTACAGCAAGGCGAAGAAGTCTTCCTTTGGGATCAGACTCAATTCTGTTTCCTCCAAAGCGCTGGCACTTTCGTGGTATTTGTCCTCCTTAATCAAGGCCTGGTATCCCAGGAATTCTCCAGCTTTATGGATCTTAATGATGTATTCTTTACCTACATCATTGGTTTTGAACGTTTTCACCTTTCCGCTGGCGATGAAGTAGAGTCTTTTGGCATACTGCCCTTCTTCATAAATAAAATCCTTCTTTCTGAAGCGTTGGATTTCGCGGTCTTCGGAGAGCTTAGTCAATTCCCGCTGACCACGAGCCTCGCTAATGAAACTGGTCAAGCCCTGGGACGTCCCATCAAAACTATTTTTGATGCGTTCACTCTTTTTCAAACGCATTTGAATGGCATCTAGCAGTTCTACATCGTCAAAGGGCTTGGTGATATAATCATCTGCCCCTAAGTTCATCCCCTTCCGGAAGTCGTCCTTTTCGGCCTTAGCCGTTAAGAACACAAATGGGACATCAGCAGTCTGCGGGTTTTGGTCCAGAATTCTAAGCACACCAAACCCATCCAATTCCGGCATCATAACATCGCATAATATGAGATCTGGCTTTTCAGCGCGGGCGGCCTGCACTCCAATTTTTCCATTTTCCGCAGTGGCTACCGCGTAACCGGATAGCTCTAGAATCTCGGCGAGATTTTCTCTTACTTCTAGATTGTCTTCGATGACTAAGATTTTCTTCATGCCTGATAGTGTGTTGGAATTTGAACGTAAAAGGTGGTGCCTTGTCCTTCTACACTATTGAAACTGATTTTGCCCTTCAAAAGATCGATATAGCTTCGAACAATGTTTAAACCGAGGCCTGTCCCTTGAATGTTGATGGCGTTGGAAGCCCTAAAAAAACGGGTGAATAAGTGTTTTTGGTCCGCTTCCGGAATTCCCATGCCCTGGTCTTCAATTTCAATGTGGATCATATCTTTTGCCATTCGGGTTCGGCAATGAATAGTGCTGCCCTCAGGAGAGTACTTTATGGCATTGGAAATCAAGTTAAACAAAATATTTCTGATTAACTGTTTGTCATGGAAGACTTCTGCCTCATCCGGTAGAGCTTCGTGATTAAGTTGCTGGTCTTTTTTGAGTAAGGGCCATACTTCCTCGAAGACAGCTTGACAGAACTTGTTGAACATGAATTCCTCTGGTACAACTTGTATCCGACCTTCTTCCAATTTACTGAGCGATAGAAAGTCATTCAGTACTGCCGTAAGCGTATTGACCATAGACTTGATCCGATCGATATGTTTCTGTCTACGATCCTGCTGAACCCCCTCGGTATATTTTCCAATCAATGAGGCGGAGGAGAGGATAGTACTTAAGGGGGTCCTAAATTCATGTGAAGCCATGGATACGAACCTTGACTTCAATTCACTTAGCTCCTTTTCCTTCTCCAAGGAACTTCGCAATTCCTTTTGACTGTCAATTAAGGCTTCTTCTACCTTTTTGCGTTCGCTGATCTCAATTTTCAATTGTTTATTGGTAGAAAGAAGTTTGTTGACCACCTTGGAAAGCTCTTCGGTTCTCTGGTTGACTCTGCCTTCCAATTCTTCATTCATGGCTCTGATCGCATCCTCGATTTCCTTTTGTTGGCTTAGATCATGGATCAAGCCCACGAAAAAGGTCTCTTGTTCCAATTGGATTTCACTGACGGCCAGCATGATGGGAAATGTATGCCCACTTTTGTGCCTAGCTGACACTTCTCGACCTTTACCAATTATATGTGCCTCTTTGGTCTCTAGATATCTTCTGATGTAGCCATCATGGTTTTCTTGATCCGGTGAACCCATCAGTATATTGATGTTTTGACCTTCCATCTCATCAATAGAAAACCCGAACAACTTTGCTGTAGCTGGATTAGCGATTTGAATAATCCCTTGCTGGTTTATTATTATGATGGCGTCGACTGCAGATTCGAAGATGGCTTTGAATTGGTTCTGAGAATACTGTAGCTCTTTTTCCTTTTGCTTAATATCAGAAATATCATGTATGATTCCAGCAAAAATCTTCCGGTCCTCTAGCTGTATTTCGCTGACACTTAGGAAGAAAGGGAATATGCTGCCATCCTTACGCCGACCCTTTACCTCCCGACCAATACCAATAATACGGGGTTCATGCGTATCATGATATCTTTCAATATAGCCATCGTGTTCCTCATGATAGGGAGAAGGCATTAGCATCTTAATATTGTGCCCAATGACCTCCTCCGGGGCATAACTAAATAGCTTGGCAGCGGCAGGGTTGATAGCTTCAACCACCCCTCGGGCATTAATGGTAATTATCCCATCGATAGCGTCTGCAAAGAGGGCTTTCAGGATTTGATCCGCTTCTAGCGGATGGCTGGTTTTAATGTATTTCTTCAAGTCTGATTCCACTTTTCCGCAAGGTATTTTATGACAGGGTTAATCTTGTTGAGCTTAATCAAGAAAAAAGGTGATAAAAGTCATTATTTCCGGTCCTGATTTCCTTGATCTTGTATCCGAAATAAATACTCAATCATTAAATCTGCCTTACTATGGATATTCTAGCACCAGTTTCCAGTATTATGACGACGGACCTACTGACCGTCAATCCGAAGGACAACTTAAAGGTAGTAAAAGAAATATTTGATGAAAATCGAATCCACCATCTTCCAGTGGTGAGACACAAGAAAATTGTGGGTTTGATCAGTAAAACGGATTTGCTGCATTTTCTGAAAGGGGCCAACCCTGAAAAAGAGAAGGTAAGAAATGAAAGACTACTAGAGAAGTTCGTAGCCGAGGATATCATGACCAAGGGGCTAGCCAAGCTTGAAAGTGATGATCGAATTAACGTGGCTCTCGAAGTTTTTAAAGAAAATCTATTTCATGCAATTCCAGTTGTTGACGGAGAAGAATTGAAGGGAATAGTAACCACCTATGATGTAATTAAGGCCTTGAGTGAAGAAAAGGTGAAAATAATTTAATCCAAATGAATTTAATCCAATTGATCGGCGTCGGTGACAACAATTACAACGATCTCAGAACAGCCTTGAGAGACTTGTTGTCCAATCATTCCTCCAGCCAAAAGCTTAAGTTGGAGGAGGTCAATGATATTGATACGATCATGGAGTTCAATTTAAGTGCGATCCCGGCATTAGCCATCAATGGGAAAGTTCTATATGAACAGAATGGGCATCATCTTAGCAAGGAGAAATTGGCCACTATTATAGAACCCTATATGCGACAGGTAAATGTTCGAAATATATTGGTACCTACTGACTTCTCAGCGGTATCCGCTAATGCCTATGATTTTGCGCATGATTTAGCCCTACGAAATGAAGGGAATATCAAGCTGGTTCACATCAGCCACCCTTCCTTCGATACCATGAATCCAATGGGGACCTATGTGCCAGGGAGTTTCGAAGACATCAAACGTAAACAACTCAAGGAATTCTTGGGGGCTGCAGAACATCGGAATGCAAAGCGAGCAGCTGCCGGAAAAGTAGCTGTCAATTCTGAGGTCATGATTGGGTTCGCGACCGAAGAGATTATTAGGATGTCCAAAGAAACCGAGGTCGACATGATCGTGATGGGGACGACTGGCGAAGGTGGGTTCTTGAACAAGCTGGTAGGAAGTGTTTCTTCCCGCGTGGCTCAGCAGGCCTGGTGTCCGGTTATGCTTATCCCCAAAAGCTATCAGCTCCAGCCTTTTAGAAACATACTATACGCTAGCAATAATCAGGCGATGGATGAAGTGATGATTCGGGAAATGGTAAATTTCGCTGTTTTCCATCAAGCTAATATTCACCTCATTCACGTCAAGGAAAATAATAAGACACCTTTTAAGGTGGCCAAATCGATTTTTGAGGAAATAGTAATTAAATCAGCACCAAATCTGAGTTATTCCTATACCGTAGTGGAAAGTCAATCCGTATTCCAGGGGATTCAAACCTATATTAAGAAACACGATATTGATTTGTTATCTATGGTTACCTCACATCGCTCTTTCGTGGGAGAGCTATTTCATAAGAGTTTGACCAAGCAAATGGTATTCAAATTAGATATCCCCTTGCTGGTCTTGCATTTTGACTACTAGAAGTACCACCTACATAATTAGAGCGTAGCTCAAAACTATCCTTGGCTGCCGGTCAGGCAAGGATAGTTTTGAGCTTAGACGCTAAGCTCCTCAGCCCTACCTCCTAAAGAGCTATACTTTCTGAGGAGGCAAGATGGGCTACTTTTTGCCTTTGCTACTAAACTCAACGCTACTTTGTGGATTCTCTCCGCCTTCTTGACGGACAGGCAAATTGTCGCACCGATGTTCATTGAACATCCCCTTGTGTTAGCATGATTTCCAACACTTGTGTACATAAATTAAGTCTTCGAGTTAGGGCATTCCGAAGATCCTACCTAGTAGGATTGTGGGATGCCTCTTTTTAAACTTATTCATCGCTACATTCAAAAGAGTATACTATGAAAAAGATATTAGTTCCAACTGACTTTTCTGGGCATGCACAAAATGCATTGTCCTTTGCGATCGGCATAGCCAATCGCTTTGGTAGTACAATTACCCTCTTTCATACCTACAAAGTAAGGAGCACGGCGGGCATGCTGGTCTCTCTAGACCGATACATGAAGGAAGATGCCGATGGAGATCTTACTTCAACCTTGGAAAAAGCAACCGCCCAACTTATGAACGGTGCCACTATAGAAGGAGTTGTCATAAAAGCTGACGCCGTTGACGCCATAGCTAATAAGGCCGATAAACAGGGATATGACCTCATCGTTATGGGAACGCAAGGGGCTACGGGTATGGCAGAAGTATTTATTGGAAGTACGACCAATGGGGTGATTCGCCAAAGCAAAACGCCAGTGCTGGCTATCCCCGAAGGCTGCGAGTTCAAGGCTTTTAGATCCGTGGTGTTAGCCATGGATAGCAAGGAGATTCAATCGGACCAGATTCTCAAAACGCTTGTTGATTTGGTGAAAGGCTATGAGGCTAGTCTATCGGTTTATCATAAGGTAGAAGGACCAGAGGACCAAGGAATTGACGCCGCGCTTTCCTATTGGTTAGAAGGTATCGAACATGCCAATCACTTTGATTTCAGTGATGAAAATGTCAATGATAGCCTTACCAGTTTCCTGGAGGAGTATGGAGGAGATCTACTATGTATGATCCGTCACAAGCGTGGCTTTTTGGCTTCTCTGTTTCACCAGAGCGTGACCCGAAAAGAAGCTTTCACCAGTAAGGTGCCACTGTTGATTCTACAAGACCAATAGTAATTCGATAGTAATAACATTACAAAAGCCCTAATGATCTGATGTAGATCACTAGGGCTTCTTACTTCCCTTTAGGTAGGGAACAATTTATTTGTCAACGGCAGGTATCACTAGTAGGGGAAGATGGGTGTGATAAGCAACTGCGTTTCTTTTGTGTCTGTGCCAAAACCGTTGCAAACGATCTCGGTGAGGCGCCATCATAGCAATCAAATCAATGTCTTGCTGGGCGGTGAAGAGATCTAATCCGTGTTCAAGTTTAGTTTCTCGAACCATATTGATGGTCTGCGTACCTAACTCTTGATTGGGTACTTCCCAAACTTCTTGCTTATTATGTAGAAAGTCATATGGCATAGTGTTTACAAACACCTGCTGTAGATCGGCTTTCCAATCCTTGGCTAGCTTTTCAAGATAACTTATCGTAGTTGTTTCTTCTCCCGTAATCGCATTTGCAAATGCGATTTTCTTGATGGGCTTAAATGCACACCCTTCTGGAATTACTAGTACTGGAATTGAACTCTGTATCAAAAGCTGGGTAGTCACGCTTCCAAAAAGATGATCCCACAAGGAGTGTTTTTTGCGTGTTCCGATCACGATCATATCAACTTCTTCCTCTTTAGCAGCTGCCAAAATCTCTTGGACAACCTGGCCATACCGGATTTCACAACGAAGGTTTTGAATACGGGTAAAAGCCTCCTCATTATGATCGGGATAGGGCGTGGTGAAACGCTTAAGGTGCTGGAGGATGGCCTCCTTTTGGTCTTTTTTGAAGCGTTGAATATGGTCTGTAGACAATGTTTCCTCATAAGGAGGTGAAGTTGCTATATGGACGGCGATTAAGTCATTGGAGTCTGCTACGGTTAACCATTCTGCAAACTCAAAACCGTACCTCGCGGCCGGGGAAAAGTCTATAGGAACTAGAATCTTTTTCATGATTTGCAATTTTTCTACAAGATAGGTAGAGCAGTAACTGTATGAGTTGATAAAAGTCATGATGGACTCTGATAAGGGTCAATGTTGTTGCCCTGGAAAGAGGCGATTTTTGACATGTAAGAGCGGCATAAACTTATTGCGCTCACTGTTTAAATCAATTGTTCCTAAAGCGTCAGATATGAAAAAGATTATACTTCTACTCATCGGTTTCATCTTTTTGGGGGCTTGCGAGATCAAGGACATCCACAAGGATATGGTACAATTTGATAAAGCGTACATTCCAGTACTATACCACGTATATCATCAGGATGCCAGCCGTGCTAAAAAAGCCGTTTTCGCCTTAGCTTTCCAATGGCAACAGTTCAATCAGACGCATAAGAATATGTTACCCAAGAATGAAGATTGGACAGAGACCTTCCGTATGGTTGATGGTTGGTTGCACGATGCCTTCGTTGCTATTGATGCCAATCGATGGGATTTAGCTTGGGTACAATTAGATCACGTAAGATTTGAATTCATGGAGTTGAGGATGCGTCATCGTATTCCTTACTATCTAGATAATATTTGGGAATTTCAAATGGCCTATGACTTGGTCATTGAGGTAGCCAAGGATCCTAATCTCTGCATGTTACAATGGAACGAATTTGAAGAACTAGTGTATGACCTCAACCAATTATGGTACCCCATGGAACATGAGCAGCCAGTATTGGCCGCCTGGGATTGGGACCCGGCTACTTTTGAGAAATTTAAAACAGAAAGGAAAACCATCGCAAGCTGTTTGGAACGGTTCAATGAAAGCGTTGCTTGCGCTGACCGAGAAAACCTTGCTTTGGACTGTGAAGATATCAACCCGGCACTTTGGCGCATGTTGGCCCTCTTCGGCGAAGTGAACCAAAAGGCCACCAATTTTGCCACACTGTAATAGATTAATGACTATGAATACCAATATTCCAATTTCAGAAATAATGAGCACCGAGTTGATTACCGTGAAGGAGACGGACAATTTGGCCTCCATAGAAGAGAAGTTCAAGGACCATCCCATTCATCATCTGCCAGTAGTGGATGCAAACTATCAGTTGGTTGGCATCATCAGCAAGGCAGATATGCTTCATATAGCCCGAATGATCGAACATGATGCCAGTGGGACGACCTACATCGCTAAGGTTTATGATAGCTGGACTGCTTCCAGGATCATGACGCCGCAGCCGCTGACCTTAGACCCTGACGATACCATTGGCTTGGTTGCTGATATTTTTCTCCAGAATAAATTCCATGCGATTCCTGTCATTGAAGACTTTCGTTTAGCTGGAATTGTAACCAGTCACGATTTACTACGACATGCCTACGCGCAAGTCTCTTTTCCAGAAGTAGAAGGGTAGGAAAGCGAATAAGTGCAAAGGAGGGGAGAAGCAGCAGTCATGTCCATCACTTAAATTTAAATATCATGATCGAAGATAGAAAAATAGCCACCATAATGACCGAAGAGGTAATAGTGGTAAAACCCGGTGATACGCTGGAAAAAGTACATGAGATCTTCCAGCACAATAATATTCACCATATCCCAGTGGTGAATCCTGCAAGAGAAGTGGTCGGCATTATCAGCAAATCTGATTATCATTTACTGTGCGATCATTTGACTCTATTTGGGAGGGAATGGAATCTGGAAAATAACAATAGATTCTTCGGCTCTCTATTGGTAGAGGAAGTTATGACAAAACAAGTAGCTAAACTGAAGCAAGAAGATTCTATCTTTTTAGCGGCTGCTTTCTTTCGAGAAAATCTCTTTCACGCCATTCCGATTGTAGATGAGCAAGAACGTTTAGTAGGGATCGTAAGTACCTATGATCTGCTCAATTATGCTTACAGAGACCCAGTCCCTGCCCTAGAACAATAGAAGAATAGTGGTGGCTACTCTTGTAGACCAAAATTTTCTCGGAGAGCCTGTAGTTGGCTTTCATTTCCTAGTACGATAAAACTAGTCCCCCTAGTGCAGACGATATCTGGACCAGGGTTGACGGAGTATTTACCCGCCTGGTTTTTGAAGCCTATAATGTTGGCGCCGGTCAATTCTCTGATTCGCAATTCCTTAATCGACTTTCCCTGGTGCTTTTTAGAGAGTTTCTCATATCTGATTTCTTCAAAGCCAATGTCAGATTCATATTCATTGGTGATGAAGGAAAAGAAATCTACAGCTCCAGGTTTGTTGACGAGAGTTGCCATGTAAAAGCCGCCAATTTGCTCTGGCATGATCACGTGATTCGCCCCTGCCATGCGCAATTTTCCCTCCGTTTTGGGGTGCAAAGACCTACTGATGATGTTCAATTGTGGATTCAGTTGACGAGCGGATAAAACTGTGAATACATTCTCGGTATCATCCCCTAAGGCACTAATTAGGGCCTTAGCCTTCTCGATTCCTGCCAATAGCAGAATATCATCATGAGTGGTATCTCCCTCCACGTAATGAATCTTATCCTGCCGTTCCTGTATTTCGGCAATCTTGGCAGGACTCCTTTCAATGACGATGAAATCGATGTTATGGTGCAGGAAGTTCTCTACCACTTCCTTCCCATACTTCCCATATCCACACAATATGATATGGTCTTTCATTTTATTGATTTGCTGTTCGATAAAGTTACGATGTATTTTGCGAAAAAATTCTCCGTGCGCCACGTAGCTAGTGAAGGCTGAAAGCGCATAAGCAAAGACACCCAAGTTTAAAATGATGTAAATCCCAGCAAATAGCTGTCCATCTGAACTCAAGGGTTTAACCTCTGTATATCCTACTGTGGAAATTGTGATGGCGGTCATATAGAAAGCCTCAAAAAGGGTGTAATCCTCAATTAACATGAAGCCTATAATGCCAATGAAAAAAGACAGCATCACCAAGAATACGGCCACATTTAGACTCAGGTAGGAGGTAGCGAGCGTGTACCAGTTGAAGAAGCTATTGTGCCAGAGATTTCTCATCGGCGGCAAGATAAGTTTTTCTTACAAATGAGGCTGAAACACAGGGCCCCTTACACAAAAAAGGATCCCGAAATTTAGCAGTAGCCAAAGATCGGGAAAGCTTTCAAAAGTGAGGTATGCTATACTTAGAGAAGTCAATATATTCTTCGCGCATTATTCAATAGTCAATACTGAGCACTGGTAACTGAGCATGGTTGACGAGCGCTTCCACATTGCTTCCAGAGAACATGCGTTTCATTGGATGACGCTGATGATTAGAAATGGAGACCAAGCTGGCTCCGATCTCCTCGGACAAAGCTCTGATGCCTTGGTCTACCGTATAGGCACTGAAATAGTGCGTTTGGCATTCAAAGGGCTTAGCCAAAACCTTCCATTCTTCCAGTAGTTCTTTAGTATGCACGTAGGGTAGGCCGAAGAAGGGGTCATTATTGATGTAGACAATGTGAATCTCTGGTAGGAAGTGCTTGACGAAGTCTTTGAAGCGAGCAAAGGCCTCTTTTTCCTCTTGATTCAAATTGGTAGCAAAGACTACTTTGTTGAAATCAACATTCTCTAATCTATCCTTAATAACCAGCACAGGAAGGTGTACCTTACGGACTACCTTCTGGGTGTTCGATCCAATGAAGTACTCATTCTGTCCGCTGGTTCCATGAGAACCCATCACGATCATGTCTATTCCAGTCTCATCAACGTACTGAGAAATGGCGGCAGGTAACTTGCCTTCGCGGACGTTTACCAGAAACTCCAGATCAGCTTGTTGTCCGGCAATTTCCTTCAAAAGTGTCGTGGCATTTTCTCGGGCTTGCTCATATTCAGCCATTTTTCTGCTGTCATTGCGATCCCGAGCTCTCAATGGAGCTAAGGTATGCAGAAGATGAATCCTGGACTCAAACCGTTTGGCGAGCAGGATTCCTGCATGTACTGCATTCCCGGCGCAAGCCGAGAAATCAGTAGGTATTAGTATGTTTTTCATGTCTTCGAGTATTGTGTTTCTAAGAAAGCGGGGTAGTGTGCCGGAAAGAACACTACCCATCAACTCCTAAAAAACTTGGCTATGAATATTAGATTTTTAATAGGGAAGCCAGCTCCTATTGTTGAACCCATTCATCTGCCTGGGCTCGGGCTTGGCTACCTTTATTGTTTTGTTCGGTTAGGGTCCATTCATCGGTAGAAGTGGTCTGTAGCCAGATTCCTCCTGAACGACGAAATACCTGCACATTGAGACCATACTGATCATGGAACAGTTGTTCTAAGCTTTTAACTTTTAGATGTCCATTGATGCTGATATCTCCTGTGTTGTGTTTAGTTCTGACATCCCCAATCTTAGATAAAGCCGGCAGCATAACCTTGTTAGAGGAACCAACACCGGTTGCGTGCGGTTGGGTGTAGAACTCCAATTTCAAATAAGGAAACTTGGTTTGAAATTCTCTTTGTATATCTACGAGTCTCTTTTTATCGGTGATAATCATAAGTCTGGATTTTGTTGAGCGGTAAGCTCTCCTTGGAGAGCTTACGCACTGCGATGATAGAAATCAGGCTATTTTCCTATTTGACCACCAGAGTGGGGATAGTCTCATTGATGGTCAGCAGCTTTTCGGTAACACTTCCCATCAATAATCTTTCTAAGGATGAATGCCCTTTAGCTCCGATGACGATGAGGTCAAAGTCATTTTCTTTGGCATAATCCAGGATGTAATTGGACAAGCCAGGGCCTTGTCTTTCGATGAGTACGCCAGGAATCTTATGCTCCTGCTTAGGAGCATAGGAATTGAAGAAGTTTTCAAAGGCCTCTTTTCGACTTTCAACAATAAACTCCTTGAATTTCTCTGGACTTCTTGCCAGGTTGTATGCGCTTAAATTAGGCATGTCGAATACGTTCAAGCAGGTCAACTCCACTTGATCACCAAGTCGCTGCTGAAGGGAGAAGGCGGTTTGGAAGGCCTTAACACTATTCGGTGAAAAATCGATCGGAACTAGAATTTTGGAAATTTTCACATCAGCCTGCTCCGGAACAATCAGGGTGTTGATTGCTGATTGACGAGCAAAGTTTTTGGCTAATATGCCATGTTCATAGGTGTTGGCCTTTTGTCCGATCAATATTAGGTCAGCCTCTCTTTTCTCCGCAATGCCGATCAATTCTTTAAGTGGGTATCCTTCGATAGCCCCATAAGTAGGACGGAGTTGTTGTCTGGCGAAGAATTTAGCTACTGTCTGGTCCAGATTCTTTAGGATACTATCCTTAACATCAAACCGTCCCGCAAGATCCTCATAGAATGCCTCTAGCAACTGAGGTGCTGGAATCACGTGGGCAAAATGGGCTGATGAAGTAGGGATTTGACGGGTCAAATATTGAGCGTAAGCAATCAGCTGATCATCCGTTTGTCCCAACTCTAATCCCACGACTAATTGTCGTATCGAAAAGGGAACAATAGCCGATGGTGCTTGTACTGCAACTGTGTCTCTCATGGTTAGGAATTTTTCGTGATCAATTTCTTCAAAGCTACAGGGATTGAGGTTGGTGCAGCATGATCTTAATCAATGCAGAGATTGACTTTGATCAAGGCCTCTGCTAGGTGGAGGCATTAAATTTGATATAACAATGAACCTCGTAAATACATGCTTTATGTTTTATCCTCACGAAATGATTAGCCGCCGTAACTTACCAGAACTAACACCTAAACCATTCCCAAAGAAAGGGGCTATCCTTCTTGATGTTCGCACCTTACCAGAATATGCCGAAGGGCACGCAGAAGAAGCGATTTTGATGCCCCTCGAGGACATTGATTTTTTCAAAGGAGTAATCAAAGAATGGCGTAGACCGATCCTGACCTGTTCTGGTACGGGGGTACGCAGTAAGAAGGCCGTAAGGCGCCTCCGGAAAGAAGGTATTCCCGCATTTGATGGGGGTAGTTGGGAAAAGTGGTAGAATTGCATTCCTGCTCACCGGGTGACTAGTCACCCGGTGAG
>CAJXPD010000075.1 GCA_913057785.1 uncultured Lewinella sp. | reverse complement strand
CTGTTCAAAGAATTGGATCAGCTCATGACAAAGCTGGTCGATCTCTTCTAAATCCTTCTGCACTTGTGGGCTATCGT
Source organism: uncultured Lewinella sp. (assembly GCA_913057785.1). Classification (GTDB taxonomy): domain Bacteria; phylum Bacteroidota; class Bacteroidia; order Chitinophagales; family Saprospiraceae; genus DT-111. The sequence goes on along the minus strand of CAJXPD010000075.1, from coordinate 39,089 downwards.
GATCAAATTTTTGCAAACAGTAATCGAGATGTGGCAAGTAGATCAGGGTGAGGGTGGGCTGGTGCTTATCATAGACGTGCTGGGCAGCCTCGGCAATCCATCGGCTGGATTTGATGGAGGTGTTGGGGCCCCAGAAGTTAAAGAGCGGGAAGGTGCCCAATTTTTCTTGCAACTCATCGCGTAAAGAAGCCGGATGGGAGTAGCAGTCTGGCATTTTACGCCCATCAGCCAAATACTGTGGTCGTGGTGTGACGGAGTAGTCTACCGAGGAATACATATTATACCACCAAAAGAGATTGGCACAAGTAAATGCTGGATTGATCCGCTTTGCCTTTTCCCAAATCTTTTCCGCCTCTACTAGTCTATTGGATTGGCGCCAGAGTTTTACTTCGCATTCATCCCGGAAATACCAGCCATTCGCTACGATGCCGTGATCCGTCGGTGTTTTACCCGTGAGGTAGGTGGATTGAGCCGTGCAGGTGACTGCTGGCAGAGTTGGGTTTATGGAGCTAAGTTGTGCCCCCTTTTCCATCCAAGCCTTGAGATTAGGCATATGTTCCCCAATCAGGTGACTACTTAGTCCAACTATGTTTATGGCTGCAACCCGATTCATAACTATTGTACTTGTGATAAAACCCAGCGCATTTCTCGTTCGATGGAGTCTCTTAGATCCAATTTAAGGTCACTTGGTAACACTTCCCAAGTGTAGGTTTCGATTTCTAGATGTTGAGTAAAGGGAGCTCTATTCCAAAGTGCCAGCGTCTTCACGATATCATCCTGGGTAGATTCCAGCAGGCCGTAATCTTCGGCAAATATGGGAACATGAAAATGGGTTCTTAGCTCCTGCCATTTTGAATCCTCAAGCTGTGCTAAGCCATCGACCAAGTCCGGATAGTAAGCCAGGTTTCCGGATTGATCTTGCATGGTGACCTGATGCAAGTAAGTAGATTCGTTAAATGGGCTAAGTTCCTCCTTGATCTGCTGGCGTAAAGAGGCGACTGGCGGCAATATGGCTTTCAGTGCGGCACTGATCTGGATCTTACCTGTTTTGATCCCTTCCCGATCTAAGGCTTCGATCACCTTAGCTGGGGATTCAAAACCAACGGCAAAATGACAAACATCATAACATAACTGAAGATGTTCTCTAATATGACTTTCCGCCTCTGAAGGACTGCATCCTAGTTCGGCAGCCAACTGCACTTTCCCTTGCTTCAGCAGATATTCTTTGTAAAAGTGGATAAAGCCAGCAGAATCTTCTAGGATTCCATCAGGTTCTGGTTCGATATCCAAATGTAGGCTTTTACCATATTTTTCCTTGAGACGGACCAGGTGAGCAGCTACCTTAATCATGTTTTGGCAGGAGTCAAGTTTGGCTTGCTCCAGCGCTTCAGGCGTTTCGTGCCAAAACTTGTATGAAAGTGGAGAGGTAGAAACACCGCCATCTAAGCCTGCTGGTAATAATTCAGCTAGGATGTCAAATAGCCGTTTGCTATACTCCAATCGCTCATTAGTGGTCCAATCTGGTTGATGTACTTTATCCTTAACAACCGCAAAGTGGAATGCGCCGTACGGAAAACCGTTCATCGTGAACACATATAAGTCGTTATCCTCCAACCACTGCTTAAACGCTTGCAAGTGAGCAGGCTCTGCTAGCAGTACACTGCTTTCGTTCGATAATCGCAATCCAATACCAAATGGTTGATCCGGACTCAGCGCGGCCTTCAAGGGCAGACAATACTCCTTTAAGCTTTCGAAAACGGCAGGCCAAGATTCACCGGCATGAATATTGGTGCAATAACTGAGGTGGGCCCCATTTTGAAGTTTCATAGTATCCTGTATTTTAGGCAGGCTCAGCCACGGTATATTCTTCCAAGTATTTCACGGCTGCCCCGATCAGTTTTTCATCCATTTCGTGATATTCCACACCTTTCCCCAAACTCTCCAACAGCATTATAGTCAATTGCCCACCTAGGTGTTCTCGGAACTCATCAAGTCCTTTGGTCAGCTCAGGATTTAGGCCATGGGGACTTTCTGGTCCACTCAATAGCGGGTGCGTCAACGAAAAACCCAAAGTGCTGAAACACTTGAGTACGCGGTGTGTCGCTTCCACATCGATCAACCCAAGTAGGTGAGAATACACAACATCTAGACATATGCCAATGGCTACAGCCTCCCCGTGGAATACTTCAAAATTGGACAGCTGCCCCAATTTATGAGCGGCCCAGTGTCCGAAATCTAGCGGTCTGGAGGAGCCTTTTTCAAAAGGATCTCCTCCCCCAATATGATCGGTATGCATTTCTGCGCAACGGTGGATCAAATATTGCATAGGCTGCAAGGCACGATCAGCAAGCTGTGCTGCATTATCTTCTATCCATTCAAAAAAGGATAGATCTTTAATCAAGGCTACCTTAACCGCCTCTGATATTCCGCTCCGCCACTGACGATCATCCAAAGTGGTTAAGAATTGAGCATCATTGATCACCGCTACGGGAGGAGCGAAAGTGCCCAGGAAGTTCTTCTTGCCGAAGTAGTTGATACTATTCTTTACCCCTACCCCAGAATCGTTCTGGGATAAAACGGTCGTTGGCACTCGAATTATCCCGATTCCTCGATGCCCGATGGCCGCAGCAAAGCCTACCATATCCAGCACCGCACCACCGCCAATGGCTATGATAAAAGCGTGGCGATCGATCTTTCCGTCATTAATCAACTCCAATACTTGCTCCACATAAGCAAAGGTATTCTTACTATCCTCGCCCCCTTGTACCTGCAATGGACTTCCACAGAGAGAAATAGTATCAGCATAGTGTTCACAGTAATCGACTACTGCTTGCGCTAGCTCGGGGTGATGATCGCTTACCCCTGAATCAACGACGACACCAAGTTTGGCAGGCAAGCGCTTATCTGTTCCGCGTATAATTTCTGCTAACAAAGCATTTGAAGTCGCAAAGAGCGCCTCGGTAAAATGGATCTGATACTGATAAGGTATAGAGAACTGCTGAGTGATTGTATTCATCATGAGAACCTCATTTCAAATATTAGGTTACTGCGAATTTTTTAGCTAAAGCAATGGATAAAGGCAAGAGTAGCAACACCACCAAGCCTAACCAAAGTTTCCCGGAAAAACCAGCCGCCATTGCGGCATCCAACGGAATGAGCGATAATACGCCCATACGTACCGCATTCATAATATTTTTGGGCACATTATGAGTGATGGCCTTGTATTTGGCGGAAGCGTTCATCAAAAACCACATGGCCATGAACACAGCGGCCAGCTCCAAGCGAAAATCCGTTAGCCTAACCAATAACAATAAGATAATTAAGATAGCCACATCAAGTCCTAGAGCTAAAGTCACTGATCCTTTATTGTTACCTTCTGCCTCCTTTTGACTGGTCAAGGTAACCGCACTGATGAACAGTACCGGTATAATACCCAACCACCAAAACTCACCTACAGCAGCAGGAATAATACTAACGCCTAGCATTAAGTTTCCTGCCCGGCAAAGGCCCATATTGAGCGGCCCTAAGACCTGTACGTGTTTGCTAAATTTGTCGTAGGTAAGTGCCAAAACCGCTACCGAAAAAGCAATAGCACCACTAATCCATGACACAAGAGCGGCGGCCAAAACGCCCATTAGCAGCAAAATACTGCCAAAAGTAATGGCGGTGTTTACACTCAATTTTCCGCTCGGTAATATCCTTTCTGGTCGCTCTATTTGATCTTGCTTCAAATCGAAAATATCGTTGAAAACAATCCCGCCACCGTAGAGTCCGACAGTAGATAAGACGAGCAAAAGCAATGGCATTGGCTCCGTAAGCCCGCCTGACAAAAAACCACTAATGGCTGCACCCGCAATGACGTCGGCAATAGCTGTTACGACATTAGCAGGTCGTACAAAGCTGATATAGAGCCTTAGCTTCGAATGGGCCATTAGTTTTCGACAATGTTGGTGGATCTCCCGGATTTAGCCTCTTGCCCACGCAAGACACGGTTCCCTTCGAAGAAATCATTCTGATTTACATCAAAACCATCTTTCCAGTCCGACTCCTTCATCTCCCCATTATGGCTATAGATCGTTAAGGCATTTTGATAGCAAGTAAGACGTACATCCTCCTCGCTCAAGCCCTTTTCCAACATCAAAGCAGCTGTTTTCGGCACTGATAAGGGATCACTTACGCCCCAATCCGCCGAACTATCAACGATAATTCGATTGGAACCATATTGACGAACAACTTCCACCATTCGTTCATTCCCCATCTTGGTATTCGGATAAATGGTAAAAGCAGCCCAGAATCCGCGATCCAGTACTTCCTTGACCGTTTCTTCATTATTGTGGTCAATCACGGCCAAGGACGGATCAACGCCATGTTCCTCCAGCACATCCATGCTTCGGCTGGTTCCTCGCTTCTTGTCTCGATGTGGGGTATGTACCATGATCGGCATGTCAAGCTCCTTGGCCAATTCTATTTGCTGACGGAAAAATTTGTCTTCAGCTTTCGTCTGATCATCATATCCAATCTCTCCAATAGCTACGACACCTTCCTTTGCCGCGAAAAGGGGCAACAGTTCCATCACTTGTTCTGCCAAAGCTTCATTATTAGCTTCTTTGGAGTTGAGCCCGATGGTGCAATAGTGGCGAATGCCAAACTGGCTAGCCCGAAAGCGTTCGAAACCTATCAGACTGCTAAAATAATCCTTAAAGGAACCGACTTCGGTACGCGGCTGCCCCAACCAGAAGGCAGGTTCAATCACCGCCACAATTCCCGCTCTACGCATGGCTTCGTAATCATCCGTAGTACGCGAGATCATGTGTATGTGTGGATCAATAAAATTCATAAGTATTTGATTATGGTAACTGCTGTTATTTTATAGATAATAGTGTTTAATTACTAGCCTCAATTTCTGCCTGCCGACCAATTTCATCCCAGGAAGGAAGGCTATCCTTGTTTATACCCGCGGCCTGCAGCATGGATTCAGATTGAGGAAGTTTACTTTCTATTATAGCTTTGGCAGCGGCAAATTGTTCTAATTCGTATTCACTTTTGAGCATTTTATCGAATTCTGGCAGGAAATTCTCATCTCCATAACCAGCTACGCTACGCCATAACTCAGGACTAACCTGACGATGACCCGACCAGCGCTCTTGCGCATAGTCCCGCATAATCAATGCTAAGGTCTTATTTCTCCGCTCATCTAAGTCCCAGATCCGGTAGATCGGCCGCTGCATAAAGAGGGCTTTGAGGACCATCTGATTCCAGGGATCCTCTTCGAAATACTGCGTAGGAAATGCATTATCTAAGGCAATAGCATCAAAAACGTGAGAAATATTGGTTCGGAGGCCATCAATGGCTCGGAGTGTGAATTCCTCAGCATTGTCCAGAAAGATTAGTCCCTTATAAAGAGCTACAGACTCCCTCATATCCGCTGCATCGATCAGCTTACCTAGAGTAGCTTGATTATTTTCCGTTGGCAAACAGCTCATAAAAGCTACACGTGCCAGCTCATCTACCGTCCAGGTGGATAAGTTAAAGGCAGGTTGAATAGCCTGCATCCGACGGACTTGATCTTCAGTCAGCTGTAGTGAATCTTTGGATGTTTTGCGCGCAGCGCTGCTGAAAGTCAGATAAAATTGTGCGGGGGGAGCTCCCTGAAGTAACCGATCCAACTTGGAGAGATACCAATCTTTTCCGTTCGCTGCTGAAATACCTCCTCGGCGACTGCTAGGAGGATGGCTTTTTTTTCCCTCATCAATTTTTGTTAAATCCCAGATATCTCCTTTCCAATTTGCCTGAAACCATGACTTTGTGCTCTACCCGCCTTCGGGCTGTAATCATCCATCACTCGTGGAATATCGGCCTAAAAAGGTATCTAGGAAGTTACTTGTTTAAAAATGGAACCCAAAGGTACTATAATTAGCATCAGTCAAGCCAGAAAATCGTGTTGGATTAAAGTCATAAAATCTGATTTTCCTACGCGCTATCAAAAGGCTGCCACATCCTGACCAAGATTAGAGAACTCGATAAAGGTAAGCTCAATCAGTTCTACTGGTGACTTTGATCATTACATGACCTCACCTGGTTCCTTTACTTTGTAAAAACAAACGAAAAGGCTAAACAATGGTTACAAGTATCACCGTTTTGTTAGTTCTAGTACCAATCCTTCTACTGTTGAAAACTGGAAATCAACTAAGTAGACCAAGCAATATCCAACTAGGTTTGCAGGAGCTATACCGAGCTAGTCAAAAGGCAACTCCCGCCATTTATACTACAAGTAATCTTAAAGGGCTTCCCGTACCCGTCCAGCGCTACTTCAGATATGCCCTGCGAGAAGGACAGGCTTACATCCAACAAGTTACCCTTAAACATAGAGGTCAGTTTAGAACTTCTGCTAAGCAAGGATGGAAAAATATTCGCGGAGAAGAATATTTCACTTGCTCTCCTCCTGGATTCTTATGGAGTGGAAAGCTGGGTTGGGCTTCCGCTATTGATAAATACATCAATGGGAAAGGGAATTTGGTCGTTAAGATTGCCTCTCTGATCCCAGTGGTGAATGCCAAGGGGAAAGCAACGGATCAAGGAGAATTTCTTCGTTGGTTGGCGGAAGCCGTATGGTTTCCTACTGCCTTACTCCCCTCTGATAATCTCAGTTGGCTTCCGATTGATGAGCAATCCGCCAAGGTTTTGTACCAGGATGAACATATCCAAGCGGAAGGTGTCTTTCATTTTAATCAGTTAGGCCAAATTACCCACTTCAAGGCTCAGCGATACATGGATGAGAACCATCTCGAGGAATGGACAGCCCATTGTCACGACTATCGCGAAGTGAACGGGATGCAGATTCCCTTTTTCGCGGAGGCAGTTTGGAATCTTTCCGCTGGAGATTTTAGCTATGCTAAATTCGAACTAGAAGAAATTGACTATGAATTTAGTTCTTAATGATTGGATTCCGTAAAGAAGAGTCAGACGTGTCGAAAGGCATGTACCAAGGGACTAGATTTGAACTCAATTAGCTTAGATCTTACCTTAACTAAGGTATCCTAAAACCCTAATAATCTGACCTTTATTGCGATTTCATTTGGTGCCATTGTCACCATAACGTAAAACTACCATTGGAACTCATAGCATTTCACCGAATAGATCATACTTTGGTGGTTCCCCTCTGGAACGATCAACTGATTTAGCTCTGGAATGTATTCTAAATCTCCAAAGTAACCTTCAGGCTGTAATAAAAGTCTAGACTCCTGATTTTGAATTCGGTGCAAGGCACTATTTTCCACGGTCGTAGCCAAGATGGTTCTTGCATCTACATAACTGATCCCTTCAAAATCACGTACCCTTGGCTCCATTTCCATTCGCAAGCTTTCACCCGTTTCCAAATTTAAACGAACCAAATGCTCTCCTCCTACCCATACCTCATTGGTTAAGGCCTGTACTCCGTTGGCCCATTGCAAAATTTCAGCATCTTGGGCCCAAATTTCCAAACGGTCTCCCACCAACTTCAATACGGCATGAATGGCAGAGGCTGTCACAAATACGGTCCCATCTTCCCCCACCGACACATCATTTATACCATACTTTATAGATACCTCCACCCGCTCGACTACTACAGCCAAATTGAGATCAATGATTAGCAGGGCATTCACATCTGCCACATATAGGCTATCACCATAGATTGCCATTCCTGTGGGCCGATTAAGGTTTTGAATCCATTTAAGATCCACCTCCTTCCCTTCTATAGCAACCTTAGAGATAAAACCAGCTTGACCAATCCCATAATCTTTGCCGTTCGATACGTAGACACAGGCTCTCTTCCGATCGTACACCACACTTTCCACCTTTTCAAACGGGGCTGTGCAAGACCAAGCTAGACGGATTGAATCCTGTAGATGGATCGAATCCTTATTCAATTTTGGAGCTGACTGTTCCTGCTGATCATTGCCTCTACAATTCACACCTAGACAAGCTAATCCGAGTAGCAAACAAGTCATCTTCAGCATATTTTCGATCATAGTTGACTTCCTTTAGAAAACTGAATAGAATTGGTACAAGGTTAGTCCTCAAACAATTCACCTTTGCTCCAGTCCATAGGTCTTTTTCAAATACTTCATCACTTCCTCTAGTTCCCGATCTGCTAAAGGGCGCTCATATATGATGAAGCGCGCTATTTCTCCATCAAAAGATTCAGAACCTGGATGATTGGTCGCATCTCGTTCTGTTCCAATCGCCAATTTTGAAGGATTAGCGGTTTGGCTAACAGGATATTCGATTTGAGCCACGGCCATAGGTGTATCAACAAAGAGTTCAATTTCGACAGTACCAATCCCTGCACCCATTCTTGCAGCAATAATATAGAATTGATTGGGGTCTAGCTGAGGACCTGACAGTTTAGGATTGTTCTCGTCAAATCGGCCAAAGGTTACCCCTGAACGAGATCCACACCAGATGGTGAGATCATCATCAAAACACCCCCAAAGACCCTCATAGCGACCGCCATTGCGAAGGTTTCCCATAAAGGAATTGACATCCTTTAATCTATAGAGTCCAAATTCAGTTTTCCCGTCCGGATCGGCCGTTGGATAGGGCTTTATTACTGTTATCCAGGTATAGCCACTGCCACGCAGCAAAAAATCAAAGGCATCCTCTTCTTGGTTGATCAATTCATCTTCCTCAAAAGCAATGGCATTGTGGCCATTTAAATCAGCACATGCTCGTTTTAATAATGGGCGACCAGATCCAGGTTTACGCAATCGAAGCCCGTAGTCATGAGGTTCAAAGTCCTTGGCCCTCGACCCTAGAACCTGATTGGTCCAGCGGACTACCCGATCTCCTTCTACTGCTTTTACCCCATGATCCGCATCAAGATCTAGCAGTAAGCCATAATCAGGAAATACCCTAGGTTCAGCAGAACGCTTTCCTGCCCATTTGATACCTGCCTCGATCATCTTCTGAAAATTAGCATCCTTATAAGTATACTCTGCATGTCCTAATGAAGTAAAGAAGGATCTCCCCCCGTCATAGTAGTGATACCAAGTGAAAGGATGATCTCCCCCCATTTTTAATCCATTGTCTGCCGTGTAAGTACTTTCATCAAGAGAAATAAGCACGTTTACTTTATTGCGAGGATTGCTGGAGAAGATATGCCATTCATCCTTCATATCCCATCGACTAGGTAGATGTGCTGTAGCCGGATGAGATCCATTTTCTACATCTAAAGTAGCGGGCTGTACTTCGGGATGTGCGATTAGAGTCGTCCCAATTAGTCCAGCATACCATTCCTGAAAGCCTTCTTCTTCTTTCCAAATAGCACCGGCACAATGAATGCCTACAAAACCGCCTCCTTTCCGGATATAAGTTTGTAAAGCTTGAGCCGCTTCCTTATTAAATATAGGTCCATCTGTCCCACAATTATTGTTGAATACTAAGACATCAAAATTCTTCAATCGGCTTTCCGTAAACACGCCAATATCAGCCGTAGTCATTACCTCCCAATCATTCACGATTCCCAACAATTTGATCATTTGTAGGGCTTCATCCTTGGAGTCGTGTTGAAAGCCATTATCCCCCTGAAAATTAAGGATACGAAGCGTCGATTGCGCGGGAAGAAAAGTATGGATAGCTAAAACTAGGGTGAACAGGTATGTAAGTCGCATAAAGGGCAATTTTTGATTTGAAAGGCTGTCCCTTCTGCAATTTAGCTTCCTTTTTACGCTTCTAGTTCAGGAAAGCCAAAAATTAGTGTAGATACCTCCGATGTCTTGCGGACTTCGGAGGTATCGGTTGATGCTCTACTTACTCGCACTTTCTCCCTTTGCTACATGCGTAGTTCTACGCTAACCATGGAAACGTCGGATATATTGGTAAGCCTAGGTTTTATACTGATGGGTAAGCCCCCACCCCAAGGCACCAAAGGGAGCTCCTTCTGTATCCAGGCTACGATTGAGCCCAATGGCATGTGGGGCGCCCTTGATCACTGACATAATCTCGAAATCGATACCATCCGGAGACCACTGGATGGTATTTTTTTCTGGTCCATCAGTGGTGATTAAGGAAGCAATGCCACCATTGTAGGCTAGTAGGAAGGGGTAGTGTACCTTATGGCTATCAAAACCTCCTTTTTTGAGCACCTTGAAGCGATTATCCTCCTCTCCATCCCACACGCGGTTATCCGCCGGACTTAGGATCGATTTTCGCTCGTTTTCACGTATTCTTGTTTATTAAGATTCATCAATAGGGGTGCCGACTACCGACTGACTCTACCGCTAGCATCTCCATCCATCAGTTTTTTGACTTCGTCTACGGTAGCTAGATTGGCATCCCCATAAATCGTGTGTTTTAGACAAGAAGCAGCTACTGCAAAATTGAGCGCCCGTTGATCATTTTCCGGCCAGTTGATTAGTCCGTAGATCAAGCCCCCCATGAAACTATCTCCACCCCCTACTCTATCCACGATATGAGTAATCTGATAGGTAGGGGCATGTAGTAGTTCTCTGCCATTGTAAAGGACACCTGTCCAAGTATTATGAGAAGCACTGATTGATCCCCGAAGGGTTACAATTACTTTCTTTGCACGTGGGAACCGCTTCATTAGTTGCTGGCCGACTGAGATATAGGCTTGTGCGTCAACCGTGTCTCCTTTGGTGACATCCACGCCTTCAGGATGGATATCGAAGTGCTTTTCAGCATCCTCTTCATTTCCAAGGATAACATCGCAGCCGGCCACGAGGGCAGGCATAATTTCCGATGGCTCTTTACCGTACTTCCAGAGGTTTTTGCGGTAGTTGAGATCCGTTGAAACTGTGATCCCCAATCGATTGGCAGCTTCAATAGCTTCTAAACAACAATCGGCAGCGCTTTGAGATATGGCAGGGGTGATGCCAGTCCAATGAAACCACTGGGCATCCTGAAATACCTCATCCCAGTCAATTGTACCCGGTTTCATCGTGGAAATAGCTGAGTGTGCTCGATCATAGACGACCTTACTACCTCGACTCACCGCACCAATTTCCAAGAAATAAATTCCCAATCGCTCCCCTTCTCTCGCTATATACTGCGTACCTACTCCGTACTTCTGAAGAGCCATCAAAGCACAGTCACCAATATCATTGGCAGGCAAACAACTGACAAACTCTGTTGATAGACCGTAGTTAGCTAGCGAAACCGCCACATTGCTTTCTCCTCCTCCATAGACCACATCAAATTGGCTGGCCTGCGAAAATCGACGATGCCCCGGAGGAGTCAATCGCAACATAATCTCACCAAAGGTGATTACTTTCTTCATTTTGCTTTCTGTTTTTTATCCTTTTATATGTTGGCTATGGGCGCAGCTTCCTCCTAGCTTGCCAGGCCATTTCCAACAGCTACGATGATGATTCCTACCACCATACACGCCAACCCGAGATATAAATAGTTTTTGGCCCTACTGGAGGCTTGAATCCACTCCCCTGTCACAATGCCACTTAAAATGGCGGTAGCCACTGATGCCGTATTGAAAATGGCATACCCTACGGTATTGCCAACATTACCCAACTTGAAAGCCGCGTAGGCAAATACTGCGGAAGCCGCATAATGGAAAATGGCCATAATCAGGATCAGCCCGAAGTTCTTACTGAAGTGAGGTGTTTTGAAACTACCCCAAGCCTTCTTTTGACTCAATTGCCAACCAAAATAAACGGCCATTACAATTCCACCGCTAATGAAGATGGGGAACATTACCGCTACAGCCGTCACCCAATCTGCGTTCCCTGCAGCCTGAGCTGCTTCGTGCAAGGGCGGGCGACCTACGGCATTAGCATAGCTAAAGCCCGTGGCCAGTAAACCACCTACCACGGCGATCATAATCCCCGTTAGCATAGAACCTTGTTTGCTATTATCTATCTTCACATCTTTCGCGGCCACCTCATCCGCCTCTCTAATCAAACCCGCTTTCCCATTGGCAATCACTCCCAGTAATACCACCACAATCCCTGCCATGATGGTCATAAAAGCTTTGCTTTCCGGCACACCATCTACTAGAAAGGGCAGAATGGAACCAATTAGAATTACGGTCCCGATAAAAAGTGAAAAACCAAGTGATAGTCCAATGTGGTTAATGGCTTTGCCCCACATCATCACACCTATTCCCCACAAGAAGCTGGCTCCCGCCATCTTCCATAAAATATCAACTGAAACGGCACCAAAAACCTCCCCAAATCCCTTGATTAGCCCCAAGGAAGCGATTACAGGGACAAGAAACATGGTGAGCATAAAGAAGAGTCCCCAGGTGTTTTCAAACTTAAAGTCTTTGGTGAACTTTTCTGGAAGGGCATATAACCCGAGCATAAGGCCTGCAAAAATGGCCCAAATTATTCCTTCAATCATAATTATTGGTTTTGTTTTGTTTTCCTAACTATTCATTCATAAGCTCATTAGGGAAATGGCTATTTGAAGTGGATAGGATTTGGTAAGGAAAGGAGATTTCGTACTCCTTTCTACTTAATACTGACTAGAAAATTTATTGTTAGGGTTTAGACCAAAAGCCTCATTTACCCAATCTCAATAATGCTACTGCCTACATCACTTTCTTGAAGTTGAGCATTGAGTCTACCTTGTAAGGGGATAACTTAACCCAGTCAAATTCAACACCCACCCCAGGCTCATCAGAAGCAACGGCTCGATAGCTCTCGACGACCAAAGGTCGTTTTGTGTATTGATCGATTGGGAAACTATGTACTTCCAACCAACCCGCATTTGACTGGGCTGAAACTAAACTCACATGCAGCTCTTGCATCCCGTGCGAACAAACTGGCACGCCGTATTTTCTCGACAAGTCCACCACCTGCAGCCAGCCCGTAACCCCGCCACAATTGGAAGCATCCGGTTGAATAAAAGAGAGCTTAGATTGTTCAAAAGCATAGCCAAATTCATGGATGGTATGCAGGTTCTCACCCATGGCTAAGGGCATGCCGGTGGCATCCGCGATGGCCGCGTAGCCTAGGTAGTTATCAGGAATGGTAGGTTCTTCGAACCAATAGATATTGTATTGTTCGAAAGCTTTGGCTGCTTTGATCGCTTCTTCGACCGTCATGGAATAATTGGCATCTACCATGAAGGTGATGTCGTCTCCAATCAAAGCTCGAACCGCCGCTATTCTCTCAATATCCTCTTCTAACTTTTCTCTGCCGATCTTAATTTTCACGGCATTGAAGCCACTTGATAAGTACCCTTCGATATTCCGTAGTAATTTATCTAGCGGAAACTGAAGATCGATGCCTCCGCAGTAGGCTCGACAGGTCGAATTGGCCCCTCCTGCCATTTTCCACAGGGGCTGCCCCGCTCGCTTGCACCGAATATCCCAAAGCGCAATATCCACTGCCGAGATAGCGAAAGAAGCGATACCTCCTCGCCCTACGTAGTGAATATGCCACTCCATGAAGTCGTAGAGGCCTTCCACATCCGTTCCATCTTGTCCAATTAATGCTGGAGTCAAATCCTTTTCGATCATGGCCTTAATGGCATACCCTCCTTTGCCTCCTGTGTAAGTGTAGCCTGTACCTTCACTACCATCTGCCAATTGTATGGTAGCTGTCACCAGCTCAAAATGCGTATGATCCCCATGTTTGGCATCAGAGAGGACCTCTGGCAATGGAACTTGAAAAAGCTGAACGTCGATATTCTTTATTGTTGTGCTCATCTACGCTTTGTATTTGATGTAGGTGGTTTTCTTTTCTAAATATTGCTCTAGGCCGTACTTGCCATCCTCGCCTCCAGTTCCGCTCAATTTCAGTCCATTATGGAAGCCTTGATGTTGCTCGCCATGCCCGCGATTCACGTAGATTTCTCCAAACTCCAATTCATCACTTAAGCGCATAATCTTATTCATATCATTGGTAAAGATCATGGCAGCTAAACCAAACGCAGAGTCGTTGGCATACTGGATTGCCTCATCGAAGGTCTTGAATTTTATGATTGGCAGAACCGGACCAAAAAGTTCCTCATGGACTATCCGCATATCCTGCTTTATTCCAGCCAAGATGGTAGGTTCATACCAGAATCCTTTTTGGAAGGCAGCTCCTGCCGGGCGCTTTCCACCACTTAGTACAGTAGCCCCTGCCGCCACGCTCTCGGCCACCAAGGCCTCAAGGTGTTCTACCCCAGCTTGATTCATCTTGGGTCCAATATCCGTGCTGGCTTCCATGGGATTTCCTAGCTTTAGTTCTCCCACGCGTTTCATAAATCGCTCCATGAAAGCATCATAGATCGCTTCGTGGACATACATCCTTTCATTGCAAGTGCACACCTGCCCACAATTGTCAAAACGAGAATGTAAGGCCCCTTCTACCGCAATATCCAGATCCGCATCTTCAAAAATAATACAAGGGGCTTTACCGCCCAGCTCCAACTGAACATGGGTCAGGTTTCTAGCCGCAGAACGGGCAATTGCTTGCCCGGTCGGCGTGCTTCCGGTCATGGTCACCATTTTAGTAATGGGGCTTTCTACTAAGGCTTTTCCTGCTTCTACTCCTCCCGTGATCATATTGATTACACCATCGGGAATGCCAGCCTTCTTGGCAATATTGCAGAGTTCCAAAGTGGAAAGAGGTGCTTCTGGTGTAGGTTTTAATACTACTGTATTTCCCGTTACCAGAGCTGGGCCGAGCTTCCGGCCAGCGAGGGCCAGTGGAAAGTTCCAGGCGGTGATGGCCACCACTACCCCTTTTGGCACTTTATGAATCATAATCTGCTCATTCGGGTTATCAGAAGGAATAATATCGCCTTCGATCTGTCGCGCCCAGTCACAGGCGTACTCGATAAAGGAGCAGGTGACGTCTACTTCGAATTGGGCCACTTTAAAGAGTTTGCCTTGTTCTTTGGTGATCAATTCGGCTAGTGATTCCCGGTTGGCTTGAATCTCCTTGGTGAAGGCGCGCAAAAGATCGGCACGCTGACGGGCGGGCAGCCGGCGCCATGCCACTTGGGCAGCTTCGGCAGCCTGGAGGGCCTTCTCGGCATCTGCCTCCGAAGCCATCTGGACCTGCCCCACCAGGCTTTCATCAGCCGGATTGATGATGTCATCGGTCTGACCCGTACTGCTGGCCGTCCATTGTCCATTAATAAAAAGTTGGTAATTCTTCATTGTCTAAGCTTAGGCGTTAATTACAGTTAAGTTCTCCGGTTAGTTTGTAACAGGCTACAACTTATGAGCAGCATAGAACCTAACCATTCTGTTGCAGGGATGACGAGTTCAAAATTGCTGAGTTAAGCAGGAAAAGTGGTAAAAATTAACTAGACAAAAACTACACAGAAGTCATCTTTTAGGTAAATCATCCATGAACAAGCAAAATAATACGCGACAATCTATTCCAGTCTACATGCGCTTTTCAGCCGAAAACAGCTATTTATTATCACAGAAGCATCTAGACAATCCAAAATTCTAATTCTAACATTTACCCCTACTGGCCCCAAGAAAAGTAGCAGTTAATCCATAAACGCCCTTGTGATTGCTGACCAACTCGTTACAGTCACCGGTTGATCTAGAAGTCATCTTGAGTTTATAGCCACCTTAACTATCTAAAAATCAATTGTTATTTCATACTTATAGTCTTGTAGTAGCTCATCCACAAGCTATCCAGATCCTGTTTTCTGTCCTTTCCTAATCAGGGCAAGCTGCGTACATTTAGGCCCTGTTCTATCTAGAACACTTCTACCGACCCACCTCCAAGTCAGCCGGCCTGATCTTAACCATAGATCCCGGTTAGACCTTTTCCCTAATCAGATTTTTAGTAGTAAATGTATCCCTATGTTAGCTCATAAACTCTATGGTTATGTGATGATCTTTGGCTCGCAGCCAGACGAAGTATCAGGTGGACAACAATTTCATATCTCAGTAAATGGGGGTATGCGATGGGTCCACGAAAGTTGCTTTATCCATAATTGACTTTCAGTCTTCGACTTCACAGCCCTTCAGCCCGCACAACTTCCCTTTTACCTACACAATGATGAAGACCAAAACCTGGAATTAGCTTTCTGCATGCCATGTAATTGTAAATAAGAATTGCAATGGTAGGGCCTGTCTTTACACTTCCCTACCCATTCATGAGGGCCAGGCATACTAGGGAGTACCCCGGTTCTTTGATCAGCAAAGTTTCCCTCCTACAAGTCTTGGATCATTATCAAACTAGTAGGACAAGCCTGTTCCAAATCCGATTTAGCAGTAGCAACATTGCTTAAAGCCCCCTAATCAAGAGAAATTCATGCAAATTGATTTGTATACTGTTAAAGACGAACTAGCGAACAAAGAACAGTTAGAAGTATTTGTAGCCAATCATAAACAGGGCAATTTTTTTCAAAGTCCAATCTTCTTCGATTTTATCAAGAAAGTCAGAGGTTATAGTCCATTCCAGTTAGTTGCTAGGGAGGAAGGTAAGGTGGTAGGCTCCTTATTAGGCGTATTCCAGTCTAATGGTGGAAATGTGAAATCTTGGTTTTCAAGGAGGTTAATTGTGTGGGGCGGTCCACTCCTTGCTGGGACGAATGAGACTCAAGATGAACTTGCGCTGAAAGCACTATTGCGGGCTTTGAAACAAGCCGCCGGTGGAAAGGCCATTTTCACAGAATTCAGAAACTTCTTTGATATGAAGGCCTACCAGAAAACCTTCGCTACAGAAGGATTTGAATTTCGGCCGCATCTTAACTTTCTAGTCCGGACAGAGGAGGAAAAAACGGTCCGTAAGCGGGTTAGCAATAGCAGATTGCGCCAGATCAAGTCTAGCCTAAAATTGGGGGCTACCGTAGAAGACGCTTCTTGTGAGAGAGAGGTGAGAGCCTTCTACGATATCTTGGAGAACTTGTACCGAGCAAAAGTAAAGAAGCCGCTACCCGGAATCGAGCTATTTGTGAACTTCTACAAAACACCATCCATTTGTAAATTCTTCATTATCAAATATAAAGATGAAGTTGTTGGCGGAATTTTGTGTCCAATATTCAAGAACAAGGTGATCTACGAGTGGTATGTTTGTGGGAAGGATGGGGTGATTAAGGGGCTCCATCCCAGCGTTTTAGCTACCTGGGCTCCGATAGAATATGGATTTCGAAATGGATATGAATACTTCGACTTCATGGGAGCGGGGAAACCAGATGAGCGTTACGGAGTCAGGGAGTTCAAAGCAAGATTTGGCGGAGAAGAAGTAGGATTCGGCCGCTTCTACATGGTTATGAATAGATCACTTTACCACTTCGGCCGAATGGCGATGAAGGTATATCAAAAGATTAGCTAGGCTTCCTTGAAACTTCCTATTAGGGAGTAGAAGAAGCGCATTCCCCCCTACTCAGTGAATTGCATTTGTTGCTATTCCTACTCCAACTTCATACTCGCAATACCAATGCCCTGTTCCCCGCCACCAGCATATAGCAAATACAGACTACCGTCCCGGTCTTCAAAGATATCTGGATCTCGCAGTTGGTTTACTTGCAGACTAACCTCCCCACGTAAAGAGGGCTGAATCGGAAGTTTTGCGCCTTCCCAATCTTTCTCTGGTTGTAGTAACTCCTGGGAAGGTCCAGCGCGCCATTCCTTCCAGTTAGGGGAGCTTACATCTACCATAGTGTACAGAATTCGTTCTGGTTCATCACCAACTCTGGTATAGAAGAGATGTAGGTCTGTCCCCTGCAGATATAGGCCTGCATGTCGAACAGCTGTATCAAATAGCCATTTTTGTCGAACTTCAAAATCCGTGAAGCCATCGGTAGATCGGTATAGCATTCCCGGCATCGTGAGAAAGTAATGTTGGCCATGTAATTTCTTGGTAAAATCACCGCTGAAGCTGCGCATATAAGGCAAGGCGACGGGTTTCGGAATAACCTCAAATTGCAAGCCGTCACGCGACTGCGCCACAAAACTCATCTGTAAGCTTCCCTCTACCACTGCATGAAAGTATAGGATCATCCGTTTTTGCTCATGATCAACGACGATCTCTGGGCTGGCTAGATGAGGAGTAGTGGGTTCGCTAGTTTTGATATCCTGATCTAGCTTCTCCTTGTAGACCTTGCGAGTAGTCCGGCCAATTTGTGCTAAAGCAATCGCTTCTGACCAGCCCATATAATCCAGTAGTGTAGTCAAGTTCGTCTTCCCTCCTTCTTTCAACGGAGTGCCTGTTTTTCCCAATGGTAAAACCGACGATGATCTGGTTCCAGTGCTGTCCTCATAGTAGGTCCACGGCCCCGCCAGTTGATCTGCAAAAGCCATTCTGATATGCTTCCCTTTGTGATGTGCAAAATAGAGATAGTACCGCCCTAAGGGAGCCTCTACCCAATCTGGCACTCTCACTAAAGAAGGTCCATTAATATTTGGATAACCAACACTTTGCGCTTCCTCTTCTAGACTGGGATGTAGCGTAACATCAATTATAGCTGTATCAAGGAGCCGAGTGGCTGTCCATTTTACATCAATATCGTTTTCTTCGAATTTGGGTTGGATCGAATAGTAAAACTGGGCTGCTCCTAGCACAATCAAGGCAACGGCTACCAAAAGGCTCAGGAGCATTAAACTTAAAACATTCATTTTCATTCTGTATGACATGAGAATACGATATTGGTCTACACAATGCTAGGTCTCTTCATAAATGCACAGCTTATTAGCTGGTTAAGCGACCCTGTAATTGCTGACGAATCTCCTGATATCGAGATTTCGTGATGGGGTAAGACAAAATCCAAAAAATAGAGGCCGCATAGGTTACAAAGAGGATGGGGCCACCAATGATCCCCAACCACTCCAGTTTATCGCTTGGTACTTCACCAGGACTTACTTGAGTAGGAAAGGCGATGAGCTTCAACAAGATTCCAGCAAATAGATATCCTATTCCAACGGTACACTTATAAGCGAAGGACATAGTCGAAAAGAATAAGCCCTCTTCTCTTTTCCCGGTCAATAGATCATAATCATCAGCTACATCAGCCATCATGGAATTGGTGAGGCTAAAAACGACAAAGAGGAAAGTGTAGCCGATAGTGGCACATAGGATGAAAAAGGGTAAAGTGAATGGATCTTTATCTCCTGGTAATAACCCAAGCACCTTCAACATATAAGGTAGGCTAAAGAAAGTTGCGATCAAAAACGTGCTAAGGATTACGCCGCGTCTTTTATCCAGGCGTTTGCCAAGGAAAGGAGCTACCATCAAGGAGAGTAAGCCCCCTACCCCAGATGAAATTGGCAATAAGGCTAGCTCTTTTTCAGACCAAGCGAAATAGTAATTGATGAAATATGGCGTGAATACGACGCCGATCCCGATCGCGATATAGACAGCCATGATGAAAAGAACTAGGGTACGATAGGATTTGAGGGTAAAGGCTGCAGCAAAACGCCGCAATAGTTCTCTTAAATTGGCTCGCTCTGACTCACCATGACTCTGCGGTAAATGCGGTATAGTATTTCTGGTTCCGTACGTGCTAATCAGTATGCTGAGAACAATCAAGCCCCCACACAACAGGGCGAAGGCGGGATAAGCATCCGCATTCATCATGCCATTGTCCGTCCCCGGTTTTGGTGTAAAGAAGAACAGCAACCCAAAAATGATAATAAAAGCAGGAATAAAGCCAGAGAACATTACTCGATAGCTGGTCACCGAAGTCCGCTCCTCATAATCGGTAGTCAACTCTGCCCCAAGAGACATACCTGGAACGATAAACAGTGTTAAAGAAAGTCGCACCAAAATTGTAAAGATGGTTAACCACCAGAACAGCCCCATCTGCCCCATACCGCTTGGTGGGAGGAATAAAAGGTAGATGGAAACCCCCATCGGAATTGCAGAAAAAAACATGAAGGGATGCCTACGACCCCATTTTGCTGACTTCCAATTATCTGAAAGTACTCCGACTACCGGGTCGGAAACAGCATCAAATAGTAAGGCGATGAAGGTAGTTAAACCCGCTAGTGCCGGATCAAGCCCTAGAACCTGACTGAAGTAAAAGAACAAGAAAAGCTGAAATAATCCATCTTTGATTCCTTGAGCGGAGAACCCTAGTCCATAGAATAGCTTCGTCTTAGTAGTTAGCTGTCTCATGTCTATCTGTTTCCTCCAAATTAGCCATTCACAGCAATAATTTAGCAGAGAAGCTACAATTAAACATTTAATTCGGTTACGTACCCAACTTGAACCACCCAAAGTGGATCACTCAATGATCAAAGGTTTTATGGATTGTTTGGTTCCGCTAGTCAAACGCACCCAATAAAGTCCTGGGCTAAATTGGCTAGTATCAAAAGTGGTCTCAGTTCCAACCCTACTAAGCACCTTCAATTGCTGCCCCGTAGAGGTATAAATACGAACTTCCCAGCTCGGAGGGCTATGCCCTTCCCAAAGTACATGGACCCGGCCACTGGCGGGGTTGGGAAAGATTCTCCAGTTGGTAAGTGAATTATTTCTTAGATCATCTACGTCCGTTATGGTTACCCCACATGCCGTTCCTCCAGCTACCGCGGCTTCCCAACTAGCTGGGAGATCATTGTCCAAGGTATTGTCCTTTAAATGCAGGGAAGATCCTCCACCGGCTGCTAGACTTGGCCATGGTGCGTCGGGTGCATAGCTAAGCTCATCCATGATCTCCCCGCTGGGATCTACTAAGCGTATCGTTTCGCCCTCGTTTGCCAATTTTCCACTTTGCCATTCGAATACTTGACAACTGGCTTCAGCAAACTGATTAGCATCCTTGGCTATGATCATGTATTCACCAGGATTTAGCATTGTGTTATTTGGGAAGGTAAAATCTACGCCATCATCGAAGCGAAAACCGCTGATGTTCATGCCCGTATCAGCGGCATTATGTATCTCTATAAACTCGTGAGATTCGCCCTCCAGGGGTTGGTAGTGAACCTCCGTAATAAATGGTCCAGCAGGAACAAAGAGGGGGGTTAGGGTTTTGTTAGTGTTTGGGATATATCTAAGTTCGGGACTAGGGTCACCGGTTTCCGCCCACTTCCAAAAAGTATAGCCAGCTTTAGGAACTGCTTTAATTCGCATAGGTACCCCCACAAAATAAGTACCTGCATATTGAAATGGAAGGGGGTAGTCATTGTCATGCAATACAACGGTCCCTGGTGTTTCAGCAGTCACATTAATACTTAGCTCCACTTGCTCACCCAAGTTGAATTCATCCGCAAAATGGGAGTACAAGTGTCCTGGTCGGTCCACGAAAAATTGCTTGAACTTATGGATGTAGGCTTTCCAGTTATTAATTGATCCTCCTGAAGGATTTCCCCCTCCTAAATCCCAATAAACATTCCACCAGCGCCATATATGCCGTTGCATCAGCGGCTCCAGCTGACTCTGGATACGATCCGTGACCTCATTAGCTCGAGCCGGTGTGTATACCAATTCCACATAGGTACACATGCGTTGGATAAATTCATGGCGGAAGTCATCATTCTCGAGCAATTTCCTAAGAAACAGGGTACTTTCTGGTCCGTTGGGCCAAACGGGACCATTCGGAACCAAAGCATGCCCCAAGGTTCGATCATGTGCATTGGAAAGGCTCCATTCCCCATAATTAGTCGTTGCATCCAGATCAAAAAACATCCATCTCCATTTTCCATTATCCCGATCTCGCCAAATTTGCATGTTATTAGCAGGCCAATCATAAGCAGCTAGATAGATCTGTGCTAGAAAGTAGTTGAGAAATTCATTCATGTCAATCTGCTCCAAGACCTGTCGGTAGTTTGCTGCCACACTTAGGTCATTATCTTGAATGAAATCACGCAAATTGGTATAAGCAACATTATTTCCTTCTTTGACCTCACGCCAGGGTGCAAAAGGGTTCTTTATAATGTCAAGGTTATCGCGATCTACTCCATGATGAGAAGCCAGATAATCTTTATTGAAAAACTCTCGCATGCCGTAAACGCCCCAATAGTCTCCGTTAAGGAATACCTGGACTGGACGATAAGCCATGATATCCATATCAAACTGATCTCTAACAATTTCATGGATTGCCGCATCCCTAAACAGCATTTGTGTAAAATCATTTCCTCCGTTCCTAATCTTGAACCGTTTAAACTCATGTATATCTAACTGATCAAAGAGTTGATATTCGATCTTCTCATCGCCATAGGTACCTTTTCGTAAAAAGAAATTGAAACTCTTCATTTTAAGTCCTCGCGAGCAGCCGCCGCCAATCTTCACCCCTGCATTTACTTTAAATGCCATCCTGCCATCTGGTTCAAAAAGGGTTACCTGCCCTGGATATTCCCAATCCTGATTCCAATTCCTAGGTTGCTCGCTACAAAAACCCGTGACTCCATTCTCCCCCGTTACATACATGCCGGTCTCATCATCCCATAAGTATTTAGGGTCAATTTGCAGATTCAAATGAAATACATCACTGGATTCGTCAATCAGATAGGTGCCCCTAGTCGTCTTTTGGCCGGCAAACCCGGGCTTAAAGGCGCGGGCACTAACAACCGTAGAACTGGCGATCGTGATCGGCCCTTGGTAGATCGGATCATCCTCAGAAGGATTCTTACCATTTAATGTATAATGTATATTCGCAGCCGTTTCATCTGTTTCCATTGTTAGCTGCTGTGAACCGAAGTACATCCCGTCTTGCAATGAGAAAGTAATATCCGCATTGAGAAATCTCGCTTGTCCATCATTAGAAGAAGCTGGGGTAGCTTCGGCAAAGAAAACCCATTGATCACTCCCATCCGTAATTCTACCATAGGATACATCAATCGATATTTCTCCATATTCAATCTGATCCAAAATCACAAGTTCCGCTCCTATCTTCTGGACTAACGCCAGTGCCTCCCCATCTGCCGACAGCTTAAAGGAGGCATGGTCGCCTCCCTGTTGTTCGTCTCCATCCGCCCAGATCAAGGCGAAATCGCCGGGGGCAATAATCTGTGGTCTAGCAATTTGCCATTTATCTAGTTGATCAAGCTTATCGGTGAGATAAAGACCACCAATTTCAATAGGCTCCTCACTATCATTGTATAACTCAAGCCAGTCATCCGCTTCCCCAAATTCATCATTAATAGAGGCATTGGCGGCCATTAACTCATTTATGAGCAAACCTGTAATAGGTTCTTGTGGAGTAGGTAAAAGTACCTCCATAACTAGCCTTGGAGCTAAGGTAGCGTCTCCTTCAAATGCTTCTGCGGTACGGGTACCATTACCATCGATAACAAAGGCTACGGCATTACCTTTTTCCCAACCTGGTCGATTCAGGATTTGATTGATCAATTCCGATAAATCTGGGGTTCGCTGATCAACACCTTGCTCTCCTTCTGTAAACCAGGGTGCAGGCTGCCAGTTGATGGCCTGTACCGAGAGATTTCTTTGGCTCACATTATTATTGGCTAAGGTAAAAGGAGCAGCATTGTCTTCTTCATTAATACGGATGGATAAATTGGTCGGATCCGTACCCGCTTCATCTGCAGTAAACTGGATGTAGGCTTTTTGTATCTGTACTCCACTCACTAACGGGATGGATGGGAAACGCAATCCGATTTTCTGGTTACCGTTCTGGTAATCATAGCTTAATTCAAGGTCTGTACTATTAGAATATATGGTACCATTAGGGCGCTCTTCGACGTCGTCTAAGGCCGAACCAAGTGGGATAGACAGGCGGGCTAGATAATCTTCTTCCCCTTTCGAATTAGCAATTAAAGTGGTACCCGCTAATAGGGTCCAAAAACAAACAGAGAGGAGTTTTTCCAACATCAGTCACTACTTTATGATGAAGCTTTTTGCAAGCTTCGTAATCGATGAGATGCCGAAGTTAGGCAATTCCATGCTTTACACCTACCCTTCCAAAAGGGAGAATGTCAGTAGTGAGCCAGTTCTCGTATTAATCTGAAATAATTGTAGTCTTTACGGTTCCAAGTCCCTCGCCCTTTACCTCCACCACATCTCCAGCCTTCAAAAAGCCAGATAAATCTCCTCCTTGCTTGATGGACAACTTTTTATAGCGGTCAAATCCCAATAGATTACTTAATCGAACTAGGGCTTTGGGTGTAGCGATAGCCACACCGCCAGGTGTTCCCGTCAACACCATATCTCCTTTCCTAAGCTGGTTATTAGGATACTTTTGTTGAATAAATCTGAGCATCTCTAGTGGCGTGTAGATCATATTATCGGTAGTTTGAGATTGTCGGATTTCTCCATTGACAACGGTTTCAATTCTAACGCAAGGGATAGTGTTTGCGCTAGGGGCATTGGGGATCCAAACCTGGCCTCCCACGGGAAGAAAGCCTGGAAAACTCTTAGATACTCCCCAGTACTCGTAGCGCATATTTGTGCCTTCCCCTAGCAATGCAATGCTCCTAGCAGATAGATCATTAGAGATGAAGAATCCAATAGCCGGCACAAAATCATCAGCTTGGAGGTTGGCACGACTTACATCCTCCAGCAGAACAAAACCCAACTCAACCTCATAATCCAACATGGGAGATAGATCTTGAAAATCTGCACGCAACTTTTCGCCTACGTCCGCTTCCATCTCCTCGGCGGCTTGCATCATCTGCTTTGTGGAGGGCAACTTGACTTGATCACCGTGCCTGCTCAGACTTTGCTTTTTCTTGTAGAAGATAGGCGGAAGTTCCCCTGGATTGAATTCAGCGGCTGTTTCTTTCAAATGTTGGCTATAGGTCAACCCCATTCCATAGATGAACTGAGGTTTAGGGAGGCTATCCATAGCCATGAAAGAGCCGTCAGCGATGTCTATACAAGTAAAGACTGCCGGAGAAGGGATATTGGATAGGGGGCGGAACAGGTAGATGGCCAAACCTGCGATCAATACCGTTAAAGCTGCTAGAATCATCTTCTTAACATTCATGAGAATGGAATTAATTGGTTAAAAACGGCTGTGAGATCAACTGCTAAACTTTCAGGACGCCAGGCAATTTGCCCATCAGGTCGAATCAATAGCAATGGGACTTTGTCAATTGGGTAAAAGGTTTCTGCCGTTGTCATTGCTGGATTACTGTTCCATTGATCTTCAATCACCAATACCTGGACTAAAGACTTAGTTTTTTCGGATAACTGTGTCGAATGTGCTTTCCACCAGGCTTTGCCTGTTTTACTACAGAGTAAGCTGAACTTTGTTGGATGCAGCCATTCATGAGAACTCTTCTTTTCCTTTTGATCATACCACCAAAAATGTGGAAAACGAGCTCCAGGTTCTAAGGAAGGTTCATAATGACTGACGGTCTGCTTCGGAAGGTCCGGAGAAAAAGATTTCACAATCGCCCCGTCTTCATAGAAGTATCCTAAATCTAATCCTATCCGATCAAAATGGTCCGTTTGATCCTTGATGGCTTTCTTGACCTTTGATCGAAGTTTAGCATCATCGTGAATCGATAAGATCCTGCGCGAGAGCATTGTATACACCTTGGACAGCAGCGTGGATATCCATCGCTTTGGAAACAATTGCACAAACCTACTATTGAGCAACATAGCTTGCCATTTCATAGCTCTAGGATCAAGGCCCATAGATCTAGGTACATCCCAGATTTTGAAGTAGTTATGTAGACTCTCCTCACTATTTAGTTCAACCACTGGTCTTCTTTCTGCCTCATAAGAATCCAGGAGTGAATCTCCGGCTTGGTCATTGATCACCAATGCCAATTTCCAACACAGATTTTGTACATCACCGATACCTGAGTTCATCCCTAATCCTCCCGTCGGAGGAAATCGATGCGCTGCATCGCCCACCAAAAAAGCTCTACCCTTTCTAAAGGTCTCGGCTATCTGGCAAGTCATCCTCCAAAAACTAATAGAACTCAGTTCAATTGGAATGGTTTCATCACCCAAGGCGGTAAGTATACGTTGCTTGAGCACGGGCTCGGTAAATTGTTCCTTCTTTTCGTAGGGTGTGTAGATCGGGAAGTGATACACCCAGCGTTTTTCGATATGATGGGCAATAAAGGTTCCTGGAGCAGCCGGATTCATGATCCAGAATAATTTGGCTGGCTTAATCAGGTATTCCCTTAGATTATGCTTAAAGTAAACGCTGATAAAGTCGTCGATTTTATCCTCCCCCAACATATTAATGCCAAGGGTACGCCGGCTTCGGCTTCCTGCCCCATCCGCACAGATTACAAATTTGCTGTTTACTTGGATACGTCGATCCTTATTCAAATCCAAGATCTCGCTCTGCACACCTGCTTCTTGCTCCTGCATGCCCTCCCATTGGTGGCCAATCCACAGGCTGGAATGCCTACAGGCCTTCAATCGGCGACGCATAATCTTTTCCAATTCTGTCTGCGAAAGATTCAGATAAGGTTCAGCGGCCGCAAGATGTTTCCGGTATTTTGCGTCATTCCCATCCGCTTGCAGATCGATTTCTCCGAGAATATCCTTGATGGTATGCCCAAATAGGATTCTTGAGGCATCTTCATAGGAAGAAGCCTCTGCTTTCAGCTCTTCCATTGAAAACCCCAATTGGTAGAGAATCTCTATAGAACGAGCGCTCAACTCGTGTGCCTTAGGATGCTCGGAAATAGCTAGCTGACGCTCAACGACAATACTTGAAACCCCCAAACGGTCCAAGTAAATGCCACTTAACATGCCAGCAGGTCCCCCACCAATTATTAAGACATCCGTTTTGTAGGACTCTTCCATATCAGGTGGTCGTCAATTCCGACTTATAAAAAGGCTCTACCTTCGTTTTAATCCAAATGTAAGCAGCAACCAATACGATGGATAGTACTGCGAAGACAAAGATGTTTTCATCCACACCCAGTATGTGTGTGTGATAGCGATGATCTACAATAGCACCGCCATATAAGGGCACGAATAAGATTCCAGCCCAAAATCCAACTAGATGGGTGGCTTGCCAGAGACAAGAGAGATAAAGGTGAGAAAGCTTGAAAGGCTTTCTAATCCAAATGAAGTAGATATTTACGAGTCCCGAAAAGAACATATAGCCTAACAACCAAGCCAAATGTACTCGGGCGTGGCCTACCCATTCTGAGTTCATCAGGTGTGAGGCTCCTGTGTCCTTTAATAAGGGGCCAAAGAATTCCAGGACACCGATCGTGAGTAGAATTTTACCGATAAGTAGGTTTCGTTTCATACTAGTTTCAGGTTTGTATGCCGTTCCATACGAAAGCCTTTATCATCCCCTTTCGCTTCTGCAAGAAGACTTGCATCTCTTGGTCTGATCGATTTTCTTTAAACTTGATCAGTGGTGCGGTAAGGTATGGAATAACGCATAGTCCATAAATATTGATTAAGAGATCTTCTCCGCTTAGTTCAGTACTAATTTGCCCCTCTCGCTTAGCTCGGTCCAGTAATTCATCAAGCCGAGCAGGTAGCTTTTCTTCCTGTATCATGGGGAGCCCAGTGATCAATTCTGGTGTATCATTTAAGATATTGACCATAAAACTGGCTAGCCCGGGTTTTGCCGTCAAGACTTCGTAAAGCAAATCGATTAGCTGGTCAATCAAGGTTTTCAGATTCCCTTTGCCGGTGAATAGACTTTGTGCGTGTTGTAGGAAAAAGCCGAAGGAAAGCTGCAAGACTTCCTGAAAGAGGTCCTCCTTAGTACTATAGTAATAGTGTAGCATCGTTCGGCTTACCCCAGCCTTTTTGGCGATCAAGGTAGTCCTAGCTCCCTTAAAGCCTTGTTCATGAAATACGAGCTCCGCAGCGGCCAGAATCTTATCCTTTGTTTTTTGATTCATTTTCGTCATAAACAAAATTGTTCAACAAAAATGTTTAATTTTTCTCAGAATACCAATTTTACGGAAGGTTTTCCTAATTTGAGGGGTAAGAAGTGTAGGATGGACGCTGGCACTTCAACCTATACACCGACTTTCTCTTGCTTCCCAAATCCTCAATAGCCAATTACAAGAAAATCATCCTGTACTGGAAGAACAAAAGCAGCAAAAAACTGCGTATTGCACAATCAACAAAATGGAACCTTTATGACGCTTAAAGCACCTAAATTATCTTTTAGAGAGAAGCTGGGATATGGCCTCGGGGATACGGCCTGCCATTTCGCCTGGGATATGGCAGGAATGTTTCTCTTCTTCTTTTTCACCGACGTATATGGCATTTCTGCAGCAATGGCTGGTACGATCATGTTGGTCGCAAGGGTCTGGGATGCAATTTCTGATCCGCTGATCGGTATTATCTCGGACCGAACCAATACCAAGTGGGGAAAATTCCGACCCTACATGATCTGGTTTGCCATCCCCATGGGCATTTCTCTGGTATTGTTGTTCACCACACCCGATTATGAGGAAACAGGAAAGGTTATTTATGCGGCCATCATGTACCTTTTACTAAGTACCACATATACGGCGGTAAATTTGCCCTACTCTGCCCTATCGGGCGTAATGACCGCAGATTCAGCTGAGCGTACAGAGCTTAATCAGTACAGATTCTTCTTAGGTTTCATTGGTATGTTTATTGTGAGCTTCACCATGGTCTTCAAGAATTACCTGATCATGGATGAGGTATTGCTTTATGCCCAAAATGCCAACTTACCAGAGCAAGCTTTTGCTTTCATCCAAGAGCACAATTGGGGAGAGGCGCGCTTATTAGACACCTCTGGTGGTTTGAAAGATATCATTGTACAGCATGAGCGTAGAGCTTTTCAATTCATAGCCATAATCATGGCCATTTTGGGCACTGTCCTCCTGGTACTTTCCTTCTTGATGACCAAGGAACGAATCAAGCCACCTGCCAACCAGAAATCTAATTTGACGGAGGACCTGAAGAACGTATTTGGGGTACAAGCATGGCTCATCCTATTTATCCTAGGGATCATCACTTTTGTCCTCATCAACATTCAAGGTGCGGTGATCAACCAGTACTTCAAATATTATATAGGAAATGAGAATGGGGCTACCCTTCTGTATACCGCGACAACCGTATCGCTGATCATAGGTGTACTCCTTGCTACTCCGCTCACCAAGCGGTTTGAAAAACGAGATGTTTACCTAGTGTGTTCGGCTGTATCTGGTATATTAACAATGGCGCTATACCTTCCAGGCAAGGAGGATTTCTACATGCTACATACAATTAACATCCTCTCTAAAATAGCGATCGCACCCACCATTCCCCTATTGTGGTCCATGATTGCCGATACAGCGGATTTCTCAGAATGGAAGAATCGTCGTCGTGCCACCGGCCTATTCTTTTCAGCAACCACATTTGCTCAGAAGATTGGTGGAGGTATTGCTGTAGCCCTCGCAGGATGGCTTTTGACGATTGCCAACTATGATGGCGAGGCGATCCAACAAACAGCAGAGTCTATATTGGCGATCAAACTGTCCTTCTCCGTGATCCCTGGAGCCTTATATCTTTTGACGGCAGGCCTATTATTCTGGTACAAACTAGATGACAAGCAAGTGGAACAGATCAAATTGGAACTGATAGCACGACGCGAGAGTACAGAATAAGTAGAGAGCTATCCTGCTACAGCTGTTCCGGTTTGTGGAAAGATAGGGTGCGTGGCAGTGGGAGTTTGAGTAAATTGCCACATTGCCCTTTAAAACATTCGGGCGAGCCAACCTACCTGTTGGCTCGCCCGTTTTCGTGTATTAGCTACTAAGCTAAAACTTTGAAATTCCTTTATTTCTTATGCCCATACTTATTGGAATAGCGCTCGTAAAGCGCTTGCTGCTTGTTCGGGAGCACCACTTCCTTGCCACTGATAAAGGCGTGAAGCAAGTGGTTTCCACGAATATCTAAGGCATCCCCTTCGGAAACGAAAAGCGTAGCGTCCTTTCCCGTTTCCAATGTTCCCAGTCGATCTTCCACGCCTAGTGCCCTTGCCGTATTTGAAGTGATGGTTTTCAACGCTTCTTCCTTATCCATTCCATAAGCAGCAGCAGTGCCTGCATAGAAAGGCAAGTTTCGAGAATTCGCCAACATCCCAGTGTGGGATAGACTAACCTGCACGCCTGCCTCCGTCAGCAAATGGGGTAATTCGTAAGGAAGGTCAATGGCTTGATCGGTTCGATTAGGTAAGCTGTGCGTTGGTGGAATGATCAGCGGAATATCATTTTCCTTGAGGAAATCAGCTACCATCAACGCATCTGCTCCTCCCACCAAGGTGATTCTTTTAACTCCATGATCCTGGGCCATTCTTATACTTTCAACCATTTCCTTGGCCGCGTTGGTATGGATCATGAGGATCTTTGAACCATCGAAAAGTCCTTGCATGGCCTCCATTTTCAGATTAGTTTCCATTTTAGCCATATTGCCATAGCTGATGGCATCACTAAAATGAGTCTTGAGCTCCGCAACCTGCTTATCGTAATCCTTGTTGGGAGCGGTGCTAACGGTAAAGGTGTTGAAATCGAACCTTCGACTCATGCGGGCTGGCCAATTCATATGGATAGCCATATCTGCCGTGTGACAAGCATCTTCCCAGTTCCAACCTTCCAATTCCATCACCGAAGATGTCCCTGATATTCTACCACCACTAGGCGTGGCTTCAGCCACCAAAATGCCATTAAAGCGCATCGTGGGTAAATGCTCAGAATCCGTATTGTACGCAACTAAAGAACGTACATTCGGATTGATGGAGCCTCGTTCGGAATTGTCTGTCATTGCTCGGACAGAAGAGACTTCAACCAAGCCTAATTGGCTATTGGGTATGATGAATCCAGGATAAATATGTTTCCCACTTACATCAACAACGGTGTAGCCACCTTCATCTACGGAGGTACTGGCTGCTGCTACCAATGTAAGCTTCCCTTTGTCAAACCCTATTAAACTATTTTCAATCACTTGCCCATTTCCTAAATGAGCAAAGCCACCTTTCAACAAGATGGGGCCCGGCTGTTCCGGTGCAGGAACAGGAACTTGCGCTTGTGCCATTCCCATCCCTAGCAATTGTAGAGCCAGTATATATATTAATCGTTTCATTCCTTATTTTTTATGATTCTTCGACCAAGTCTGTCCAAGAAACTTTTTGGTTAATGCCAATAAACGTACCGTTCTAATACTTACTATTCATGTCCTTCATGAAAATGATGCTCGCCTAAAACATCCTCACAGTGGATGTCCAAGGCTTCACTTGATCCCATTCTATTCATCGGGCGGCCTGCTTTTTTGGCTCCGATCATTTTTTGAATCAAACGCGCTCTTTCCTTCTGCAACGCCAATCTGCGTTCCTTATCTTCAGCTATGTCAAAGTAGACTATACCGTCAACGATCGTCTTCTCAGCTCGAGCATATACCGACATAGGATGATCTGTCCACAGTACCACATCGGCATCCTTCCCTACTTTGATGCTACCCATCTGATCATCCAGATGCAGCATCTTAGCAGGATTTAGGGTAACCATCTTCCAAGCATCTTCTTCCGAAACGCCACCGTATTTAATCGCCTTTGCCGCTTCCTGATTGAGTCGTCGGCCCATATTAGCATCGTCTGAATTAATGGCAGTAAGCACACCTTCATTATGCATGATCGCAGCATTGTAAGGAATAGCATATCGAACCTCCCATTTGTAATTCCACCAATCAGAGAAAGTAGAGGCGGCCACACCATGCTTAGCCATTTTGTCGGCTACCTTATATCCTTCCAAAATATGGGTAAAAGTGTTCACCCGAAAATCAAATTGCTCGGCTACCTTGAGCAGCATATTTATTTCAGATTGCACATAGGAATGGCAAGTAATGAAGCGCTCCTCATTTAGTATCTCCAATATAGCCTCCACCGCCAGATCTCTTCTTGGCTTCACCGTCTTAGCCTTTTCAGTTTGAGACAGTGCCTTGTAATCCTTCCACCGCTGTTCATACATTCTTGCCTCGGTGAAAGCATCTACATAAACCTGTTCCACCCCCATCCTGGTCTGAGGATAGCGTTGTGAATTTTGAGATCGAGATCGCTTCACATTCTCCCCAAGCGCAAACTTGATGAATCCATCTGCCCCTTCGATTTTCATTTGCTCAGGAGCAGCGCCCCATCTCAATTTGATCAAGGCAGATTGTCCACCGATCGGGTTGGCAGATCCATGCAAAACCTGGGCGGCAGTCACTCCTCCTGCTAAAGTGCGATAGAGATTGATATCCTCTGAATTAACTTGATCCCCGATGCGTACCATGGCGGAATTAGTGGCCACTTCATTGCCTCCACCGCCGATGTGCGTGTGCTCATCGATAATACCGCAGGTCAAGTGTTTGCCGGTTCCATCGATAATCTTTGCTCCTCTTGCTGACAGATTCTTGCCTATTCGTGCAATTTTACCATCTTCCAACAGCACATCCGTGTTGGTCAGGATACCATCGTTTTCGTTGGTCCAAACCGTGGCATTTTTAATGAGAATCTTTTCAAGTGTGGGTCTAGTAGTCGTACCATATGCCATGAAAGGATACAAAACAGTTCCCAGGTCTTTCTCAGCAGATTTTCCTCCTGTAGGTCGTTTTTTCTTTTCAGACGGCTCTAGGTCTCCAGTTCGTGTCGCGGACCATGCTATCCAGCTCCCGTCTTCCATTTGCCCCTTACCCTTCCAGCCATCTGAAGTGCTCCAGCCAGAAAGCCGGATACGCTCTTTACCTTTTGGCGTAGGCTGGAAATTCAAGTTTAGCAACTCCTTTGAAAAAGTAGCCTTCACATCAATGTTGGTGCTGTCATTGATCACCAATTTCGTCTTGTGGCTACCTGCTTTACCGCTCACCTCCATATTGTAATCGGTATCGCCAATCTTTAATGCATATTTCCCGCTAAAGTCTGTGGCTGCTAGAGGTTTGTAGTGGAAAACTTGTCCTTGTATCCAATTCTCATGAATAATCGTTTTCTCATCAAAGATTTCCCCATTGGTAATTAAAAAATTAGCCAGCATCCCTTTCTTCAATGCACCTACCTTATCGGAAGCACCAATCATCTCGGCAGGCATACTCGTTAGGGCTTTGAGTGCCATCTCCTTACTCAATCCATATTCAATGGCTTTTCTCACATTAGCCATAAACCCTTTAGCACCGCGATGGCCTTCACTGGTAATTGCAAATGGTATATCATTCGCCTCCAACTGCCCTGGATTCGTGGGTGCTAGCTCCCAGTGCAACATATCTTCCAAGGATACGCGTTGGGCATCAATAGGATCCGAGACATCATGAGCATCTGGAAATTTTACGCTGATGATCAGCGGAGCGCCACTCGCTTTCATCTCCGCCAACCTTTGATAAGCATCCGTAGAGGTTTTAATGATGTATTGAACCCCAAATTCGTCACCTATTTTGTCGGCTCTTAATGCATTCATCCAATTACTGGTTTCGAAGATTTGCGGGAGAGATTGCAAATCCATCCAGGCTTCCAAACTTTGATCAGAGAATGGACGAGGTGTTTGGCTACCAAACCAATCTGCGTCGAGATAGGTTTGTCGCAACAGGGAGATCATTCCCATTAATGAGCGGGGATAGTATTGTGTTGAAGTTCCTCTACTAAAGGAGTAATGCGCAGCCGCCCTATCGTTCAGCAGCGCACGATTGGCACCTCTATCTCCTAATGTAACTAGAGCCGAAGACCCTCTAGCCAGACCATCAGACTTAAAGGTGAGTACCGTTCCAAACCCCACCTTCCGCATATCTGCTGCACTCTTATTGTCAACATCAAACTCATCGGCAGCATTATAGTGTGACCTGATAGCCTCGTTGGCATTGTATGCCCCCTTTGTTTTACTTTGGATCTGCTCAGGTCCACCAAAGCCGCCGCCCCCCCGGCTTCGCTCGGGTTTAGGAAGGCCATAATTGGTGTAAATATCAATAAAGGAGGGATAAAGGTATTTACCACTCAGATCGATAACAGTATATCCTTTTGGAATGCGAACAGTACTGCCTACCTCCTCAATTTGACCTTGTTTGATGAGTAGCGTACCTTTTTCTATTGTCTCATTTTCATTGACAATAATCTTAGCATTGGTAAAGGCGAACGCTTCATAACGCTCATCCTTGACATCGTTTCGAGGGAAGGTCTCCTGTGCTTGTACTACGATAGCACACAAGAAACACCATAGCCCTAGGCTTAGACCGAGTTTTTTCATAGACTAGTGATTTTTGAATGATACTCGAAAATTAAGGAAATAAAATGGCTTCTTAAGCGGCCCGATTCTTAATTGTATGGTAAGTTGTAGTAGTGCAATTAAGTGTTTCGTGGCAAATATGACTATAACCTCAACTATTCTAGCTTTCGAAATTAGCGACTGTTCTTCGTTTACAGCTGTTGAACCAGTATATTGTCCAGGCACGGATCCAACCCCATGTGAATGGGGTCATCCGATACAACAAAACGACTAACCAACTATGCGATTGATACTGCCATTGCTGTTTTGGGCTTCTCTTGCGTATACCCAAGAAGTGCACTTCCGACATAATATCCTAGGTTATCTCCCTTCAGACCAAAAGGTGGTTCTACTGATGTCTGCCTCCCCTATTGAAGATAAAGTTGAGTTGATCGAGACCCGAACAGGAAAGGTGCTACTGGAAGCAACTGCCATGCCGATTGAGGCTGGAACATGGGGGCAATTTGACGAGCAATACCTATTTGATTTCACCAAAGTGGAGCAAAGTGGTACCTATCAAATTCGATGCGGAGAAGCATATTCAGAAGAGATCCACATTAATAGTGAAAAGTATGAAGGGCATCAAAAGGACATGCTCGCCTTTATGCGCCAACAACGTTGCGGATATAATCCTTACTTCGGTGAAGTTTGTCACCAGCACGATGGTCGAATATTCTATGCTCCGGTAGCCGATTCTACTTACTTTGATTTTAGTGGAGGCTGGCACGATGCTGGTGACCAGCTCAAGTATCTCATCACCAGTTCCAATGCTACGGCGCGCATGCTACTTGCCTACCTGGAGGCACCAGACATATTTGGAGATGAGGTGGATGACTACGGACATCCTGCTAAGAATGGCATTCCAGATATCTTGGATGAAGCCAAATGGGGCTTAGATTGGATGTTAAAGCTACACCCTGAGCCAGATTGGCTGATTCACCAAATTGCCGACGACCGAGACCATCGAGGCTTCAAATATCCCCATAAAGATCATGCAGAATATGGCTGGGGTCCTAATTCTTATCGGGTAGCATATTTCGCGAATGGGAAACCTCAGGGTTTAGGCAAATGGAAAAGTCAGGCTACCGGCGTAGCTAATCTGGCGGGACGTTGCGCGGCAGCCTTTGCCTTGGGGGCAAGGATATGGGAAAGTACTGGATTGGATTCACTTTTCGCAGCTCGCTACCGAAAAGCAGCTATTGAACTGTATCAATTGGGGAAAGAAAAGGAAGGATTTCAGCAGGGCAATTCCTTTGGTGCCCCGTATCGATACAATGAGAATACCTGGGCCGATGACATGGAGTGGGGAGCTGCTGAGCTTTTCAAACTCACCGGCGAAGATCATTTTCTCAAAGATGCGATTCATTATGCCTACCTAATCGAAGATGATGGCTGGATGGCGCGAGATACGATGATGCATTATGAGTTGTATCCCTTCATGAATATGGGACACTACAGTTTATATGAAGTTGCCCCAGAATTAGTCCGCCAGCAACTGGCCAGCTGGTATCGCGCCAATATCGAACGAGTACTCGCCCGTTCCACCACCAATAATTTTCAAATTGGAGTCCCATTCCTATGGTGTTCTAGCAATCTCATTGTCAACTTTGTCACTCAAGCGATCTTGTATGAGAAAATGACGGGGGACCAGCAATTTCACTCTCTGATGCTACTACATAGAGATTGGTTATTCGGACGAAATCCATGGGGAACGAGTATGTTTACTGGCATTCCCGAAGGAGGTGAGACGCCTTTGGATGTTCACATCCCCCCACGCGCGCTTTTAGAGGAAACTCCAGCTGGTGGCTTAATCGATGGCCCTATCTTTGCCACTATCCACAACTATCTAAAAGGCTTGGTGCTGCATGAGCCTGATGAGTTAGCCGCCTTCCAAAATGATTTTGTGGTCTATCATGATGATATAGGAGACTACTCCACTAACGAGCCCACCATGGATGGCACTGCTGACGCCATCTTGATGATGATCCTACTTAGTAAATTGTAAATCTATGAAGCGCATACTATCCATTGACATCTTTAGGGGCTTCACCATCTTTATGATGGTCTTTGTAAATGATCTGGCAGCGGTGAGTCAAATTCCAGCCTGGATGAAGCACGTTGCGGCAGATGTAGACGGCATGACCTTTGTGGATGTTGTTTTCCCGGCCTTTTTGTTTATCGTCGGGATGTCTATGCCCTTCGCCGTGCAGCGGCGCCTTTCCCAAAGCGACACCAAAGGTTTTTGGTGGCATGTGCTTCAACGAACGCTAGGTTTACTGATTTTAGGGGTATATATGGTCAACTCCGAAGAGATGAATGCCGAAGCGAACCTAATTCCTAAATGGATCTGGGCCCCTTCGCTATACCTAGCAGCAGTCATGATTTGGAATAACTACCGCAGGAATGAATCAGGGACTATGTCCAATACGGCGAAGGTGCTTAAAGGAGTAGGATGGCTAATCCTGATCGCACTCTACTTTCTCTACCGCAAAGGGGAAGCTGGAAACCTAAGCGGTATGACCACAAGCTGGTGGGGAATCCTAGGCTTAATTGGGTGGGCTTACCTAATATCAGTCATCGTTTATGTAGGAACAGGTAAAAGCCGAATGGGCGTGCTGGCAGGATTTACTGGGCTAGGCGTACTGTATATTGGAATTAGAACTCAAATCCCATTTTTAGCCAATTCCTGGATTGGAAGTCAATCCGGGCATCTAGCTCATTCACTATTGGTATTAAGTGGAGTCTTTTGTGCATTATTAATGACTAAGGCCGAAGAGGCTGACATGCACAATCGCAAGATTCGCAACATGGTGCTCTTGGGATTAGCCTTGTTAATATTGGGATACTTAACAGACCCGATAGAAGGAATTTCCAAGATTCGGGCTACTCCAAGTTGGACTTTCTACTGCGCTGGCATTTGTAGCATTTTGTACGCTTGCATTTATTGGTTAGTGGATATCCAAGGCCAGAGTAGTTGGGCTTCCTTCTTAGAACCCGCAGGGAAAAATCCTTTATTGACCTATATCATCCCACCTTTCATTTATGGTCTTTTGGGGCTTACTTTTCTACCAGATTTCATGAATGTGGGTTGGGTCGGCTTTTTGAAGGCCATTGTCTTTTCACTGCTGATCCTGGTCGTAGCACGTGTACTGACGCAGAAGGGAATACTGCTTAAGCTTTAAGTGATAATCACAGATTGTGAAGGGAAGCAAAGTGGTAACCTCTCTGGTGAAGGGTTTCTATCAATTGTGGCAACAACTTATACATCTTATCTACCCGACTTGGATGCGTGCCAACGTGAAGCAACAAAATAAATCCATTTAGACCATTGGTTTCTTTGGCTTCAAAATCTAGAATACTTTTCAAGATAGCATCACTACTCCAGTATCGCTTACCCATATCTGGCGTGGTATAATCGGCATTTGAGCGCGTACCTGGCGTGAAATTGATGAGCTGAAGCCCCAGGTCGGCGGTCCACTTACTGATTTTCGAGTTATACCACTCGTACGGAGGCATGAAGAAAAGAGCCTGCTTCTCAAGAATATCATATTCGGCCATCACTCGATAATTCTCTCGTAAATCTTGCTCAAACTCCTGTCTTGTCACCAAGAGTGAGTCGCGGTCTTCCCAAGTGGCGTACAGGAGGTGTTTATCAGAGTGTGCGCCTAAGTAATGTCCTGCTCGTTTTAACTGGCGAATAAAAGATCTGTTCGATTTCTTGCGATAGAAATCACCTGTGAAAAAGAAGTTGGAGGAAATAGATTTTTGTCGAAGAATGCGTTTTACTATCCCCTTGCCATCATTATAGTCACCGCCCGTGAAAGTAAGATAAATGTTGGCTTGCGTTGTATCGATTCGGGTCAGTCCGCCATGTGCAAAAACGGCATGGGGATATTGCCTGGAACCGGCTTGACCAAACAGTGGACCCAGGCTCATGATCCAAAACCAGAGTATTAAATAAAAAAATTTCAAATTTATACAGATTTTGCATTGAAAAGATGGTGAAAATGTACAGGTTTTCTAATTTAGATGGAGCGTTATAAACCTAGTGTTTATAGCCTAACCAAATAACATTGAACCAAGTCAACCACCACTATATGAAAAAGGTCATTGCCTTAATGGGTTTTCTTACCCTAGTCGCAATGGGCTATGCGCAAGCGCCCAAGCACCTACAAGGGCCCAAAGCCAAGAACTACAAGCCTTGGCTGAAATCCAAACCACAAGTAGGTACCATCGCCCACATTCAAGTCAATCCAAAAAAGCCGAAAGGCCCCGCCGCAAAGCATCGCAAGGCTTGGATGCCTGATTCAACCACCAGATACACTGCTACCGAAGTTAAAAAATATAGAAGACTGGTTGGGCCACGCTATAAAAACCTAAGACCTTGGCAGGAAGCTCCGAAGCCTAAAATACTAGTCGTCCAAGCTAAACCAGCTAAAAAGAAATCCGTTAAAAAATCGGGCCAAGTAATTGCTCCCTAGCTGGCACCCTGTTGCCACTTGTACCAACCTCGGATTTGCATCAGGAAGTTGACGAGATGCATAAAGGCCAGGAACCATAAAGAGGCCATTATGCAGATAATGGTTGCGAGAAACTGGCCGATCGCCATGATGGTAAAAGCCTTGATGTGGCGCCGGTTGAAGAGTTCGAACCCGATCAGGATTAGGATAGCGGAAAGGATTTCAATGATAGTCTTGATTGGCATAAGCAGGCGATTAAGGGATGATCCAGGGTATTGCTCAAATTAACGATCCCCCTTTACACTCGCCAGTCCAAATGCGTAAATGAGCCCAGATGTCGCGTAGGCGAACGGGAAATGCCCATAAAGCTGGGCATCACCCCATTCGCACAATCTAACCTAAGTCCTCTTGCTGTTTACTACTACCTCGGTGGTTTCGTTCGTTTTAAACTGCTGCAGCAAGTTATTTGCAGCAAGATCGTCAGGGTTGGCGCGCAGATAATTCCCTGCTACTTCGTGAAAGCCAGGGACTATCACCTTCCCTGCACGCATCAACCTAGCTAATTCCTGCGCTCTAAATCGCCGACCATCATTAAGCTGAAAAATCACAAATCGACGCAATTTCTTCGAGTATTCTGCCGAAAA
>CAJXPD010000074.1 GCA_913057785.1 uncultured Lewinella sp. | reverse complement strand
CTACTCGGCGGATTTTCTTTCTTCAAGAGAGAATTCATAACACCGATAGAAAAAGGCCAAGACGAGGAAAAGAAAAAACGGCTCAGGAAATTGGTCAAGCCCTACCTGCTCAGACGCACCAAGGAAGAGGTGGCTAAGGATCTCCCGCCACTTACAACCAAGCTGTTTTACAGCGAAATGGCTAGCGAACAAAAGAAGCGCTACGAGAAGGAAAAATCAGCGGCACGGAACTACCTATTGGACAACTTCGATGCCAATAATCCTCAGTATCGCATTATGGTCCTGCAATCGCTAACCCGCCTTCGCCAGATCGTAAATCATCCCAGTCTGGTCTACGCCGACTTTAACAAGGACAGTGGAAAATACACTGATGTATTGGAGCATTTGCAAGTGATTCAGAAAGGGGGGCACAAGGCTTTGATCTTTAGTTCTTTTGTGAAATACTTGGAATTATTCCGCAAGGAATTCGAGACTAAACAACAGGCCTATAGTTGGCTGATTGGTAGTCAGACCGCTAAGCAACGTCAGCAGAACATTCAAAAATTCATGGATGATCCAGCTGTCCAATCCTTTCTGATTTCTATCAAATCCGGCGGTACCGGGCTTAATCTCACGGCAGCAGATTATGTGTTTATCTTGGACCCTTGGTGGAACCCCACCATAGAGCAGCAGGCCATTGCCCGAGCCCACCGAATAGGGCAAGAAAAAAAAGTCATGGCAGTTAAATTCATCACCAAAGACAGTATCGAAGAAAAGATCTTATTGCTCCAAGAGAAGAAAAAGCAATTGGCTGAGGATATCATTGGGGAAGTTGGAAAGATGAGTTTTAGCAAGAATGACATCAAATATCTGCTGGACTAGCATTGCAGTGAGAAAAGAGAATCAAATGATAACGCCCTGATCAGAAAACCTGACCAGGGCGTCGTTATGCTAGTTCAATCTGGGAACAAAGCTTATTTGCTCACTAAGAATTTAGTATTAGCGATTTGTTCACCTCTACGATCAGTCAATCGCAAGATGTAAAGTCCTTGTGCCAAGTTGCCCACGTTCAATTCGGTAATTTCAGCACCTTCAGCAACATTGTATTGCTGTAGCACTCTTCCGTGTACGTCGGTTATATTCAAGATAAAGTTCTCCCCTTGTGGCTGGGCAGACAAGCTCAATTCAGGAGAAACAGTTAGATCAGAAAAGTCTACCACTAGTCTACCTGAAGTAGGATTAGGATAAACTAACAAATCTTGATTCTGATCAGTCAATCTAGCGGATTGTCCTGCTACAAAAGTAGCCGTACTAGTTGGGCTATCTCCACTACCGCAGGTGGCAGTCACAGTCCATTGATAAGTATTTCCACGAGTCAGTCCACTAGCATTTAGACTAGTTCCGGAGGTAGTAGTAGAAGAAACTGAACCTGTACTAGGGGCAATCTGCTGCAAGGTTACCGTGTAAGAAGTCGCACCTCCTACAGCATTCCAAGCCAAAGTAGCTCTCTTGCCACCGCCTCTTGGGGTACTGCTTAAACCTGTTGGTGCATCACAGCTTCCAGTTTCACATGGAGCGCAATCAGGACCACCACAGTCAACGCCAGTTTCATTGCCATTCTGGATGCCATCATCACAAGTAGGTTCTGCACAAGGCGCACAATCAGGGCCACCACAGTCGACACCTGTTTCATTACCATTTTGAACACCATCACTACAGGTTGGGTCGCCGCTACCATTGCCGCATCCATTCGAGTTCAGCAAGCTAGCTCTGGCTCCTCCGTTTCCGAAAAGGGCACGCATACGAGCCGTCTGACCATCTGTAAAGAGATTCATGCAAGCATCGTCAGAGTAGTCCATATAGTTTTGGAACATGTCCGGTAAATCGCCTGACCCTTCATTACAGCTATTGGGAGAAGAAGTACAAGGTAGTCCCGTATAGTTTGGACCACCTGCTAGAGGAGTGTCACTTACGAAGTCATCGACTCCGCAACCACCATCACCCCAGATATGGCGAAGGTTCAACCAGTGGCCTACCTCGTGAGTAGCCGTACGACCCAGATTAAATGGAGCGGTAGCCGTACCAATAGTACCAAAGTACAAATAGTCCACTACGATGCCATCAGTAGCTGCTGGTCCTCCTGGGAACTGAGCATAACCTAGGATTCCACTTGAAATATCGCAGACCCACATATTCATATAGTCTGCGGCAGGCCATGGGCTTTTACCGCCCTTATTATCCTTCTTCACATCGTCATTTGTTCTAAAAGAACGCTTTGAAGTCGGAGTTCTAGTGATACCATTCGTGGAATTACCATCGGGATCCACAGAAGCTAAGCAAAATTCGATCTCGACATCTGAAGCTACTCCAGCAAAGATGCTTGGGGTATTGCTAGCGTCGGAGTTCAATCGACGGAAATCTTCATTTAGCACATCGATCTGAGATTGAATTTGCGCATCACTTACATTCTCCGCAGATCCGTTGTAGACCACATGCACAACTACAGGAATTGTGATTAAGGCCTTTTGATTGTGCTCACCCCGCTTGATGAAGTTCCGGGTGTGTTGCTCGATCTGATCCATGTTGAATTGTAAGGAAGGATTTTGCAGTAGCTGATTTTCTAGGTGCTCCATAGCACCACAATTGCGTTGGGCGTAAGAGAAGTTTAGGCAACAGAATAAAAGTCCAATTAGAGTCCAGGTAGAAACTTTTTTCATACTATTAAGGTTAATTTGGAAATAAAATTTTAAAGTTGTATTCGATCGTGAAATTAAAATTTACAAGCATAGGAACCTCCTTCTATACCCCTACATCACCTCTACAGGGGACATACAACACGATGCTGTTGATTTTATGAGAATCTTCGGTGACTAATCTCAATTCTGTTGACTTTAAACTATATTTGGCCTCCGAAACCTGCCTAACCATCCTCCAAATTTGCATTTTTCACGTTTAAACCAGATTGAAATATGACAGCCAATGTCAATAGATTCAAGAAGATCCTTGTCGCCAATCGTGGAGAGATTGCAATCAGGATATTAAGAGCAGCCAGCGAATTAAACCTGAGAACCGTTGCGATATATACGTACGAAGACAGGTATTCTCTTCACCGTTACAAGGCAGATGAAGCCTATCAAATTGGAGCTGAGGATGACCCGTTAAAGCCTTATCTAGACATTGATGCCTTACTACGTGTAGCGAAAGAACACGATGTAGACGCGATTCACCCAGGTTATGGTTTTTTAAGTGAAAATGTCCACTTTGCACGTCGCTGTCGAGAAGAAGGAGTGGTGTTTATTGGACCAGATCCAGAAGTAATGGATCGCCTAGGAGATAAGGTATCTGCCAAGAAACTGGCTAGACAAGCGCAAGTCCCGTTAATCGAAGACAGCCGGGAGCCATTGCTTTCGGAAGAAATAGCTTTGCGGGAAGCGCGACATATTGGCTATCCTGTGATTATTAAAGCCGCTGCAGGAGGTGGTGGTCGTGGAATGCGAGTGGTCCGGGATGATCAGCAGTTGGTGCAGGAATATAACGAAGCGAGAGGAGAAGCAAAAACGGCTTTTGGAGACGATACTGTATTCCTGGAAAAATTCATTGAGAATCCTAAACATATCGAAGTTCAGATCCTTGGAGATAAGTACGGAAATATAGTCCACCTGTTTGAGCGGGATTGCTCTGTGCAGCGACGGTTCCAAAAGGTGGTAGAAATAGCTCCTTGTGTTACCATCAAACAAGAAACCAAGGATAAGTTATATGAATATGCCTTGCGATTGGCAAGAGAAGTTGATTATAGTCATGCAGGTACCGTCGAATTCTTGGTAGATCAAGCGGAGAATATCTACTTCATCGAGGTGAACCCTCGTGTACAAGTGGAACATACCATCACGGAAGAAATTACGGGAGTAGATATCGTTAGAAGCCAGATCCTTATTGCCATGGGTTATCCCTTGGAACACAAAACGATCTTTATTCGCAGCCAAGATGATGTCAAGATCAATGGCTGTGCGATCCAGTGCCGGGTAACTACCGAGGATCCATCTTTGGACTTCAAACCAGATTACGGCACCTTGATTGCCTACCGTAGTGCCTCGGGCATGGGTATCCGTCTGGATGCGGGTAGTGCTTATCCAGGCGCTAAGATTTCTCCTTTCTTCGACAGTATGTTGGTAAAGGTTACGGCTTGGGGCCGAACTATGAAGGGATCTTCGAGGCGACTACATAGAGCCTTGCGTGAATTTCGAATCCGCGGCGTAAAAACCAACATTGGCTTTCTACTCAATCTCCTCAATAACGAGACCTTCCAAAACGGAGCTGCCACGGTCAATTTCATTAAAGATCATCCCGAACTACTCACTCCACCCAACTGGCAAGACCGCGGCACTAAGATGCTTCGCTATTTGGCAAATGTGATTGTCAATAATAATCCGGATGTGAAGTTCAAGGATAAGAACAAGGTATTCCTTAAGCCGATTGTGCCATCGGTAGATTATACCCAGGAATATCCTAAGGGGATGAAGGATAAGTTGAATGAACTAGGGCCAGTCGATTTTGCCAAGTGGCTGAAATCGGAAAAGAAGATACACTATACGGATACTACTTTCCGGGATGGCCATCAGTCACTCCTAGCTACGCGAATGCGTACCTATGATATGCTAGAAGTGGCAGAGAGCTTTGCCCGAAAGCATGGCAGCGATATCTTCTCGATGGAAGTTTGGGGAGGAGCCACCTTCGATGTTTCGCTACGATTCTTGAAGGAATGTCCTTGGCAGCGTCTGGAAGACCTGCGTGCGGCGATGCCTAACATGCTGCTGCAGATGCTATTACGCGGCTCTAATGCCGTAGGCTACACCGCTTACCCAGATAACTTGATCGAGAAGTTCATCGTACAGGCCGCTGAGACAGGCATCGATATCTTCCGAATCTTCGACTCTTTGAATTGGATCGAAGCGATGAAAACCAGTATCAGAACCGTTCGAGAGGAAACCAACTCCATTGCCGAAGCTTGTCTATGCTACACCGGTGATATCCTCAACCCTGCTCATGATAAGTTTAGTTTGCAATACTATGTAGACTTGGCAAGACGCTTGGAAGATGAAGGTGCACACATCATTGC
Source organism: uncultured Lewinella sp. (assembly GCA_913057785.1). Classification (GTDB taxonomy): domain Bacteria; phylum Bacteroidota; class Bacteroidia; order Chitinophagales; family Saprospiraceae; genus DT-111. Next base: position 34,248 of record CAJXPD010000074.1, on the reverse strand, counting down.
CATCAAAGACATGGCCGGTTTGCTACGACCCCTAGCTGCTGAAAAACTTATCGGCGCCTTAAAGGAACATATCGAGGCTCCTATTCATTTGCATACCCATGATACTTCCTCTATCCAATCTGCTACCTATCTAAAAGCCATTGAGGCGGGAGTTGATGTAGTGGATGTATCGATTAGTGCGCTGTCTGGATTAACGGCTCAGCCCAACTTCAATTCCGTGGTAGCCATGATGCAGGGGCATGAGCGTGAAAATCCGATCAACCTGCCCTCTTTAAACCAATACTCCAACTATTGGGAAGCGGTTAGAAAATACTACTATCCTTTCGAAACGGAATTACGGGCCGGTTCGGCTGATGTATATGAGCATGAGATTCCCGGGGGTCAATACTCTAACCTCCGCCCACAAGCTAGAGGACTAGGATTAGAAGATCAGTTTGAAACCATAAAGGCCAACTACAAAGCGGCCAACGAACTATTTGGAAACATAATAAAGGTAACTCCTTCTTCGAAGGTGGTCGGAGACATGGCAATGTTCATGACCTCTAATGGCTTGAGCAAGGAGGATGTACTCAAAAGAGGTAAGACTTTGGCCTTCCCTGATAGTGTCAAGGCCTTGATGAGGGGTGATTTGGGGCAGATCGAGGGAGGATTTCCCGCAGAATTCCAGTCTTTGGTCCTCAAGGGAGAAGAGCCCTACACGGATAAGCCCAATGCACACTTGGAACCGATTCAATTCGAAGAAGAATTAAAGACTTTCCAAAATGATTTTGGGGATGACCAGGAGTTAAATGACTTCTTATCCTACAAGCTATACCCTAAAGTATACCAGGATTACTGCCAGCACTTTGACAACTTCGGAGCGGTCAGAAACTTACCGACGCCCGCCTTTTTCTATGGCTTAGAACCCAATGAGGAGATCATCGTCAGTCTTTCCCCTGGAAAGAATGTGTTGATCAAGTATCTCAATATGACTGAGCCGGATGATTTAGGAAATCGCCTGGTGATTTTCCAATTGAATGGTCAAACTCGCTCTGTTCCAGTACGTGATCTCAACGAAAAATCTGAAGTCGTGGCAAATCGTAAAGCCGTTGGGGATCAGGAGATTGGTGCTCCGCTCCAAGGCAGTTTGTCTAAGATTCTGGTAAAAGAGGGTGATGAAATTGAAGAGAACACACCGCTGTTCATCATCGAAGCCATGAAAATGGAAAGTACCATTACTTCTCCTGTCGCTGGCACGGTGAAGAAAGTCCATCTAAAGCAAAAGAGTTTAGTAGAACAAGACGATCTAGTCATCGAATTGGATCTGTCCTAACAACCGCTATAAATAACCAGGAAGCCGGATGTTATGATTCTTAGAAGAGCTCGACCTCCGGCTTCTTTCTTTTACGGAATGCCATCCCACCTCTTATACTGGCCTAAGTTGATTTCGCTTAAGCTGCCACACCATCAATAAGGCATGAGGCAACATAAAGAAGGTCATTCCTGAAAGCGGAATCATATAGGCTCCGAGTAGAACAACTCCTAAATAGCTCCACACAAAAGCCCGTGGAAGGAGAAGTTCCTGTTTTTCCACAAATCGAACCAATAGTCCAATTGGAAAAAGCAGGAGTCCAAAGTAGAAAAACCAAAAGGCCGCAAAGGACTCATAGTCCATTTGCCCATCAAAGAGTGGAAACTCCAATATCCCGCTATTGATCCGAAAAAACAAGGTGGAAGAAAAGTCAGAAAACTGCTTACCAAAAGCCCAAGGAGAAATCCCTAGAAGGGTGTGCGCTGTACCGATCAAAATGAAGATCAATCCATTTTTTTGTTGCATACTTCATTAGTTTGCCGGTCTTAGATCGCAGATAGGTTCTTGGTGCAATGTAAAACAATTGCCCACCCAAGTCAAGTACTGAATTGGATAGAACTATTTGCCATATAGGTTCACCCACTCCGTACGATGGAAGGTAATAGAGTAAAAGGATATCGGAGGCGTGATCGTCGCTTCAAAAAGTACCTCTTGAGTCTCGTAATCTACCTCTACCACTTTACCAAAGGCACGCATGTCTTGCACCATAGCCCCTGGGGAAAATACGACTCTATTCAAGTTTGGCAAATAATCAGCATCCGACACAATCCCGGAAAAGGTCTCCAAGCCGCGCGCTTTCCCATAGGCCCAGATCTGGCGAACCTGCATATTTTCTTCATCAATCTCATACTCCACAGCCCTGCTATACAACTCATTGTTAGAATAATTTCGACCCGCACCATTGTCGAACATCAGATGATTTCCATTAGGAAGAATTTTATTAGCATGTTGATACCAACTCCATTCGAAATCAGGATGCTTCTTGGTACCCGCCAATACATCCGGATCATTGATCGGCTGCCCCGCCGCATCAACGGGGGTTAGCAGTTTGGATTTTAAGTCCGTACCATTGCCTGACTGGTCCCAACCAGAATGATTGCCAAGTATCCATACTACTTCGTTATTCTCCGTTAGTTTGACTACGCCTTGTGTTCTTCCCGAAATGATAATCGTATTATCACTTTCATCAAAAGCCACCGCATTTACATGAATCCAATCAGAACGATTATTCACCATGGTTTGACGATCTGGATCAAGGGATTCTCTCAAGTCCCATTCATTAATGATCAATTTACTTTGGCGATCCACTTCAATGATATGGTCCTCTATTGTCTGTAGTCCCCATTTATTGACCGTTACTAAGAAATTTCCATTCGGTTTTTCTAGGACGGCATGGTGATGTCCATAGCCAGGAAGATCCCAGGATTGCTCAATTAAACCGAAAGGATTGACTTCAAATATTTTATCCTGGCTACCATCTCCAAAGTACAAATTACCATTGGCCAATTGTTCTACCCCAACGTCATAGAACAAACCACTAAGCATCGGATGAAATTGATAATTCAAATACCAGCGAATATCCCCAAATTGATCAAAGGCAAACACCCTCTGCGGAAGCTCTTCCCCATTGTGCCCAAAATAGCTAACTAGGGTCAAGTCCCGTTCAATTTCTCGCTTTTCCGGTACGTCAATCGTAATCTCTGGTAAGTCTGCTAAGAGCGCACCTGTTTCAATCTCAAAACTCTTGCTTCCTCTATCCGCTCCATCCTCATCGGTAAAACTCAAAACAACCGTATTGTTTGTCCCCGCATATAGTCCATATACAGGCACGAGGTGTTGAGTTTGAAGCTCTGTAAAAGAATGCTGAATATTTGAACGAGCTCCGTTCTTACCCCTTACCGTCACCGCTACTCGCACCGGTTCCTCGAGCTCAATGTCAATCTGTGCCGTCAAAGGACTATAGCCGGAAGGATTTAGCTCCACCTTGTCACTGAGTACTACTACTGCCTCGACTGGAGCGGGTTGGGGAGATTCGTTTTTTTTACACTGAGCGCATAAAAGGAGTAGCAAGAGCAGTAGCCCGAATAGTTTTAGGTTTTTCATACACTAAGCGCTTTATTTTTGATCAGAAACAGCTTTTAGACTGCAAGGACTTCTTACCACCTACCATTATTCATTTAGCACTACCCTACTTTACCTTCAATTATCCACTCAACCCTAAACATTAAACATTACAATTTCCTTACCAAGCGCGCCATATAAAACCCATCATACCCTTCCTCCGGAGAGATGCTACGCTCCTCCTCCAGCGCAAAGCCCTCGCCATGCTCTTCCAGGAATCGCTGCACTTGCTCTTGATTCTCAGAAGGTAAAATACTACAGGTAGCATATACCATTTTACCTCCTTTCTTCAGCATTTTACTATAGCTACTAATGATATTGGCCTGTTCCCCTCGAATCTTCTCCAGGAATTCCGGCTGTAGTTTCCACTTAGCATCAGGATTTCGTCGTAGGACACCCAGTCCAGAACAAGGGACATCAAGGAGCAGTCTATCTGCAGATTCTTTCTGACGCTTGATAACCTTTGTACTATCTATAGGTTTAGGTTGAATGATGAAAATGCCATTTCGTTTGGCTCTGCGCTTCAACTCCTTCAACTTCCAGGCTTCCGTATCCATAGCGATGACCTGTCCTTTATTAGCCATCAATACCCCAAGATGCAAAGTCTTCCCGCCGGCACCTGCACAAGCATCGACCACCCGCATTCCAGGCTTTACCTCCAAGAAGTGTGCAACCTGTTGGGAAGAGAAATCTTGCACCTCAAACCAACCTTGTTTGAAGGCTTCGGTTGAAAAGAGATTCTTTCTTTGTTGTACGACGAAGGCTTCTTCCGAAATGGCTTCTAAAACGACGCCCTCCTTTTGCAAACTATCGGATAATTGCTGCTGGCTAGTTTTGAGCAAATTGGTACGCAGCACCACTTTGGCTGGACGATTTAAGGCGGTCAGCATGCCATCCCAGCTTTCTCCAAGCTGTTTTGCCCCCATTTCGTCCATCCATTCCGGGATGGATTCTCGGATTGCTCTCTTGGATTTGACAGCAGAATGCTGCTTTCGGATCCTGCCTTGATCTAGGCCTTCAAATTCCTTCCAATCGGGCAGGTTACCTCCTCGGATGATTTTCCAAATCCCAAAGAGATGCCACCATTCTTGTTCACGCCTAGGCCGTTTCCCAACGATCGCATACAGCAGGCGATACCAGCGTACTATTTCATAGACACTTTCTGCAATAAAGGCCCGATCTCTGGATCCCCATTTCTTATTACTCTTAAGCGTTTTTTCAATAACGCGATCCGCATACCTGCCTTCTTCGAAGATTTCTTGAAGCGCAGTTATGACTGCCGAAACCAAATTCGGATATAATCTTTCTACTCGTTTTTTTTGCACCGCACAAAGGTAAGGAATGAGGTACAAATAAAATACACCTAGAAAATGCTGAAGAAGGTCACGGATAAGTTAGCACATTTTACCCATCTTTTACTCCGCCATCTAGTGTTTGATGACGGGATAACTAACTCGCTGGCGCTTCAGTTGTACCACCAATTGGTATTGCCCCTTTGGCAAGTCAACAAGACTAATCGGACTGCCTTCTTGCCAAGCCAATCTCTTGATCAATTGCCCACTCATATTGTACAGGAAGACATCCGTACTAGCCTGATCAACACCCTCTATCTGAACCCAGTCTGTACTTGGGTTGGGCCAGATCTTGAGTAGATCAGGATTCGATGGATTCATAGAGGAAGTGAGATTTTCATTTTTCAGGATTAGCCCATCTGCACCCACTACATAGGCAATTTCCATATCAATCAAGGCTATAGATTCCAAGTTGGTAGTCCCTGCATAAATACTAGACCAATTGTCTCCTCCATCCAGGGTTCGATAGATTTGCCCATTCTCTCCAACAATGTACCCCATACGGCTATCCACAAAGGCCGCATCATGAACGTAAGTTGGAGTGGCTGAATTGATTGTTTCACTAGAAAAACGCCAGCTATTTATACCGTTTTGTGTATCATAGTAGAAATTGGTTAGTCGGACCAGTTGATTGTTAGGGCCAGGCAGAAAATTTACCTGTTCGTTGGTAAAGACCAATAAGGTGTCAGCTTCGGGGAAGGCTGAAGCTGTCCAAGCATCTGAATTGGGAAGGTCGAAAACATACAAGGGTTCCCAACTTTTTCCAGCATCAATAGTACGGTAAGCATAATAGGAATAGTGTGCGAAACCACCAACATTTCCGCTGGCAATGGCCGTTTGCTCATCGGCAATGTCAATTTCTGAAATTAGGGTAGTCCCTCCTATCGTTGCCTCGGTAGGTGTCCAATTCACCCCTTGGTCATCACTCCAGTCGAAGGTGTCATGTCCACAGCTCAAGATGCGCTGTCCCATTTTCTTGACATCCATGGCCTCATTGACGGGTATCCAGTCCATACCACCATTAGTGCTCAAGAAAGTAGTTTGAAGTCCCGATGTTTGCCCACTCACCAATAGGGTATCACGATTCCAGACCAGCACGGACGATAAGTCTTCACTAATTGCTCCTCCTATACTTATCCAATCTTGCCCAGCATTTTCGGTGAGCAATACGGTTCCATTGTTTCCCACCACGGCGCCGTATTCATGATCTAAGAAATGGACATCTCTAAGCAAGGCATTGGTTCCTGTACTGAGTTCGACCCATTGCGCATTCAGGCTAGAAAAAGCAAAAAAGCAGAAAAGTAAGATCGTGAGCGTGCGTGACATACGAGCCCGTAGTTTCAGGCTATATGATTTAGGATGACCGTTGAACGAATCCCCTGGGTACTCACGAAGTGAAAACGCTATCATAGGCATTGGCTTTCATTCAAGGAATATTGGGTGGGGAATATTACCAGGGTGAGCTTCTTACAATTTAGGAATTTTATTTCAACTCCACAAGTAATATTCTAGCCTCCTTGACATCTAAACCTTTGGCCAAACCTTCTTCTAAAAACTGTCGGAGCTGATCTAATGCATTCTCTTTGCTAGCTCTAGGATAAAAGGGGTATACCCCAAAAGCCGCTTGTTCGAGTTCGTTCTCGTAACAAGGCAGCCACAAGTAATCACTATCCGGAAATCCAGCAGCTCTCAATTCCTTTACCCGAAGCTGGGCGGCTCTTTCCTCTTTTGAGATCAGAGTTCTAATAATGTATTTTGGGCCGAGGATGGCCTCAGAGCAGTCTGGCTTGTCACTAACAACGGTTCCAATGGGTTTACCGCTTAGGTTGGCACGTAGCGTATCTAGAAAAGCGAAAGGGTCGCGCGTGTTGGTTTCTTCAACTTTGGGTCGCTCCACCTGAGCAGGGTTGGCTTCGGGGGTTCGTTCACGAAGGTACATGGCTCCATAAATAGCGAGGAACCCCGCAATAGCTAAGCCAAAATGAGATACCGTAGAGCGTAGTTGTGAGCTGGTTCCAATGAGCGTCCAAATCTTCCAATTGCTTCCTTTTTGAACTTGCTTGCGAATGCTATCGCCCTTTTCATAATAGGTAAGAAAATCGCGTTTCGGGAAGGGAAAAAGGTATCGTGGCTTTAACTCTAATTTCACTCTACCATTCTTCTGAACTAGCAACAAACCGAGTCGCTTCTTCCGGCAGGATTGCTTCAATGCCTTGTACTGCTTGGCATTCACACTATCCGACCCGATAGCCACCCAAGGCTCATTGGCAGGATATTGTAATAATTGATCGAATACGGCAATCCGTTGATGAAAAGGGAGGTTGATCCCTTGTAGGAGTTTCTGAATATGCGGGACTAAGAAGAACAGTACGCCGTAAAGGATTAAAACGTACAAAGGCTCCATATAGGCACGTAAGCCTTGATCCCAAAGAATATAAGCCGCCAGAAAAACAACTAGTACAGTCAGCCAGGTACTATCACGTTTCACCTTCGTATCATCCAACTGCTTTACCAAAGCCGAAAGGGTCTTGGCAGACTTTGCTTCCATAGACGCCACGCCCACTCCGCCTAACCACTTGCGCCAGGCAATCAATCCATCAGCTCTTTTCTTCTGCTGTGTTCTCACCTCAGCCTGCGCAAAGACCTTCCCATTTGCACTACTGGCCTTGTAATAGCGCTTCAGGAATCGAATGGCCTTTTCCTGTATATACTTTTCACTTAGCGTGTTAGATGATGACATAAATCCCCCAGTATTGAGGCGGCTAAGGTATTATAATTTTTTCTTCTTTGACAAAATTAATGCTGCCAGGCTTATCACTTCATTTTCCCTCCTATGCTCCCTAAAAAACTAAAACCCCGGCTTTCCATAGAGAGCCAGGATTTTGCGAAAAGAGTAAAGCCATTTAAGTTGAGTTCCTTAATCTTTCAACTTCCCTTTCGGCGACAGGATGTACTAAGAGAGCGTATTTGGGAAGCGTTTTTTTGGGGTTAAAGGGATTATCTCGTGCGGATAGTATGGCTTAATGTCGTCTACTATGTTATACTTTCTTTCCTGCCATTTTTATGAACGAACATCTTACTATTCCCGCACTCCATCTGAAAATCGACACGAATATCAAGGCTTAAATTCGGTCAAGCAAACACAATTTTGTATTTTTTCCCGTAATAATTTTGTTAAAATGAAGAATAGTTTGCTCATCCAATTACTCCAGAATCTCAGTCCCAAGGAAATGGCTGATTTCTCTCTTTATTTGAAAGCGCAGCGCTCCCGATCCATTTTACTGAGACAAACTTTTGACTATTTGCGAAAATTATACCCAGACTTCTCCTCCGAAAAGCATTTGGATATTGAATATGCTAGGACAAAGCTGCTGCCATCTGAAGCGCCCCGAAAGCGCCTGCTAAACCTCTTGGCAGATCTGCATCAATTATTAAAGGATTTTCTGGTCTGGAAACAGGTAAAAGAGAGTGAATTTGCCTATGATTTTGCCCTCCTAGAGCAATACAAGAGTCGGAAAATGGACAAGGCCTTCTTTCAATTTGCGGATCGACTCATTCAAAAATATGAGGGTCAACAGCAAAGGAGTATCTGGTCTTATTTACAATTGATGATGTTGTACCGCAACAAATTCTTCCATCCTAATTCACCAAAGCTCAATCCGGATGATCCGCTACCTCAGAAAAGTTTGGCGCTTTTAAACCAGTTTTATCAAGGAGCAAGGATTCGCCTAGCCACTGAGCTCTTGAATCGGGAGAAGATCTTGAAAAGCCCTGGCCTGCCCAGCATAGTCAACGAGCCCAGAAATACCTTTCCACCTGATGAGAGTCCCTTAATTCAGCTGTATACACAAGTTTATCAGTTAGAGAAAGAGCAAAGAGAAGAAGTGTTCTTTACCCTTAAAGAAAGGTTCTTCCAAGTCGTCGAGGAACAAGAGTTAAGCTATGATGATCAATACTTTGTATTTCTACATTTAATAAATTTCACGTCTGCTCAGATCAAGCAGGGTAAACAAAATTTCCTGCAGGAGGCCTTCTCTATATACCATTTTTGTTTACAGTACCCTATGCTAGAACGGGGACAGTACTTCACCCCCACTAACTTCAGCAACATCGTAAATTTAGCTTGCCGATTGAAGCAATTTGAATGGGCCCGTTATTTTATCCAGACCTATCAAAGACACCTTCCTACAACTGTGAGAGAAAGCGCAGCTCGTATATCATTTGCCATGATCCATTTTGAGGAAGGAGATTTCGAGCTGACCCTGGAAGAGTTGCAAGATATTACCTACGCCAATGCCTTTTACGACCTAAGAGCCAGGTCGCTCCGTCTGCGATGCTATGTAGAATTGGAAGAATCCACAGACTTAGTATTGCACTATTGCCGCTCTTTCGAACAATTTATCCGAAGGAATAATAAGATAAAAGGGGATAATGCTGAAGCCTCAGCTAACTTCATTCAACTAATTAAGGAGCTTGCTCGTCAGCGGTCCTCCAAAGCTCAGCTGGAAGAATTGCTGGCTACTAAACAACCTATCTTTTTCAAAAGCTGGCTCTCCAAGAAGATCCTTGCTTACAAGCAAATTGTCTAGAAGCCACCCCAAAAAGATTATGAGATGGCTTCCACTAGTCTCGAATGTTGTAATCGAATACAACTGTTACACTAATACATAGATAGCCGAATCAATATGATCCATTCTTAATCCATGATGATATCTTCGGTACCGTTGAAACTATAAGGATTAGTGTTGAGAAAAGTCCAATCTTCCTTTAGAATTAATGTTAACATGGGTCAGAGAATTTAGAGAGAACGTAAAAATGGGGTTTGGATTTACTCTGTAAAGCGCGTAAGTGTGCTGAACCATGAAATCAATTAGCATCCAAATGCACGTTTTAGGCTCTGTTGCTCTGTCGAAATCCGGTTCAATCAGATGGCGATAGGTAAAGCAATATGCTTATCCTAGAGGTGACAACAAAAGCTCTGATCTACAAGTCAACTGGACTGAAGTAGGAGAACATTCCATTTCGTCACAACACCATGCAAGTAATACCTCCTACATGTGGTACATGTAGCAGTTCAGTAAGCTATGTAAGGATGTTAAGTATTAGAAAGCGGATATATTTATAATGAAAGAATCTTCATTAAGATACACCAGCAAGGGCTGGAGACGCCTAGAAAGAAAGGTTTTTAAATGTGTCATTATCAGAGATTTTAAGGGCGATACCAAAATCATTACTCATCATTTCCTTCTGATCAAGAAAACTAGCTATCAAAAGGTTGATAATCAAAGTACTGTTATGTCATCGCCTTGTGCGCGAGTTTAGTAAGATTGTCAATTGCATAACTGAGTAATTCTCAAAAAAGTTCCCTGCAGGCGTATGCATATTGGCAAAAATCCATATATTTATAAGCAGATATTATATATATCAAGTACGTTTCATATAAGTCCTCTCGGTAATTTACCCAAACAATACTTCCAGGAACTCAGATCTAACGCGTGCCTAAGTGCTCCCCAGCTAGTCAGATCATCGGATAGGCACTCCCCCTGGATAAGTCTTGATTTTCAACAGATTATTCGCTTTGAAAAGGTAATAAGGTAACTACAGCAAGGCACCGAGCCGTTGACTGCTGCGCCATCTCACGGTTGGTAATTTCCTCCCACTTGCGGCAATACTACCCGTCAAGTAAGTAGCTAATGGTGTGCCAAATATTCCATATTGAAAACATTTAATAATGAAGTATATATCCCAAATTTCACTTATAATCATTTTGCTGATCAGTGTCAGTAGTGTGCTTTGCCTTAGTCAAAGTGTAATTGCTGCCGATGGTGGAGAAGGAGGCACAGCAAAGGTCCGAATAGAATGGACCTTAGGTGAGTTTGCCATTTCCACGCTAAACACTCCTAACGGTCTACTGACGCAGGGGTTTCACCAACCCAGGCTACAGATCACACAGCTCCCTCATTTGGCTACCGCAGCGTCTAGCTTGGCGGCAGGAAATCAACTCAAAGTAACCTTAGCCCCTAATCCTGTGAGCGACTTGCTCAACATTAAGTTAGAACGGGAAGAGGATATGCTCATCCACGTAGGGCTATTAGATCCCGCTGGTAGAATGCTACACCTTGAGAAGACCTTAGCCCCCTCCGGATTGCAGCTAGATTTTTCAAAATATCCTAGTGGCCTCTATTTTCTACAGTTTCGTACTCAAGATGGCACGCCCTTGGAAACCTACAAAATCAGTAAACAATAACCCACTTCCTAATTTAAATCCATTGAGCGGGTACACGCCCGCTGCAAAATATCCCTATCATGAAAAGAATAACCTTTTTCTTGAGTTGCGTATTCTTATTTCTTGGACAAAGCCTGATCGCTCAAGGTGTGCCCCAAGGCATGAAGTATCAAGGTGTCGCTAGAGATGCTGACGGTAATGTGCTAGCCAATCAGAGAATAGCCTTGAAGATTAGCCTGAACGGAGAAAACACCCCCAAACTCATCAATTACAGTGAAGTACACGAAGTGCTGACGAATCAGTTGGGGCTTTTCACCCTTACGGTAGGAGAAGGACGAATTGAGGCCGGGGCCTTCAAGCAGATCCCCTGGGCCACCGATAATATCTGGATGGAAGTGGCGATCAGAGATGAAGCCGGTTTCTTTTCTACTATTAGTAACAACAAATTATTGGCGGTGCCCTATGCCTTCCATGCTGGCTCAGCTGAGAATCTGGTCATGGATCAATTAATGAAAAGGTCATCAGATTGCAATGCTACAGGACTACCATTCTGGACAACCATTGGTAACAACAATGTAGATACCATATGTCATTTTATTGGTACCCGCAACTTCGTGGATGTTCTATTCAAAACCGATGGTATTGAGCGAATGCGAATCAAAGCAAATGGTGACATTGATATTACCAACAATCTAAAGCTTGGCGGCAATCTAACAGTAGAACAAAGTGTATTTCTCAATACTGTAGCTGGAGAGACGGTGAATAATGGCCCCTTTACTGTAACTAAACAGAGCCCAACCTTACTTTCAGGTTCGCTTACCGTCGATCTGGCTACAGATCTTAATGCTTCCCTGAATGTTGATGGTCCAACAGATTTGAATAGCCTGCTCAACGTCAATAACGAGAGTCCTACCCTCTTGACCGGTATTCTAACGGTAAATCAAGATGCCACTTTTAATCAACATGTTTTACTAGATAATGCGGACCTGAATTCCCTAACTCCCTCAGAAGGAGCATTGGTAGTGAATGGTGGAGTGGGTATTGGTCGAAACCTGAATGTGGGTGGGGACGCTACTTTTGAAGGAAACACCTCCTTTGCTGGCCCCGTAATCGTTACGGATGAAACCCCGTCTACCTCTCCGGAAACAGGAGCTTTAATCGTGGCCGGTGGCGCAGGGATCAGAGGAGATGTGAATATCGGTGGCGAAATCAATATCGGCAAAACACTCAGTCTGACTACAAGCGAAGTGGTCGATTCCGGAGCAGATGCGACCAAGGTGGGAACTGGGCACGTTGCTAAGTTCCAGAACACAGGAAACGGAAGTGGTATTATCATTCAGGTAGGCGCGGGAACGCCTCACAACAATAATAATTTCATCACTTTTGTCAATAGCTCCGGAGCTACCGTTGGACGAATTGAAGGAGAAGACGGGGATGAAGATCTAGCTAATAACGCGGGGCATAAGTTGGAAAGAGATTTTTTGATAACTGATATCGCTTTGTCCGCTACGGCAGAAGCCATCGCTATTGCAGAAGAGATCCAGGCGGCTGTGGCCTTAGCAGCAGCAGCTAGTTCTTCGACAGCATGCGCCGGACTGGGCGCTTGTGTCACCGCCCCTATTCCTTCCCTAATTGCTAGCGAAACGGCCAACTTAGTGGTTGCTACCGCCAATCTCGTTCTGCAAACCGCCGACTTGGCTAAAGTATCCGCCAACTTAATCCTGTTTGATGATAATGTAGAAGCTGAATTTGGTGTCACCTTTGCCTCCGGCGCCGAAGATTACGCAGAATATTTACCTAAACTCAACCCTCAGGAAACCTTTTTGCCTGGAGAGTTAGTGGGATTGAAAAACGGGTTCGTGACTAAGGATACCAAGGGAGCCGATCAAATTATGGTGATTTCTCATAATCCAGCCGTGTTGGGAGGGATTCCTAAAACGGGTACAGAAGATCAGTATGAAATGGTCGCTTTTATGGGGCAGATCCCAACGCGGGTGATTGGAGAGGTAGAAGCGGGAGACTATATTCTGCCAAGCGGCTACGCAAATGGTTTAGGTATCGGTAAATCCAGGCTAGAGATGAAACCATCCGACTATAAAAAAGTGCTTGGGGTAGCCTGGGAAGAGTCTAAAGGTAAAACACTCGGTGTAGTTAATGTTGCCATCGGACTCAACACGAATGACTTAGCGGAGGTAGTTGACGCACAAGAACAACAATTGAAAGCCCAAGAAGAAGAGATCGCACAACTAAAAACTCAAATCAATCAAACCCACGCTATTTTGGCGGAATTGGTACCTGGGTTCAAGGAAGCAGCAGGGATCGAAAATGAGGCGATAGATGATGCCCTAGTGGTCGATGAGCATCAAGCTCATGCCGCTGAAGCAAATGCACAGTTCGTCCATCCATCTACGGATAATATCCATTATTATCAGCTAACGGATGCAGACCTAGAGGCTGGCTTTAAACTAGCCGAGGATATTTTTAAGAAAACCGGCATGGATCTCAATGATCATCCTTTTTGGCACCGCATTTATACAGAAGCTGGATACGAAGAAGAAATCAAGGCAGAGATTCGGGAGAAGTTTACACATGCTATTCATACGCACCAAGACGTAAATGGCAGCAGTAGCCATCGTTAGAAAACGGTCTTATTTCATGCGAATCTGGGATTCTAGCAGCTGTGAATGCAACTGTACGGAAATCTAGTTTCCAGTTAATTCAAACGACATGTGTAACAAACATCCCTTTATATCTTTAGGGCTCAATTCTCAAAAAGTCTTTCAGGGCTTACTGTGGTTTTGGTTCTTTTGCCTGTCGACTCCACTATTGGGACAACCCGCCTTAGTGTTACCTACCGATGGGAAAAGTGTGCAAGAAATTGCTCCCCAAGGAGCTCTACAATTTCAAAGGCACTTATATCTCATCACCCCTGCAGAAATGCTCGGAACGGAACTAACCAACGGTATGTCGATCAATGGGATCGGTTTCACCTTTGCTGCAGCTCAATCCGATACGACGAGAGGGCTGTTAAAGGTATACCTTCAAAATACAGATGATGCTGTAAGTCGACGAGACACCAACTGGACCTTTGTTTCTACAACCTCCAATTCGACCTTACTGGAAAACTTGTCCAGTGGACAATACGAATGGCAGGTTCAGTCCATTTGCGATGGAGATAGCTCCGCTTTCTCTCCTTTGACGACTTTCGTCACCGCAGATCCAGAGGTCTGTAATGCAGCCTCTAATCTTCAAAGCTCAGCCATCACCAGCTCAAGTGCCCTGTTGGAATGGGCTGCACCGATATCCAATGATTTCACTGAATATCTAGTGGAGCATTCTATTGCTGGAAGTAATGACTGGACCAGCAATACGACAACAGAGACGCAGTTAAGTATCTCGGGACTAAACCCGAATACGATCTACCAATGGCGCGTTCAAACCCTCTGCGGCAGCGCAACCGCAGATGTAATCAATGCTTCATTCAGCACTTTAAACGAAGGGGATTGCACAGACCCAACGGGCTTACAAGGCACCGCAACCGGAGACAATGAAGCTACATTAAATTGGACCGCCGCTGCAGGGGCTACCCGATATGACATCCAATATCGGCCGTTAGGGGCTTCTGTCTGGTTATTTGGTATTTCCTTCTCGGACTCACTGGATTTGATCAATCTACAGGCGGGCACAACCTATGAATGGCGCGTCCGAAGCGTCTGTGAAGAAGGGACAGGAGTCTACCAAAACGGCCCGAACTTCAGCACTACTGGAACGGCTCCCTGCCTACCGCCAGGGTCCCTAAGTACCAACGTAATGACTGACTCTAGCGCCACACTCAGCTGGGTTTCTGCTGCTGGAGCAAGCGGTTACGTCCTTCGTTTTCGCTTGAAAAACGCCATAAGCTGGGAAAATGCTATTCAGCCGATGAGTTTGGTGCACAATGCTGAGGTCCTATTGCCAGATACGATTGGTAATTTTCATATTCCCTTTGAGGGAGATGGGATAGCAAGTTTCAGCTATACAGGAGGTGGTATTTATGTTGCCTGGGAATATACCAACAATAGCGATTCTATAATAAGCCCGAATAGTGCCTTGGCTACCACAGCCAATACTCGAATAGTTGGCAGCTTTGGCCAAGATTCTTTGCAGCTCCTCTTAAGTTTAGTCGCTCCTAACGACCTGGATGCGACGAGTCATCAAGAACAACTGTTTGGAACGAATCTCAGACCTGCTACTTTACTGAGTACGCCAGATTTAAATGACATTGTTTCGGTGGAAGTGATACATGCCCTAGGACATGTGGCGCCCCCTTTTAGCAGCCCGAGTCCAATCTCTGCCGTCGTCAAAAATCATAGTGATCAACAAGTGAATACGACCATAGAATTGACGGTAAAAAGCCAGCAAGATGGTAGTATTCGATTTTCAGATACCCAGAATGTAAGTCTTAGTCCCAATAGCACTGCCCCTATTGCCTTTGACATTTGGAACCCGACCGTTCTAGGCAGGGATTCCCTCCTGGTCGAGATACCGGTACAATCAGGGGAAAGCATCCTGGGCAACAACCAAGCTGTCCTGATACAGGAAGTAAGCGAGGCGATCGTTGGTTATCCAGACGGGACCCCTGCTGTTACCAATACCGGTTTTGGAGAAGAAGCTGGATTGATACTTAGTCGCTTAGCCATGAATGGATGTGGCAGGGTAAATGCTGCCCAGATCTATTTAGATGCCTCTTCCGCTAACCAATCCCTATATGCCGTGGTATTGGATGGGAACGGGATGCGGCTAGACTCTTCAGCTGTGTTCACCCCCGATTCGACGGAGGTGGATCACTATCACAATTTCTATTTTCCCAATCAACCCTTCCTAAGCAATAGTTTCTACTATGTCGGCCTAGCACAATCTGCTAGCCCAGGGAATCAGGTCTTTCCTGTTGGCGTTCAATGGGAAACTGCAAATATTCAGGACAGTGCCTACTTCAGAGCCAATGTCGACGGAAGTGATCTCCGACAGATGTCCTTACCTGGGCGATTGATGATCAATGCAGAAGTACTTACGACTCCCATAGAACCTTTCATTGTGGGTCCAGCGAATATCTGTGCAGGGTCCACAGAAACCCTCTCCGTTGGAGCAAAGGCAGAACGATTTGCAAATGATGTAATTCGATCCAGCTCTTTCTTTAGCAATACAGAGTTCAACGAGGTTCAGATTTTGGGGACACCTTCCCTTTTCCCAGCGGGAGGGGCCCAGCCTGGCCAATGGATCAGTCAATCAGCTGATAATTCGCGAGAGTTTATTGAATTATCTTTTCCAGGCACTGGTCCGATCAATTTCATTAAAGTATTTGAGACCTTCAATCCTGGATCTATCGATACAATCTCGGTGCTAAATCCAGGTACCGGGTCCTACGAGGCAGTGTACACCGCTACCGCAGCGGCGGTCAACCTCCCAGCTCAAGTCCTGGAAGTCGAATTCCCACTGACCACTTTTGCCGTAAATCAAATTCGGATAGCCTTAGCTTCCGATGCTGTCCCCGGCTTCAATGGTATTGATGCCGTAAGTATTGGCGAAAACCAGGAAAGCGCTTCATTTAGTGCTTACAATTGGTCTACTGGGGAAACAACTTCTTCCATTCAAATAACCGCTCCAGGCACTTACTCAGTGAGTGTCACGGATGGAGATGGCTGCTTTTTGAGTGCACAGATTTCTATCGAGGATCCAAACGAGGTACAACCTTCAATTACCGTTCAGGATGAACAAGCTACGGACTTCTGTGCAGGTTCTTCCATCACTTTAATTGCTGATGAAACCGATAATATTGTTTGGAACACTGGCGACAGTACCACCTCCATTGTTGTTACTGAAAGTGGAATTTACTTTTACAGTCAGACCGTAGAGGGAAGTTGTGGTCTAGTTAATTCCGATAGCATCGAAGTTAATGTTTATCCCTTGCCTGAAATTGTATTGCCTCCCGTCACGCCTATCTGCCAAGGAGAAAGCCGAGTATTAGATCCCGGAGCAGGTTTTGCAGCCTACCAATGGTCAACTGGTTCCGTACAGCAAACAATCACCGTTAGTAATCCAGACACTTACACCGTAAGCGTCACAGATGACAACGGGTGCCAAAATACCGGCAGCACCGTAGCCCTCTTCACCCCCTCCCCTAACCCTCAAATCGTCGGGGATCTAGCCTTCTGTCCGGGGAGTTCAAGTCAACTAGCCGTCGAACCAGTGTTTGTTCAATATCAGTGGTCCAACGGAAGTACGGCATCAACCATTGAAGTGCAGGCCGGAGGGGCGTATGGAGTTACGGTTGTTGATGAAAATGGGTGTACCGGAAATACGAATATCATAGTCACTGAGCTAGAGGCTCCTGCACCAGTGATATCTGGTAATCTATCTTTCTGCGCGGGGAATACGACTACCTTAGATGTTGGACTGGGATTCACTAGCTATCTATGGTCTACCGGTGAGACCAGCGCCGCTATTATTGTCGATACTGTGGACACTTATAGTGTTACTGTGACGGATGCCAATGGGTGCTCTGGATCCACCAGCGCCTCGACTAGTGAGAATGGTGCTTTACCAGTTTCTCCGGGCCCAATTAGTGGCCCTAGCATTGGACTATGTCAGACCTCAGATAATGTTTATTCTATTGATCCAGTGCCGAATACTACCCATTATGTTTGGACCGTCCCAGAAGGCGACACGATCACCAGTGGACAAGGCACGACCAGTATTACCGTGGATTTCAACAACCTCACTAGTGGTTACATCGTGGTGGCAGCTTCGAATGCTTGCGGTCAAAGTCCATCCATTAGTCCCACACAGCTTTTCGTGCAAGGTACCCCGGCTTCTCCAGGTTTTATCAATGGCCCGACAAGCGGTCTATGTAACAGTAGTGGCAATGTATACAGTATTGAAGCGGTATCTGCTGCTACAGGATACGAATGGACGATACCTGAAGGTGCAAGTTTAGTCAGTGGGCAAGGCACTTCTTCCATAGTGGTTGACTTTGGTGAGTTTGTTAGTGGAGAATTATCAGTTACCAGCACAAACAGTTGTGGAAACTCAGCTACTTCCTCCGCTAGTCGCCTAGCCTTGCTAGGAACACCAGAGTCCAGTATGGGGAGAGAAATTGTTAGTCAGGGAAATACCTATACAATCGCCCCAATCAATGGGGCTGATAGCTACGATTGGAGCGTTCCGCTAGGTGTCGAAATTCTATCAGGACAGGGGACTAATCAGGTCACTATTGCCCTAGATGCTACTTTCACGGAAGGTGAGATCTGCGTGACGGCTGAAAACGATTGTGGACCAGGAGCATCAATTTGCCTTGATATCCCCTTACAAGTTGAGCTGATTAGCTGCACAGTGGCCTATATTGGCTATGCTCCAGCTAGTTGTGTTGAACTGGCTCCACTGGTTCAGGGCGGAATGGCCCCTTATAACTTCAGTTGGAGTACTAGTGAAACGAGCAATTCCATCACTGTCTGTCCTGAGGAAACCAGCAATTACGAATTGACCGTAACGGATGCGAATGGTATATCTATAACGGTAAATTCTAAAGTAGAAGTCTACGATATTAGATGTGGGGTATACAATACCTTTGTGGAAGTATGTTGGAGTTCCGGTTTATCTGCCAATCGAAGAAGTCTTTGCGTCACCCAGAGCCGGGTGGACTACTATTTGGGAACTGGAGGCGATCTTGGAAACTGCGAACTGATTAGCTGCGTGGAAAGTGCAGATGGTATAAGAATGGATCAAACCTTTACCAACTTCACTGGCTTAGATACAGGAAATAACAATCTAGGATTATTCCCCAACCCAGCAGCACAAGCCATCAACATTCAAATCGAAAGTCAATTGCAGGAGCGAGTGGAGTTGAAAGTTATGGATACGCAAGGTAAAACCATCAAGCTTCTTGCCCTTGATCTGGGCGAGGGTTTTAACCTCATGGAGTTACCTATACAAGATATTCCAAGCGGTACATACTTTGTTCAGGTCAGCGGAACTGATCTGCTACTACAAGATAAATTTATAAAGTTATAGAGGTTATCTAAAGGGTGTCGGTCAACCCCTTCTAGCACCGGCACCCTTATTTTTTAGCTGTTTTTCGATAGGCCTCATAATTAGCCACAAGTTCTGCTAGTTTTTCCGTTTCACTGCTAGCTAGGTTATTAATTTCTGTTCGATCTGTATCCATGTTGTAAAGTTCCCACTCCCCGCCATTTTCTCGTACAATTTTCCATTTTCCTTCTCTGTACATTCGGAACCTTTCTGTATGACCTGAAACCACGAAGGGAATCTGAGGGCGCGTTTCTCCCCGAAAAACCGGAAGGAGCGATTGGCCATCCAATGGCAGCGTAGTTTTTTCTTGATAGGTTTCCGGATACTCAATTCCAGCCATTTCCAAAAAGGTGGGGAATAGATCAGCCACATGCCCCATCTGCGAGGTAATTTGGCCAGGTTCAATAAGGGCGGGCCAATGGGCTATGAAATGGGTATTAGCTCCTCCTTCATGCCCATTCTGCTTGTATAGACGGAAAGGGGTATTTCCAACATTTGCCCAGGGTGGAGATAGGCATCGGTATGACTCGGCCGGTCCAGGTGGGATGTCAAAGGATACGTTGCTATCAAAGGGACAAGATCCATTGTCGGTAAAGAAAAGGATCAAAGTATTCTCCATCTCCCCTGCCTGCTCTAATCGATCCAGCACTCGCCCGATATTCTGATCCATCCGGTCGATCATGGCCGCAAACACAGCCATTTCCAGGTCCTTCTTTTCTTGTTCTTCGGCCGTCATGCTCTCCCAAGGGTAATAGGTTGGCCATTTGGCGCGGATATCATCCCATCCATCATGGCTACTACCTCTAAACTTATTGGTGTTATCACCGGCGGGAGATAAAGCAACCGATTCGGCTAATAGCCCCATCTCTTTCATACGAGCAAAGCGTTCCTCCCGAATCGAATCCCAGCCCTTCCGGTACTTTCCTTGGTATTTAGCTATGTCCTCGGGTCGAGCTTGCAAAGGATAATGGGCTACATGATAAGGTAAGAAGAGAAAGAACGGATTGTCTTTATCTAGCATCTCGTCTAACCATTTCAGTCCGAGATCGGTGATAAAATCCGTCTTGTATTTTGGTAAAATCTCCGCCTCTATGTCTCCTGGCTTAACCTCTTCTCCATTCAGGTAAAACGGGCGCTGAAATTCTCCACTAGGTGGAACGAAGTATTCCGTGGTGGCCCAAAAAGTGAAGGACTTGTCAAAGGTCTCTGCAAAATAACAATCCTGCGGAACCCATTTGTCGAAATGCTCCTTCCCGCTGATCACAGCAGAATAACCGGCATCTCGAAGCAAGGGTACGAAAGAGATAGCTTGATCATTCCCTTTGTACAAACCCGTGATTAAGGTGGAACGAGTCGGATTGCATTTGGCCATGTTATAGAACTGTTTGAAACGTAGGCCATTTTCTGCCAAGCGATCTAAGTTTGGCGTTTGGATTTCCGAGCCATAGCAACCAATATCGGAATAGCCAATGTCATCGCCCATAATTAAAACGATGTTTGGTAAATTCCTTTTGTTGCTTTGGTCCGAGTTCTCGGAGGAGGAAAAAGCAAAAAGAAAGGAGCTTAGGAGCAGTAGGATTACGAGCGTCCTTTGATGAATAGGATCAGTCATGTTAAAGTTGGTTCAGTATCTAAATGTAGGCCCACTTAGGGCTAGTCTTGTGTAATGATCTCTTCGAAGATAGGAGAACCGTTTGGATCTTGCAAGATCACCTGATGCTCTTCTATATCTTCTACCCGCAGTATGAATAAGGAAGATAATAGGGTAACAATAAGCACCAGACCTAATCCTAACCAAATCGATCTTGTGCTAGATACTCCCACCCTAGTAACAGATAAGGCCTGCCGAGCCTCGGTATGGATGACCATACTATATCCTTTTTTGGGATGGGTTTTAATACTACAGCTTTGGTCTAAGCCATGTTCTTTCAATAAGGTACGCAGTCGGCTAATATTGCGCGTTAGTGCCTTTTCTCCTACCCAGACATTTCCCTCCCAAACCTCATCCACAAAGGTTTGTCGAGATATGAGTTTTCCTTTTTGTAGCAGCAACAGATGGAAAAGGTTAGCAAGTTTTGCATCCAAATGAATATGGGCAGGAACCTCATTTTGCCCGGCGTGCAAATGCAGGATTACCCCAAGAGTCGGATCAAAGAATATATTCTCCTTTACACAGATCATGTTGAGAGCAGTTTAAGTAATTGAATGGATTCAACTCAAAATAAGACTTTTTTGAGAGCTTTTTTTCTGGAAAATTATCAGAAAAGGCTAACACTTTTACCGAAAAAAAAAATGACCAAGACTGTTTTACTTACTGCCATTTCACTTTTCCTAACTACCACCTGTCAGCAGAAAACCCAGGTGGTTAGATCATTGGCTGAATTAGACAAATTATTGATTTCAGCCGAAGAACAAGGCTTGTCAGGTTCGGTCCTGCTGATGGAAAAAGATACCCTCCTATATTATCGAGGGCTAGGGTTTGCGGACATCGAAGACCAGGTGAGGAATAATAGGAATACTATCTATCCTTTTGGTTCAATTGTGAAGGACTATACCAAAGTACTGATCTTTCAGGCTATTCTCGCTGGACAACTAGAAGGCAAGCAAACACTATCCCATTTCTTTTCTGAGGTTCCAAAGGACAAGGCATCGATTACCATAGCTCAGTTGGTACAGCATCGCGCGGGCTTGGCCGCCTACCACGACCCAGGACTTGAGAAAGGTGAACCCAATGTCCCGGCTGATCTTCAACAAATGACCAAGGAAGAAGCTCTACGGGTAATCTTCTCAACACCACTCAAACTGGCTCCAGGAGAAGACTACAGGTATTCCAATTCGGGTTATACCCTCTTGGCATTAATTCTGGAGAAAGCTACTAGTAAAAGCTTTGAGTCTCTCTGTCATGAGCTATTCCAAGCCGCACAAATGGAGCAGACTGATTTTTATGACAGTCCAAAATGGGACGCTCAGATGGTAGCCGTTGGCTACGGAAGTAGTGCTCTGGGAATCAAAAACTCGCCTTACTTCTGGCCAAGGAATCCCATGCCTATTTTTGGAAACGGAGGAGTGGCCGGGTCGCTTGGGGACCTCTATCGCAGTACCAAATACCTCCATGATCTACGGTCGAATAATCCCCAGTTGGAGGCATTGTATCAACAATATCGAGATGAACAAGAGCCCCCTTCTTCCAATTTAGTGGGATCTGCCGGAGGGAATGATCTAGGTTTTGTGGCAGTTACGTTCGGAAGATTAAAGGAAGAGCAGTATATGCTGTTTGCCTCCAATAATAGCCAAGATGGTGTTGAAGATATCGATCTCCTCCGTAGGATCTTACTACTTGGATTCGAATTTGATCTGGCAGAAGTGGTCCCTGGAGCCTTTGCCGAGGATGAACTTCAGAGCGATTATGAGTACATCGCTAAAGGGGATAGTCACTGGGGGCTTCCCGGAGGGAAAAGATGGCTTAGCGTAGAAGCCTTTTTAAACACCATCCAAGAATTGCATCCTGAGCAAGTCGAAGGCTTCTTATCGGAGCATATCACCAAAACTTTACTGGAAAAAAACACTAAAAAGGAACATCAACAGTTGCTGGAAAGCTGGCATAAAGGTGCCCCGTTCGAATTGGAAACTGTGCTGGTTGATAATGAAGAAGTTACACTTGGTCTTCTTGATACAGAAGAGAAAAGTGTCACATTCGTATTATCTTTGAGTCAGGCATCCAAACCCTTGATCAATGCCATCAAACTCAATCCGTAGCGCTAATGTCAGAACTAATTACCATACAGCTGACCTGTTCGGATTTCCCTGGCCTTCCCTTCGAAGGCCGGGCAGCTATTTATCTTGGTATACAGTTTAAACAAGATGTACTGGATGAGACCCCCATGACTGTCCAGCAAAAGATCTTCACTATCGAAGTAAAGGCAGCCGAAGGAACGGACGGACGACCTAATTTCACTGGCCCGTACGTGTTCGGTAAGACAGGGGATAAGTTCCTCTATCTAGTTTGGTTTATGAAGACTTCCATGGGAGATGAACGCTTTAGGCGGGCCAAGATCAAACTAAATGAGCTAAGCTGGGAGCAAATCAATACTGTCATATCGAAGCAAAGTCCACTCCAAGCTAAGATCAAGCTAACAGATGCGAGAGGTGGTCCCGTTTGCGCCAGTCTGAAACCACCTTACATCCAATGGGAAAGATGAACATTTCTGCTAGCTACTTCGCCGTCCACCCACCATCGACCGTGACCATAGAGCCCACCATATAGCTAGCCGCAGGGCTAGAAAGGAAAATCGCAGCACCTTGTATCTCCGGCAGTTCTCCCCAACGAGCCAAAGCTGTGGCTCCTACGATAAATTTCTTGGCTTCTGGAGTGCCGGCGATCGGAATGTTCATTTCGGTAAGGAAGGGACCAGGACAGATGGCATTGACATTGATATTGTGAGATGCCAACTCCAATCCCAAGGCACGGGTCATTTGCACTACTGCTCCCTTGCTCGCGGTATAAGGTGTACGATTGGCTAGGCCTACCAACCCCAAAGTACTGGCGATGTTGATGATCTTACCACCTTGTTGAGCCTTCATGAAGGGTGTTACAGCACGAGAACAAAGCCAGGTACCGTTGACGTTCACATCCATTACTTTCTTGAAGTCGTCAGTCGTCAATTCATCAATTGCTCCTCTGATATTGATTCCGGCACTGTTGATGAGTATATCGATCCGTCCAAACGCATCCATAGTGGCTTGGGCCATGGCTTCTGTTTCTGCTTGATCCGTCACATCGGTTGCATAGGCCTTGGCAGGTACACCGTAGGTCTCTGCAATCTTGGCAGCAGCAGCTTCTCCTTCTGCTTTGTTTCGATTGACAATCATAATGCTGGCTCCCGCCGAGGCCAGCCCTTCTGCCATCGCTAGTCCTAATCCTTTAGAGCCTCCCGTAATGATGGCAGCTTGCCCAGAAAGATCGAATAGTTTAATGCCTGGTAATGTTGAATCTTCCATTTTGTATTGCTTAAAGTCTTTGGTTTTTTATTCCATGGATAGTTGTTGCAACTCTTCCGCTTTCCAAGGCACCACTTTCCCTTGGGATTGGACTCTGGTTTTACCCACCAATCCTCTTTTAACTGGACCAGCTTGGTGCCCCCATTCATTGCGAATATAGGTTAAAATTGCAGCAATGTGAGCATCATCTACGACGGAATGAGAAGGCATCACCGGCAATATATCTGGCGCATCATAAAGCTTCCCGTTCACTTCCAAAGGCCCCTCCATCCCATGTAGTAAAATCAGCGATAGTTTTCTGGGATCTCCTAGCACCCATTCCGACTGAACCAAAGGTGGACCGAAACGTTTGATGCCCTGCCCGTCGGTACCATGACAGCCTGCGCAAATGGATAGGTATTGTTGTCGACCACTAGCAAACTGCTTCAGGTCTTCTGGGCCTAATTCATGCTCCTCAACCGAAGCCACTTTTTCATCTGGCTTCCCAGGCCAGGTCAAGCCTTTAGCTAAGTTTGTGACTCGCCGCTGTGCCGACGTAGTGAGATCATCTTGTCTTTGCATCAAATCAGGTTCTCTATTAAGCTGAATCGGCTGATCTTGTGAAAGGGCCGCTTGAACGGCCAAAGCGCTAAGCATAACATCTGCGTATCTTTGCTGAGCAGCTAATCCTCTGCTTACATAAGCCAACATTGCTTCAACATCAGCAACCTGGCCCGCCTTAAAGCTAGCTGTTGCCAATAGTTCTATGCAGATCTCCTTGACACCTTCAGTCAATCGCCAATTAGGTCCCTGGAGGAGATCCTGGAGTAAGCTTTGCTCCAGCCCTGAAGCGCTACTCAACACTGCATCTCTGATTAATGCCTCCTCGCCATAATTATTCATGATACGCCCCAGTACTTGCAAGCGTTCCTCTTCTGCCAATGCTACCGCACTCAGCGCCAATTGCAAGGCCAGTGTTGGTGAGGTTTCCTCAGCGACTTGGATCATCTCCTTACCGATATGCGCCTGTAAAGTTTTATCCTTTTTCATCAAAGGTTCCAGTAATCGCAAGGCCTGGGCTTTTACCACATCACTACCGTCACTTAGCCATGCGGTCTCAGCTACTTTCGTTTCTAGTGCTCCCATGCCCTCCAAAGTCCATAGTGCTTGTAGTCGCCCCTGCCATGTATCAGCTGTTGTTGCCAATTGCTCAATTAAGGGAATCGTTTCGCTCGCCTTTGCTTCTACTAAGATGCGTTGAGCCATATCACGATACCAACCGTCCGCATGGGCCAAAAAAGGAACACATTCTGCCGGACTAAGACCAGCCAGAGCAGTACTCTTTTGCGGAGAGACATCGGTAGCTGAAATGCGCCAAATCCGTCCTTTTCGAACGGGGCGATCTAATTTTCGCGCCAATATTTGTTCCCTTAGATAGGGCGTCATGTATGCCCCATGTTGTACAATTCCGCGGTACATATCCGCGATATACAGTGCCCCATCTGGACCAGAGGTCAACGCCACCGGGCGAAAACGCTCATCTGAGGAAGCTAGAAACTCTTTTCCCGGATTGGGATCATAGGCTGACAAATTGAATCCGCTACCCTGTACCACATTGCGTTTAATCAAATTGCCGGTAGGTTCGCAAACAAAGGCATTTCCCTGGTATGCTTCCGAAAGTCCAGTTCCTCGGTAGACAAAGGGCGAACAAGCAGAAGTAAATTCAATCAATTTACCTTCCGCATCCAAAGTACCTGGAATATAGCCTCTATTGATGGCAGGATTAGGTCGAACAGGATAGATTCTACGATCAATGGTCAAGCCATGATCAATCCCTGTACTGGCATTGTGATGAGGGTTGCGAGACAAGGTATTAGGCGGTACAAGATCTGCGTGTAGCTGAGACCAATTATAGTTGTAAAAGAGGCGGCCTTGATCATCATGAGAGATGCCCCATTGTCCTCTGAATTCTGTTTTTTCCTTGATCCACTGGCCATTGATCCTCTTGTATCGTGAAGTGGCTTTGGCATTGTAATACCAATTGTCCATTCCTCGCCAAAGACCATTCGGAGAATGCTCTGGAAGTCCACTCTCTCCATAAATGGAATCAACTAGGGTTCTTTGATCAGCCATTCCATCACCGTCCAAATCCTGATAAAACCAAAGCGGCTTCTTTTCCGCAATCAATACCCCATCTGATAAAATGGCAAGTGCTCGTGGCATCACTAAGCTATCGGCAAATACCTTGCGGTTATCCATCTTTCCATCTCCATCTTCATCTGCCAGTACAACGATTCGGCCATTAGGTAGTTCTTCCCCTTCCATATCAATATTCATCATGTAACCACGCATTTCTACCACCCACAGTTGTCCCTTGGCATCAAAGGTGATGGCTACAGGTTCTTCGATCATGGGTTCTGCGGCTACCAGCTCTATCCGAAGTCCCTCTTCTAGTTGAAAATGGGTGATGGAGTCCTCGGGAGACAGGGCTGGAGAGGGCCCTTCTCCACAAGCCAAAAAGAGGCTAAGAGCCCACAAAAAGATGAGCTTTAATTTTTGATTGGCTTTCATTTTGCTTTGTTTTGCTAAGGATTGAATTTAGTCAAAAATTATTATTCCAAGATGAAATACCGACTCATAATCAAAAGCTTAGCCATCTGCCTTAGCTTATTAACCTACGTTGCTACAGTCCACCTGCAAGCACAAACCTACCAGTCCGGCCCCCAAGTACTCTCCTTTTATTCGGCCGTTGATGATACTGAACAACCCTATGCACTCTACCTTCCTAAGAATTATGAAGAGGGCAAAAAGTACCCCTTTGTAGTTATGTTGCATGGTGCTGGTTCCAATCACAGATTAGCACTCAAACGTGTATTTGGCAAAAGCAATAAAGAGGGAGAAACTGACGTGGAAGCTTCCCGGTATTTTCCGGATTGGAAGGACCGAGATTATATCGTGGCCAGTCCCTTAGCTAGGGGCACCATGGGATATCAAGGAATTGCAGAGCAAGATGTGCTGGACATGATTGCTGATGTTAAGTCCCGTTTTCTTGTTGATGAGAACAGAACATACCTAACCGGCTTGTCCATGGGTGGTGGTGGAACTCTATGGATTGGATTAAGCTATCCAGATATGTGGGCGGCTATTGCTCCGGTCTGTCCAGCCCCACCCGCCGGCACTGAAGTAAAGGCGGCCAATGCTTATAATTTCCCCGTACGATTCTTCCAAGGCGGAGCCGATCCTGTCGTCCCAGCCGCCGGCACCCAGCAATGGGTCGCTAATATGAAACAGGCTGGTATTAGAACGAGTTATGACGAATATCCTGGAGTACAACATGATAGCTGGGTTCAGGCTTACGAAGGAGGTCAGGTCTTCGACTGGTTCGATCAGTTTATTCGCAATCCAAACCCCATTCACGTCAAATTTAGTACAGGCACCTACCAACACAACAAAGCCTACTGGGTCCAAATAGACGCTTTCCCCGCAAATGCAACGGGTAAATTAGATGCACAATTTGTGGATCAAAATCAGATCGAGATAAAAACATCTAATGTATTGGGCTTGACCTTAAACTTAGCCGATCACCCGAAATTTTCAGAACGCAAAGGAGTCTTTATTACCATAGATGGTATGCCAGTCAAGGCTAAAGCCGAAGGTGGGAAGATTTCTGTGATGAAAGATGGGAAAAGATGGATCAAGGGTACCCCAAACGCAGAAGCGCCTTTCACCAAGCGTAAAGGAGAAGAAGGTCCGATGACTGCTGCGATCATGGATCGTCATGTCTATGTTTACGGCACCGCTGATAATCCTTCGGAAGAAGAATTGCAAGCACGAAAAGCGGCGGCAGAGCAAGCGGCCAATTGGTCCTTTTATCGGGGAGAATTCATGGGAAGGATCATGGTTTTTCCTCGTGTGTTGACGGATAAGCAAGTGAGACCTTCCGATTTAGAGGAAGCTAATCTTATTTTGTTTGGGGATAAAAATACCAATGCGGTTATACAGCAATTGAGTGATGAATTGCCGATTGAATTAAATGATACATCTGGAGAGCTCGGGTTAGCTTATGTGTATCCAAGAAATGGCAACTATGTACTAGTCAATTCCGGTATATCGATATTTGATGCGCCGGAGTCCAAAAAAGAACTAGGCCCTTGGGTGCGCTTCTCCTCTCCTCCGATCTTATTTGCTTTGATGAAATTTGATGACTACGTCCTTTTTGACAAGGAACGGGTTTTGACCGAAGGATTTTTTGATAATACCTGGCAATTGAGTGATCCATCTAAAGAGGCTTTTCTAAAGACCGGGAAGGTCATCCTAAAATAACAACCTAACTCCTACTGGAGAGGCTGAAGTTCCTCTCCAGTAGGGCTTTTCCGATCCAAACAGTATCCTTCCTTTCAAAAAAGTTAGAAAAAAATTCAACCCGATAGAGTACAATAGCGAAACATTTGCCTTATGCAATAAAATCTTCTCATATAGCAAGACCAATACCTTTTCTTTTTGCTGGAGCTCCATTTAACTCGGACGTCACTACTTATTAAGTGACTCTGAAGTAGTACGTCAATAGATACTCAGATTTTTTGGCTGCGGTTTTAATCACCATACTTCGTTACTCAGAGCCTTCCCGCTGCTGAGGAGCGGGACAGGTCCGTAGCCTACAGCTATGGGCGGTTTTCGTGCCTTGTCTGGCCCTTAAACTCGCTACCCAAAATTCTCTGATTCCTGTTGTCGTCCTACTTACATCCTATTTCGAAAACTAAAAATGTACTTATGCAATACCACCAAATCAGGCTATTGGCTTGTTTTGCTTTCCTTATTCTATTGTTTCAATCCTGTACCAAGGATGAACCCTTCGATTTGTCAGATACCGGTACCGAAGAACTACGTAATGATAACCAAGATGGGCGTGATCAGCGTTCCGCTAGTAGACTCGTTGACACTGAAAGTGAAATCGCCCTGGCTTGGATGGATTTATTCCTGGAAATTGAGCGATATGCTGGCGGGATGCGCCCCAATGCTTCAGCACGGGCTATTGCATACATCCATTTGGCAGCCTATGAAACTGGAATTCCCGCCATGCCAGATTTTCAATCCAACCAAGAACGTCTCCGAGGGTTGAACATCAGAAGGCCAGCAAGTGGTCAACGTCTCAATTGGGAGGTCGCGCTAAACGCCAGCTACGCAGCAAGCACACGCCACTTTCTTCTAAACATTGATCCTGCCCTGGAGAACAAGATCGATGAACTAGAAACCAAGCTCAATGCTCAATACAGCAATCAGACCTCGCCACAAGACCTGGAGGCCTCTAGCGAATGGGGTGAAAATGTTGCGCAGGCGGTGATTGCCTATAGTCAGACTGATCAAGAGGCGGAAGCCCAAGTACTAGATCCCCAACCGCATAGTTATGTCCCGCCAACTGGCTTAGGCTATTGGACCTTTTCTGCCGAACCTGAAAGAGCCTTATTTCCCTATTGGGAAAAAGTGAGAACCTTTGTCATATCCCCAGAGGAAACAACCGCCATCCCACCCATCGCCTACAGTGAAGACCCGAGTAGCGAATATTATCAGCAAATGCTCGAAGTCTACGAGAGCAATAATGATGCAAAGGCTGTAGATGGAGAAGAGTTGTGGATCGCAGAATTCTGGAGTGATGATGTGGAAGGTCTAACCTTTAGCCCGCCGGCTCGCCAGGTTTCCATTGCTCGTCAGCTAATCGATCAATTTGACCTCAATTTGGAGGAAACATTGCATCTAAACCTCAAACTAGGCTTTGCCTTGAACGATGCTGCAGTAGCGGCCTGGAAATACAAATATGAATTCATGGTGATGCGGCCCAATGTATTTATCCATGAATACATTGATCCAGATTTCCAAACCAACCTGTATCGCCTGATTCCATGGCCCAACCCAACTTTTCCAAGTTATCCCTCGGGGCATTCCTGCTTTGCTTCCGCCGCAGGAGGCGTATTTATCGACTTTTTGGGGAACGAGGTAAATTTTACGGACCGATCCCACGAAGGCCGGACAGAATTTAGGGGGGCCGCGAGGACTTTTAGTACG
This sequence comes from uncultured Lewinella sp., assembly GCA_913057785.1. Classification (GTDB taxonomy): domain Bacteria; phylum Bacteroidota; class Bacteroidia; order Chitinophagales; family Saprospiraceae; genus DT-111. The sequence goes on along the minus strand of CAJXPD010000074.1, from coordinate 4,097 downwards.
GTGGAAGAATTTGCGGCAGAAAATGCCTTTTCTCGAATACCGCTAGGTGTACATATGCGCATGGACTGTACAGAGGGCTTGCGACTTGGCTACGAAATCGCAGATGGGATAAATGATTATCGATTAAGGAGAAGAAAAAGCTAGGTGCTTTTCGGAACCGCTAAACTACACCTTCAGTTTGCTCATATGGAAATTAGCCGCCCCATGTTGTTTGGGGTGGCTAATCAGCCATCCTAATTGGGGGATTCATACGAACTGACCTCCAAATAATCCCAGTTGACAACAGTTTGCAGGCGGGGCGGTATTTCTGGACCTAACTTGCCGGCAAAACCCTAAATCATGACCTATTATAAAACCATTGGAGGCATCAAATATGACCGGCAGCTACTTGAATTAGCCGCTCAAGTAGCACAACAGGCACCGATCGACCAAAAAAGGATAGAGCAGATTTGGGAAGAAGTCTCTGACGGAGGCCGAATCACCCCAACAGAAAGAGCCACCCTAAACTATATTCAGCAGCTTTACCCTATAAGCCCGAAAGCTAAAAGATGGCTATCGCAACGAGTCAACCCTACAGCCGCCTGGAATGATGAAGTCAATGGTATTCTAGGTCAAACTTTAGATGTACCTGATCTACAATGGGACATAGATCAAAACCAATTGATAAACGCTATTAAAGAAAATAAGCAGCTCACCCTAGAAAAGGTGCTCAGCGGAGTTTTGCAAGCTATCTACAACAATAGTTTGGGCTACTTCGCCCTCTGGCACGTTAGCCGCAACAAGCAATTGCAAAAGATCTGGATCAATAGTGGAAAATTGTGTCTCCTAGATCCCCAATTGGATCAACATCGTCTTACCCCTGAGTTCTGGAAAAATGAAGAGGAATGGCTTCATTTTCTTTTGGATATCCCGGCCTTTTCACCCATCCAACTCGTCATCTACATCCGCATAAATAGCCCAAGTGCATATGGTTTTTGCAAATCTCTCATCAAGAGAGAACTAGCCTTGGCTACTTCCTTGGACGAAATCGTCGTCGACCGCTTGAAATTCACACAGAACACGATCGGAAAGTACTGGGAGTGGGCAGAGGAAGAAGAACAGAGTCTGACAGGATTTGGCTTGGGATGGCGGGATGGCTTGTATCTAGCCCTGGCTGACGGCATCCACAATCAAGAAAGCGACATCACCTTGCAGACAGTTTTCCTCTGGGAGGATTGGTTTGAGTTGGAAGGATTTGGAGGTATTCGTGAAGCCAGTAGAGCTTTTCTGAAGTCCGCAAGTATTCACTATATCCCGTGCCAGTATCAAGACTTGGCCCAGGAAGGTGGAGTCCTATCAAAAGTTTCAAAGGAAGCAAAATTGGACTTTGACTACTTCTGGTATTTTCTGCTCATTTCCGAAGAATATCCCGATCGGCAAGTCATTGCCTATTGCCGAAAGAATGGTGATGGCATCGAAGATGCTTGGCACGATCTGTACCTTGCCGAGGAAGAAATCGAACTAGCCGATCAAATTGATACGGTAGTCAGACAAGAATTTGGTTTGACAGACTTAGAGGTCCTAGTAGAGTCGGACGAGTTTGAGCGTCAAAAGGAAAACCTTCGAACCGGATGGCGGCCAAACAAGACGATTTTCCGTCAACTACTCAACTGCCTATTAAAAGATGAGCTCAGCGATGACTCCTTTCTACAAATCATGAATAGTGAACAAACGGATTTGTCTGATGCTCCAAGTGCTTTCACGCCTCAAGCAAAAGCAAAGTTTTACCTAAATAAAAGCAAGATCTACTTAAGAAATATAGAAGAGTCAGACTCGAGTCTACTTGAACATTACTGGAACTTCTCCTTAGAAATCCCACTGCTACCTACTCAAACTTTCGAAGTATTTATTCCTAGAAGTCCCAACTTTGAAGAGGTCACGGGAGTACCCTACAATCAGTTGGCATAAGTTTTTAGAGGATCAGTTGGGCCATGTATAGCGGCCAAACTGATCCTTTTCTTGTAGTTAGCGATATCGATCAAACCAAGCTACAATGTGCTCAATTTTAGTGATCAATTGGCTCGGTCGGTTGGCGATGAAATGGAATGCTCCAGGCACTTCCACTAAGGCGGTTTCTATCTTACGGAGTTTCAAGGCGTGATAGAGTTGCTTAGATTCGGATAAAGGCGTACGCATATCCGCTGAGCCCACCATGACTAGGGTTGGCGTTTCAATATTCCCCACTAGGGAAATAGGCGAAAACTTCCAGTAGTCCTCTACATTCTCCCAAGGTTGACCAGGGTATCGGGAATAAGCGTACCCATAGTAATTATCTGCCGTTAAGGTCTTACTGATCCAGTTCATTACGGGCTTGATCACGGCCGCTGCCCGAAAGCGGTTGTTCTTACCAATCATCCAGGCACTCATAATCCCTCCTGCACTACCGCCAGTAACGAATAGGCTGTCCTCAGTAATATAGTTCTTCTTCAGCATGGCATCGACCCCATCCATCACATCATGGTAATCATCTCCAGGATAGTTGTGGTATAAGAGATTTCCAAAAGTCTCACCATAACTGGTACTACCTCTGGGATTAGGATATAGCACCACAAAACCCGCAGTGGCATACAATTGCATCTCCGGAGAAAAACGATCGCCATAATTGGATATCGGGCCGCCATGATTCTCGATCAATAGCGGATACTTTTTATTGGGATCAAAATCCGGTGGATACACGATCCAGCCTTGGATATCCAGTTGATCAACCGTTGATTTCCACCACAATTCTTCCACCCTTCCCAAGGTTCGCTGTCCCAAGATATCGCTATTTAGATCTGTCAACATCTTGTATCCTTTACCTCCTGCAGCTTGAACTGCCAATTCTCCTGGGTGATAGGGTGTAGTCCGGTTGTAGGCGATATCTCCCTTGTTAGATAAGGAATAAGAACCCCCACCGTAAGGCCGGGCTACGCCCGTTCCACCTAAATCATCTGCCAGTTTACGTGGCTTACCTCCCAAATCCGTATGCCCCAATTTGGTATTTCCTTTATCATCGTAAGTGAAGTAAAGTCCTTGGCCGTTAGGGGCCCAGCTCAAACTTCCTACAGATCGATCAAGCGGATTCTTAATCATCCGCTTATTGGAACCATCGGCGTTCATCAAGTAAATATGGTTCATTTGATAGGTCTGTACCTTATCGTCATAGCCGGTATAAGCAATGGTTTTCCCATCTGGCGAAAGGGCTAATCCACGGTCTGGTCCTTTTCGATCTGTTAATTGTTTGTACGTACCATCAGTCACAGATACATGGTAGATCTCTGAATTGCGGAAATCGTATTCCCAGTCTACATTCCGATTGCCCGAAAACAACAATCCCTTACCATCTTTAGTCCAGGTTGGAGCACCGCGGTGGTGGAAATCACCTGAAGTGATCTGTCGCGCCTTACCTCCGTTAGCTGGCATGATGAAGTAATGAGAAAAACCGGGCTTGAGTTTACCGGAGCCATCCGCCTCATGCTTTAGTCGTGTTGTAATTCTCGGAGCCGCGGCCCACTTCGCACCTGCTGGTTTTTTATGTGGTTTAACCAGGGACAGTTCCTTCCCTGGAACGAACATGGAAAAGGCTATCCATTCTCCATCAGGTGACCAACTAAGGCCACTAGGGGAAGCAGACAACTGGGAAACACGCGCTGCCTTCTGCGACCCTACCCAATAGATATACAGTTCTGATCCTTGATCGGTAGAAGCGGTAAAAGCTATTCTACTGCCATCCGGAGACCACCTAGCATTGGATTCCCGAACATCTAAATGACTCAATTTCTGATGAGAACTGCCGTCTGTTTTGACCAGCCAGAGTTGAGAAGTACGGCGGTCTGTCATAATGTCCATGGCTCCCCGGCCATACACGACCCAGTCGCCATCCGGTGAGATTTGCGGATCATTGACCCATTCCAGATCAAATACGTCCATACTGGTAAAGGCCGGTTTGTCCTGAGCCAGCAAAAAGACCGTACAAGAAAATAGTACTAATCCAGTTAGGAAAAACTTCTTCATATTGTTTTGATTAAGGCTTTGTCTAGCGAGTATTTACACTTCCGAAGTCTTCGAGACTTCGGAAG
>CAJXPD010000073.1 GCA_913057785.1 uncultured Lewinella sp. | reverse complement strand
GTCCAGATGAATAAGTTTAAATCAGTTCCTTGTATAAAGGGAAACAAGATCAATATCAGCAAGGTTTTATTCATTAAAACTTTTGGAATTCTTTTAGCCTATATATCTTACGCCCAAAATTATACTTATGTCAGCATGGCTTACGGCAATATTGGAAATCATCAAGCTGACCATTCCTGCCTTAATAGTTTTCTGGACGGTGAATACCCTCTTGAGACGCTTTCTTGAAGGCCAGCAGCAGCTCAAAGGTTTAGAGGTCCGAGAAAAGCAGCAGCAGACTACTATTCCCTTGAAACTGCAAGCATTAGAACGCCTGTCTCTATTTTGCGAACGAATTTCAGTGCCCAATCTCTTGCTTCGAATCAATGATCCAGGAGGTGGCCCACAAGGCTACAAGGTGGCACTAATGCTTGCCATCCAACATGAATTCGAACATAATATTACACAGCAGGTCTATGTCTCTCAGCAGCTTTGGTCCATCATTAAAGCCGCTCGTGACGACACCGTCAGTTTTATTGATGTGGTTTCAGAGAAAATAGAAGAAGGAGCGAGCGTTGCAGACTTCAGACAAGCGCTTTTGAGTTATCATGCCGGTCGGGAAACCAGCGGCTTGGATACTGCACTCCTGGCCATCAAAAAGGAGGCGGCCTTGGTACTGGGCTAGGGAAGGGGCGTGGTCTGTTCCAGCTGAGAAATTTCATTGATATGTCTATACCTCGATCTAGAAGAAAATTTTTGTCATCTGTTTCCAGTTTGACAGCAGGCTCCTTATTGCTGCCGTTCTACCAATCAGCGCAGGGAGACGCTCTTTTAAATTCCTTAGAGGAGCAAAGGGCTACCCAGGCTTCACAGCTCGCTCATGATGAAACCTTCTGGTACCAAATTAGACAGTCCTATACAGTAAGTCCAGCCATCATTAATCTCAATAACGGAGGTGTATCTCCCCAGCCAAAAGTAGTACAAGAAGCGGTGGAGCGATACAATCAGATCAGCAATGAAACGCCTACCTACTATATGTGGCGGATACTAGATAATGGAAGAGAACCGATCCGCCGCCAATTGGCTCAGCTAGCTGGCTGCTCTCCCGATGAGATTGCCATTCATCGGAACTCTTCTGAAGCGCTAGAAACGATCATTTTTGGCTTGCGTCTGAAGGCTGGGGACGAGGTGGTGCTTACGAAACAGGATTATCCTAATATGATCAACGCTTGGAAACAGCGCGAACATCGAGATGGGGTTGTCTTGAAATGGCTGAATTTCAAGTTTCCGATTGATGATCCAGGATCCATTGTGAAGGAATTTGTGGATGCTTTCACAGCTCGCACTAAGGTCGTACACCTAACACACATCATCAATTGGATGGGACAAGTATTGCCGGTTGCCCAGATAGCTCAGGAGGCACGGAAAAGAGGCATAGAGGTGCTAGTAGATGGCGCACACTCCTTCGCACAATTGCCGTTTCAAATTCCAGCCTTGGAATGCGACTACTTCGGTACAAGTTTACACAAATGGCTTTGTGCACCTTTTGGCACAGGAATGTTGTATGTGAAAAAAGATAAAATCAGTCAACTCTATCCACTTTTTGGCTCACCTGACCCCGAATCGGACAATATTAGAAAGTTTGAACATCTCGGTACCCGCTCCTTTGCCATCGAACAAGCAATTGGTCAAGCCATCCACTTCCATGAAATGATTGGTGCGGAACGGAAAGCAGAACGCCTGCTGTTCTTAAGAAACTATTGGGTAGACGCGGTGAAAAATGTCCCAGGTGTACGAGTGGAATCGCCGAGTGATCCGCGGTTTTCTTGTGCGATTGCCCTTTTGGCTATTGATGGATTGACACCGAGACAGGTTCACGATAAGTTGTTTAGGGGCTACAAAATTCATACCACGGCCATTGTTTGGGAGAATATTAGTGGGGTGCGAATTACCCCAAATGTCTACACCTTACGATCTGAATTAGATGTACTAATTCAAGCCATTAAGGATATCGCCGCTGCCCCAAAAGAATAAGCATTTTCAGCGGCAATTAAACCCCTAGTGGCCAGCTTATGTCAGGTACAAATACTATATTTGTTTTAATCGGTCTTTCTTTGTGCCTTTCCCAGGCTTGAATCTAACCCAAAGGCTTGTGTGAACAGAGAAATATCAGAAACAAGAATGTGTTTAATTGCTACTATTGGAGCTATTTTGGAGCAGATTTGCTCCTACAGATCCTATGCTTTTGACATGTTCAAAGTCCTGTAGTTAGCTATAACCTGGCATTTTGAAATGATCGGTTTTAGTCGACTCTACAACAAAAAAGACTTCATGCGTAAGATTCAACTTAGCATTGCTGCTTTAGCCACGAATGAGTCACAATCCAATAATTTTGTGGTGATATTGAAAGAGGAGGAAGGGCATCGTCGTTTACCGGTGGTCATTGGAGGCTTTGAGGCGCAAGCCATTGCCATTGCTATTGAGAAGATTAAGCCAAATCGACCGCTAACGCATGACCTTTTCAAAAACGTTCTGATTGAACTAAAGGTTGAATTGAAGGAGGTAATCATCTCTGATCTAAAAAATGGTGTCTTTTACGCCAAATTAGTATGTGCAAAGGAAGATGGAACTCAACTGGAAATTGATTCTAGAACTTCGGATGCCATAGCCCTCGCCGTAAGATTTTCAAGCCCCATATTTGCCTACGATTTCATCCTTCAAGATGCAGGTATTTCCTTGGAGGAAGAGGAAGGAGAGTCCACCGAAAAGCAATTGGCTAACAAGTGGGAGACTTATCCGACAGGAAAGTTGATGGAAGCCTTGGACGAAGCCCTCGAGAATGAGGATTATGAAAAAGCGGCACAAATTCGCGACGAACTAAATAAAAGAAAATAACTCACCTCGACTCAAGGAGCAGTCGAAAATCAAAATACGACTTATGTTTGGCCCAACCATCTACCAGGAGCGAAGAAAGGCTTTGCTGTCTCGCCTTGATCACGGTATTGTATTGCTCTTAGGCAACGAAGAAAGCCCCAAAAATTATCACGACAATACCTATCGTTTCCGACAAGACAGTAATTTCCTCTATTTCTTAGGATTAGATAAACCTCATTTAGCCGCCATTCTAGACATTGATGCAGGTACCGCCACACTCTATGGTACGGATCCTGATATTAATCATGTCATTTGGATGGGGGACCTCCCTAGTTTGGCAGAAATGGCCGCCTCAACGGCTGCTGAATCCAGTGCTGATTTTTCGGAACTACCTAGTGCTTTAGCGGACGTCCAGAAAGCGGGGCGGAAGATTCATTTTCTACCTCCTTACCGCGGAGACAATAAGATTCGTTTGCACCAATGGCTACAAATTCCTTTAAGTGAATTAGGGGGAGCCGCATCAGTACCCTTGGTGCAAGGAGTGATACAGCTGGCATCTTCAAAGTCGGAAGAGGAGATTGCGGAAATGGAGAAAGCGATAAATATTACCCGCTTGATGCATCATGCAGCTATGCAACAGGCTCGCCCAGGAATGAAGGAAGCGGAACTCGCTGGACTGATTGAAGGAATTGCCTTATCCCATGAAGGAGACGTGGCTTACCCCGTAATCCTAACAGTAAATGGACAAATTCTGCACAATCACTACCATGGAAATGTACTGCAAGAAGGGCAACTCATCTTGGTGGATGCAGGCGCCGAGACCGTAAACCATTACGCTGGAGATATTACAAGAACCTTCCCCGTTTCCACTCAATTTACCACTCAACAGAAAGAAATTTACGAAATCGTCCTCAAGGCTGAACAAGATTCAATCGCTAAGTCAACAGCAGGAACACCTTACCTGGATGTCCACCTCTCTGCTGCCAAAATTATTGCCGCTGGCTTAAAGGAGCTGGGAGTCATGAAGGGAGATCTGGATGAGGCCGTGGCTGCTGGTGCTCATGCATTGTTCTTTCCACATGGACTAGGACATATGATAGGCTTGGATGTACATGATATGGAAGATCTCGGGGAAGACTATGTAGGATATACAGATGAATTGAAAAGGAGTTCTCAATTTGGCTTGCGTTCTTTGCGTCTAGGGCGCGCCTTGGAACCAGGTTTTGTCATTACGGTTGAACCGGGCCTCTACTTCATTCCACAACTGATTGACCTATGGCGGAGCGAAGGTAAATTTACTGATTTCATTAACTACGATGCCTTAGAGGCTTACCGCTCCTTTGGTGGTATTCGAATTGAAGATAATGTGTGGATTACAGCCGACGGACCAAAGGTTATTGGCGAACCCATTGCCAAAACGATAGCTGAGGTAGAAGCCCTTAGGCAATCTTAGAGTTTGTTATCCTAAATCATCTAACCAGTCCATGATCACTTGGTGAAAAGGGCTGTTCTTTCTGACCCAGCCTGCCACATCCAGGTGTGATGCCTGGGGAGGATGTAGACGTTTTGCATTGGCACTCCCTATTTGGTCCAATGCGGCAAAGAATTGTCGGGCACTAGCTATGGGCACTAAACCATCCTGCTCTCCGTGAATACATAGGACAGCTCGTTGATCCTCAGCCTGAACATGAACTTGGACGTTCGCCTCACTAAAGAGAGGACTGCTGGGTTTGCCGGCAAAACTGCTGACGTGAGTATTTCGTGGCATAGCTGCCAAGTCTAAAGGAGCCCCTAATAGTACTAGTCCTAGGAATTCTTGCTGACTAAAACCTTGATTGATCAGTGCCTTCTGGTTGTAAAACAGATGTGCGGCTAGATTTCCCCCGCTGGACATTCCTCCTACTATAAACTTGATGTCCCTCTCTGGAAAATGCCGTTTAATGGAGACGATCATCTTATTAAGATCCAGGCGTACATCCTGATAATTGAAGCGTGGTGTTCTGCGACAGGAGGGTAATACGGTGATGAAGCCTTTTTGGGTAAAACGTTCGGCTACAAGGGTGAATAACTCAGGCCGACCATATCGCCAAGCACCGCCATGAAAGTAAATGATAACCCGATCTTTATTTTTACTGGTTTCTTGAGGGGGGAATAGTAAATAGTACTGCCGGGAATCCTCTCCGTAGAAGTGCTTTTGTCCTGTTGGGCGAGCGGATTCTTCAGTTTTTACCAGCAACCAATAATAGGGGAGGTGCACTACCTCATGTAAGGGAGTACCTTTCGGAATCAGAAAATACGCTATTATCGGTATAGCCGATATGCCAAGCCAAAAAAACGTTGTATATTCCAAACTGCAGTCGAATTGTCTACGATTTAAGTACTGAACCACCCATCCAAATAGAAAGAAACCTCCAAACGACGGTTTGCTTTTCAGCAAACCAATCCCCAAAGCAAATTAATTTTTTCGAAAGTAGATGCTGCATGATGCTAAAAAAGCTAAAAGGCTTACTGGCACTGATATATGTTTGTGGAATGCTTTCCTCCTTAGGAGGACAAAGCACAGAAGCACCTCGGGCTAGTCTAGAAGAAATTGATCAACTCCTAACGGAGGAAAGGTATGAAGCGGCATATCCGCTTCTCAAGGAGCAGATCACCGCCTTAGAGGCAAAGAAGGATTGGCCTGATCTGGCTCATGTCTACCTTTGGTTGGGCGAATGTGCTTATGTGGTGGCGGACTATCCAGCAGCGCTGATTTACACGCAAAGCGCTGAATCGATTGTACTGAATCAAGTAGGTGAAGATGAATTTCCGGAATTTGGTATGTTGCTACAAAACCTGGGCGTTTTCTATTCTCGTGCGGGCGATTTTGATCAACAAATGACTTCTTATCAACGGCATTTCGACTACACGATTGCCACTAAAGGTAAGAATTCTCAGGAGGGAGCGGATGCCTACTACAATCTTGGCATGGCCTATTTGAGACGTAATCAATGGGATAAGACCCAAGCGTTTCTGGATACCTCTTTGCAGCTTTCGGAATCATTGGAATACGATACAGGCATTGGAGATGCCTTAAATATCCTTGCTATTTGCTATGCCAATAATGGAGATTATGCACAGGCGGCTAGTGTCCAGCGGCAGGCCCTGAAATTTGATTCAGCGGGCTACAACTATAGCGTTAAACTGAACAATCTAGCTGAATATCAATTAAACCTGAAGCAATACGCGGCCGCAAAGCAGAATTTTGAGAAAGCCATTGAAGTAGGTCCAAATAACTGGGGACCAAGGCTGAACCTGATTAGGCTATATCGACTCCAGCAGAAGTGGGAGGAAGCCGAGGAGCTTACCGATCGCTGGATTAGTCTCTTAGAAAAAGACCCGGTGAGCTGGGCTAGTGAACTTAAACGACTTTTCAATTACAAGGCATCCTTTTTTCACAGGGAGAAGGACTGGACATCAGCCCTAAGCACGCTCAATCAGGGCTTAAGCCTAAAAGCCGTTGACCCAACCATAGATGCCAGCTTGTATCTGCTGTTGGCCAGCACTCATTTAGGACGTAAAGATTATCAGCAAGCCCTACTTGCCGTTCAGAAACTGTACCAACTCCTGTTTCCCTATGAAGCTGAACTTGATCTACTGGAAGACCCTAGTGTCGAGACCTTACTGAATGCAGAAGTGGCTCTGGAAGTACTGATTTTGAAAGGTCGGATATACCAAGGAATGCTAACATCACAGGTAGATATAGACATTCAAAGAGCGGCCGTCGGATTATATCAAAAAGCAGAACAATTAATCCAACAAAATCGAGAACGTTACGCCAGTGTAGCTTCAAAATCCCTTTTGGCTCAATCGGCACTGGGCCTCTATCAGGATGCTATGGAATTAATGTATGCCTTGTACCGGAACTCAGGAGAAATGGTATGGGTAGAGCAAGCGCTATACTTCAGTGAACGAAGTCGTGCTACTAGTATCGCTGACCGGCTCAATACCATTCAGGCAAACCTTTTTACACAAATACCCAACAACGTAATTTCGAAAGAGCAGGAACTACTTGGCGATATTGCCTTCTACAATAACCAGATTGCTTCCGCGGGTCGTGATTTAGATCCATCCTTGCGGGAAAGCTGGGAGCAAGTTTTATTTGAAAAGAGAGCAGAACAGCAGGATTTATTGCAGGTGCTGGAGGAGGATTACCCACAGTATTTCGACCTAAAATACCAGAATTTTGAACTAGATCTGGAGGGCATTAGAAGAAGGGTGATAGGAAAAGAGGAAGTGCTTTTAGAGTACTTTATTGGGCAGAAGAATCTATACGTGATTTGGCTGAGCGGCGAGAAGATGGGGATAGAAAACCTGGGCGATTTTGACTTGATTGATAATGGTGTTCGAGCCTTTCGGCAAGGAATGCTCAGTCAAGGCCCCGCTTACGAAGAATGGGCTTATCGATTGTATGAGCTATTGTTGAAGCCGCTAGAAGAGGTGATCGCACAGAAATCCTTAATTATTATTCCCGATGGAGTTTTAGGGTACCTTCCCTTTGAAACCTTACTTACCGATCCCGCAGAAGCTGCAGAAACCGTAGCAGAAGCTAACTTTCTACTGTGGAAACACCAGGTCCGCTACTTCTTTTCGATTCAGGTGGCCTTGCTGGGTCAAAGGATAAAACAGGCCGGTGCAAAAGCCGGTACAATCTTGGGCGTTTCCCCAGGGTTCACTGATTCTATTCCCTTGAACCAATCGAGTTCATCTACTGAACAAGTAAGATATTTAGCTCCTTTGCAAGGGGCCTTGGCAGAATTAGAGGAGATGGAAGCTAAGTATCCGGGTAGCTATTTATATGGCCATTATGCCACCAAGCGTGCTTTTTGGGAGTTGGCAAAAGAACATAACGTTTTACACATATCTACCCACACCTGGATTGATGATCAAAACCCAAATGCATCTGGTTTCCTATTCTCTGCTGGAGAGCAAGATTCCAAGTACAGCTTCTTACATGCCTACGAATTATTCAATCAATCCTTATTGGCTGACCTCGTCACGCTCAGCGCCTGTAATACCGGTTACGGCCAAGTCCAAAAAGGGGAGGGGATAGCGAGTTTAGCAAGGGCTTTTGCTTTTGCTGGATGTCAAAACTTGGTCATGACACTATGGCCCATTAGAGATAGGACTACTCCAGAGTTAATGCGTTTTTTCTATGAAAACCTGACAGCTGGCATGGGTAAAGACCAGGCGTTGCACGAAGCCAAAAAGGATTATCTACGTTCAACAAATCCACTTTTTCACCATCCTTACTATTGGGGTGGGATCATCTATCTTGGCGATAAACAGGCAATATCACTGAAGCAAAATAGTAAGACTAGACCAACGATATACCTGGCTGGTGCCGCTATCCTTGGATTGTCATTGTTGCTTTTGTGGGTCAGGAAGTATAAGAAATAGAGTCTTCTTATTCGGTGATAGCTTGTATTAGATTTGCTGCTTTATGCTGGTAAAACCTACTGTTTTGCAGTGATTCAAGTAGAGGAATAGCCTGTTGAAAATCCTCACTCTTTACATAGGCCAAAGCCAAGTACCAATGTAGGTTTTCAGAGTAGGCGGGATCTGCCAACTGTTTTAAAAGAGGGGACAGCTTTTCGATGGAAAGGTCCGTCCTGCCAGATGCGAGAAGACTAAGGCCGTGGTAAAATAAGACCTCAGGAGAACTTGTACCATCGCGTTCTACTCTATGAAATAACTCGTTGGCCGCATCATAAGATCCACTTTCATATAATCGAAATGCTTCCGAAAGATAATCTTGTATTTCTGCTGTCATGAGATCCCTCTTAATGCCTTTATCTGGGATGGCTACAGGCAGAGGACTATGGTATTCTTGGAATAAGTCCCCCGATGCTGGAACCGTATTATTCGACATGATTCCTAAACCAGCATACAGCAGCAGGCAAATGGTGGCGGCGATTGAAAGTATGAATGGTAGTCTTCTGCGAATAGCGGGTTTCTTAGAACCACTTGCTTGATCGATTTTGCGGTCAATTCGATCTAGGAGGGATTCGGCGGATATATGTTCTGGAAGATACTGAAAGCCTTCCAGGGATTTTTCGGTAAAGTCGTCTAATTCTTGGTGGTTGTCTGTTGATTTCAGCAGTTTCAAGTACTTATCTCGATCCATGGGGTGTGTAAATTTTCTTCAAATTATGCAGTTAACAGGTTCTTGAGATTTCTCTTGCCATTTTGCAAGTGACTCTTGATTTCTTTGATAGAATAAGTAGTCTGGAGCTCGATTTCTTTATACGATTTCTTCTCAAAATAGAATAGAACAATGCAGCGCTTTTGATCTTCCTTGAGTCGATTAATGGCAACACTCAGCGCTTCCAGACGTTCTTCCTCTTTATTATGATCCTTTTCTTCCCCTAATTCCACAAAAAAATCCTCATGAATTTCAGAAATATCCTCATTTTTTTTGCTGAGGGTCTTTCGGAGCCTTTTTAGGCAGAAATTCCTACAAACAAAAAAGAGCCAAGGCTCGAAATTCTCGATGTCGTGCTTTTTGAGTTCTTCGGTGAGATGGATGAAGATTTCCATTACAGCATCTTCTGCATCCTGGACATTCTTCAGGTAGTTTAGGCAAAGTCCTAGTACCTTGTGGGCATAGCGCTTATATAACATACCAACGACAGCCTTATCTTCCGTCTTCCGATAAGCCGCAATCAACTGCTCGTTGCTGTATTGTTTATATCTTCTCCCTTGGTGGAACATTGCTTTCCTTTAGTCCCAACAAAAATAATTTTATATAGGAGAATTCTAGCTTGTATAGAGACAAATTTTGAAGGCTTGGAAGATCCTCGCCCTTAGTTTGGTGAGTCAGCTGTTTTTTTACTCCGTTTATAGAAGACAAAGCCATTTTTTCTACCTACTTCTTGTACATCAGGTAATGCTTCCAATTCCTTTGTCTTGTTGATTTTCGTGACGATATATACATCCTTGTCGATTGGACCGTTTAAGAACCAATTTCTTTTTTCTTCCCGCGTATCAAAATCAGGATCGTGACCTTTGGCTTTATTGAAATAAAAGAGGTCTACATAAGACTTGTAGCCATGAGTCATGACGTAAGCATCTTCATCAGAAACCTCAACAAAGAAATCAACCGCCGCTCTCTGTGAGTAGCCTTCAATCCGCTTTATAAAGAAGATCAAGGTCAGAAATACAAATAGGGCAGTTCCGCCAAAGAGCATTTTATAGGCTTGCTCGGATTTCTGGCTTTCCCAACGCAGGAAGAGAATTAGCATGGTGAGCAGCAAGACGCCAGGCAGAATCTCTGTACCGTTCCACTTAACTGCGGCTTCTAAGTTGGCCTTAGCAAATGGATCTTTGCTAAAGAGTGGTTCGATCAATTCGATATTCATAGCCAGGAAGGGCATAGCTACGGTTGCAAGAATAAAGAGTCCTCCTATCCCTGTCAATCCACCTTTCATCCATCGATTTAGCGTCAACTTGCCGTCTATCAAGCGATAAATCACCACACTGGCCAGAAAGCTAAGTGGGAAATAGCACATGGAGGAATAGTGGACGATCTTGGATTTAACGATAGTGAATAGTATAAGTACTACCCAAAATAAGTACTTCATCCAGCGACGGAAGTCCTTCTGGTAGTCGTATTCGTCTTCGGGCAAGCTAAAAAAAGACCGAATAGCAAATATGGAGGCTGGAAAACACCCCACCAATAGTACCACAAAATGATAGCCAGGAAACCCCTTATGGCCCGCATCTGGGGTACTGAAAAGACGATACTGGTATCGGTTGAATTCTTCTACAAACCAGGTGCCGTTTTTAGCTGTCTCTATCCCGTACCAAGTAAAGGTGACCAAGGTTGCAGCAATCGTGAAAAACAAGAATTCAGGTATATTGACATAAAATCGAAAACGTTGATATACCCAATACACGAAGAAAGTAAGTGCCGCTATCATATACGCTACTTGCCCCTTGGTCAATATACCCATTCCGATAAAGAAGCCACTCCAAAATAGATAGACCCACTGATTTTTCTTTAGCGTGATACCCTTAAAGCCGTCTTTTTTCCAGTAGAATAGGATAAAATAGTAGAGCCCCAAGAAGATGAACAAATTCAAAATGGGATCTATAATTCCTGACTTGAAATACAGAAAAGGCAAAACCGTACCCATGTAGACCCCAGCCCAAATCACACCAAAGCGATGCTCATACAGTTTGCGCCCGAAATTGTATAGGAGAACAAGTGTTGCAATTCCACAAATGGCATTGGGAAGACGTGCTGAAAACTCATTGACCCCAAATAATTTCATGGCAGTAACCTGAGACCAGAAAAAGAAGGGGGGCTTTTCCCAGAAGGGAAAAAAATCTACATATACGCGTGTATACTCACCCGTCAGGATCATTTCACGGCTGATTTCCGCGAAGTTCACCTCATCCCAATCAAACAAGTGAACCCCACCTAGAAAAGAGACAAAAAACAAAGCTCCTAATACGGCAAATAGGATTGAATGTCTCAAGGCTTGCTTATCCATACTATTTCTTTCTTCGGCTGAAGAAGTTCAAAACTTTACTGACAAAATCATCATTAATTCCTAGCCAGCCCTTCAGCACATTATAGACTGCAATCATTTGTTTGTCGAGGTAAATAAAGAGACTTTTGATCCCATCCCCTGGTCTAGCTCGGTAATTTGTAGCCCGCTTCTTGGGTACATTTTCTTCTTCGGTGAAGTAGTAGAGCGCAATAGATTTTCTGGTCATGTCCTCAGGGCACTGGATGGCCTCCGGTAAACCATGAAAAGAATCTTCGTCTGTGTTGAAAACTACACAACGATTAAAGATTGGACTAATCTTCTGCTCGCATTGCTTCATGTCTCTTGACCATAGCTCAAGATCTCCCTTGTAGCTCTCCAGCCAGTCTTCGTTCAGGTAAACCAGTACGTTTACCCTCCTACGCCAATTTCTTTTGTGTGGGTGAACCGTGAAATCAGCGTGAATATTCAAGTACCCACCTCTTTGACTCTGATGGAGACCACCGCCCTCTAGACTAGGATCGGCCTTCAAGCCTGGAATACCCGTCAACTTGCTCAAGGACCGAACAAAGTCGTCACTGTTTAGCTCCTTGATGACCTCTTGTAAGAAGGATGGAATTAGATCCATCTTGTTGAGCCCATGTTTCTTTTCGTTGACATGCACATAGTGGATCCAGCCCGCATCTTTCACTTTTGGGAAGGCATTCATGGCCTTGTGTGCCGCCCACTCTTCTAGAAAGTTTTCGAATTTACCGTGTGGGTAAGGCATTGCCTCTTGGTAATCTGCCTGCCGCTCTTCAAAGATGGAATCCCACTTTTGTACATCCAAGATTCCTTGTGTAGTCTGTTGTTCAACCATGCTCAGAATTCATTTTTTAAGAGGATTTTCCAGTATTCAACTCCAAAACTGGTGTGAAAAGCCAAAAACTCCTCGGGTAGATAGCTTCTAATACGACACCGCAAATATAGGATTTAAATCCTTCTGGCGGTTAGCTGAAAAATTATGCTTGTCTGGTTTTATGTACTTTATGGGGCTACGAAATAGGGATGAGAGATTGGAGTTATATGCTCCATTTGCGTAATTGTTTCAAGACAGCTCGAAAGTCTTTGTGTAAGGGGGCTTCAAATGATACCTCATTTCTATTAACAGGGTGGAGGAAACTTAGTTGCTTGGCATGCAAACTTAATCGCTGTATCAAGGGCCTTTCCTCCTGGTTTTTACCGATTTGATACCCTTTTCCCTTAAGTTGAGAGAGGAATATTCCTTTATCATCGCCATATATTGGGTCTATAGCAAGTGGACAACCAATCGCCTTGGCGTGTACTCTAATTTGGTGTGTACGGCCAGTGTGTATAGCGACTTGCAAGAGGCTATAGGCACGATATTGTTCTAAGACCTCGAAGGAGGTTAGAGCTGCTTTGCCAGATTTGCTGATAATCATGCGGCCCGGACGGTGTGGGTTTGGCCCAATTGGCCGGTCTATTGTCCCAGTTGAGGTGCTTGGTCGTCCTTTCACTAAGGCGAGGTAGTGCTTCTGTACCTCCCGGTTTTCAAATTGGAGGGATAGATTTCGATGGGCTTCTTCATTTTTAGCAAGAACCAATACGCCGCTGGTGTCTCGATCAAGACGATGGACTATCCAAATACGACCACAATGTTGATCTGCCCAATCCTTTAGATTCAACAATTCTGGCTTAAATCGATCAGGAAGACTTAATAGTCCTGAACCTTTATTGATGACTAGGATGTCTTCATCTTCGTGGAGAATCTCAATGGCGTCCTTTCTCTTCATAATCCTAAAAAAGGTCCTTAAATTTTTGACGCCCTTGGGCATAATATTGCCAGACCACGCTTCGAGGATAAACGGCACTTAGGCGTGGACTAGACTGGATACGGATCTTATCAATCATTTCTTGGTAACGCCTCCGCTTTTTCCAGGTATAGGGGAGTTTAGGAAAAAAGGACCAATGAGCTTTCAGAATTGATGCGATCAAGGCGAATTTTCCTTGGGCTAAGAATAACATGCCAGCCAAGCCATCCAAGATCAAGCGGAGCGGGATTAACCAAAGAATCTTAGTCACGGGATCATTCTTAACGATGTTGTAAAGTGTGTTCCGAAAATTGAGATATACCTTTTTTGGCGTGTCGTAATTCAAGGTACCTCCCCCAACATGGTATACCACCGATTCAGGTACGACCTTAATCCTGTAGCCCGCTCGCTTGATTCTCCAGCAAAGATCAATTTCCTCGGCATGGGCAAAGTAATCAGGGTCGAAGCCACCTATCTGATGAAAGAGCGGAGCCTTTATAAAGAGAGCAGCGCCACTAGCCCAAAATATTTCTGCTTCATCATCATATTGTCCTTCATCCACTTCCATGCTACCAAAGATCCTACCTCTGCAGAAGGGGTATCCCCAATGGTCTATCCAGCCACCCGAACCACCGGCATATTCAAATCGCTCACGTTCGTGGAAGGATAAGATTTTGGGTTGACACACGGCCACTTCTGGCTGCTCTGCGAAAACCTTCATGATCGGAGCTATCCAACCCGGACGGACCTCCACATCGGAATTGAGTAAAATGTAGTAGTCAGCATTGATCTGTGATAAGGCTTCATTGTACCCTTGAGCAAAACCTCCGTTCTCTGGTAAAAACAGTGTTTTGATATCAGGAAAAGCGGACAAGACTTCCTTAGAATTATCGGTGCTAGCATTGTCTGCTACATAGATGCTAAGATTTTCATACTCGCTTTCTAGCACAAAGGGGAGAAACTGCTTGAGATAGGTTTGCCCGTTATAATTCAAAATCACGATGGCGACCTCAGGTAGGACGGAATTAATCTCCAATTGATGAGTCTCGCGCTTAGCATAGTTGGACAAGGCTTCTTGACTAGCTACTTTGTCTTCCGCTAACTTGGCTTGCAATCCCTCAAGGTCCTCAAAGCGCATGTCATGTCGGATAAAGTCCACGAATTCCAGCGTGAGCTCTTTGCCATATATATCGTCAGAAAAGTCGAAGATGTTGACCTCAATGGTTTGGTGCGTATGCTCTTCCAAGGTGGGACGATCCCCGATGTACAGCATGCCTCCAAAAGCTTTTTCCTCTAGCCAAACTTTTACGGCATATATCCCATAAGGAGGGATCAGTTTATGTTTATCAGAAACATCCAAATTAGCAGTGGGGAAACCAATGGTTCTTCCAATCTTCTGACCTTGAATCACTTTCCCTTTCAACAAAAAAGGATGACCCAGGAGCTGCCTGGCAGCCTTTACGTCCCCTTCTTCTAGCGCTTGTCGAACTTTAGTGGAGCTAACTGCAATGTCCTGGATTTCTTGCTTCTCGATTTCGATGACTTCATAACCCAGTTCCTTCCCATGCCATTTTAAATAGTCAATATTTCCCTGACGATTGAGTCCAAACCGATGGTCATAACCAATAACAATATAACGAGGCTTGAAGCGGCCAACGAGAAATTGCTGTATGTATTCGTCGGCAGTTTGCTGCGAAAAAGCTACTGTGAATGGAACTACTACAAGGTTGTCTACGCCATACTGTCGGAACAATTCAACCTTCTCTTCGATCGTAGTGATCAGCTTCAAACTCTTGTCTCGAGGGTATACCACTAATCTAGGATGTGGATGAAAAGTAATGATTACACTTTCACCACCAACCTTTTGAGCGAGCTGTTTGACTTTCTGAATGATCTTCTGATGCCCACTATGCACTCCGTCAAAGGAACCAATCGTGACCACAGCCTCTTTAAATTCCGGCAGATCCTCTAAATTGTAGAATACATTCATAGGCTGCAAATGTATACTTTTCCCGATTTTTACAGGATAAATTGAATTCCTTTTTGGTAAAACTTTACAAGGATTCCCAATAGCAGTTTAAACAGCTGGGATAGAAAATGGGTTATAAAAGTGTAGGATTTTTTTAGACCTACTTTTGAGGAAAGATCTGCTGCCGGCTATTCGGCCGTAATCTACCAGAAGTGGCGCATATTATTTCGTTTTTTGTTAGTAGCTTTGCGTCCAATATTTGAAAAGCATGGAAATAGATAAGAGTGTAGTTGCAGAGGCATTGGCTAAGGTGAAGGACCCAACTTCCGGTCAGAGCATTATCATGAGGAATATGGTATTGGACTTGAAGGTGGAAGGGGACAACATTAGTTTTACCATTGAGTTGCCTAGCCTAAATCAAGAACATAAATCTGAGCTAAATTTTGCCTGTCAGGCGGCTTTGCAAGAGGTTTATCCTCAAGCCAATGTACATGTACACATGGTTTCTAATAATCCGGCAGCCCAGGCCCCAGTTAAGGTTTTACCGCAGGTGAAAAATATCATCGCGGTAGCTTCCGGTAAGGGTGGCGTAGGCAAGTCTACTGTTAGCACCAATCTAGCCTTGGGGTTAAAAGCTCTGGGAGCTAAGGTAGGGTTAATGGATGCAGATCTTTACGGCCCTTCCATTCCCACTATGTTTGGACTAAGCGGGCAAAGACCGAAAGTGGAAACCTTGTACGGCCAACCGAAGATTATACCCCTAGAAGCCTATGGCATGCCTGTGATCTCTATTGGTTTCATTATTGAACCAGAGCAAGCAGTGGTGCTTCGAGGCCCTAGATTAGCGGGAATTATTAAGCAATTTATCAATGACACCATTTGGCCGGAATTGGATTATCTCGTGGTGGATCTTCCTCCAGGGACAGGAGATATTCAGCTGAGCTTGGTCCAGTCAGTGCCCGTTACCGGAGCGGTAATGGTTACAACTCCGCAAG
The DNA here is from genome assembly GCA_913057785.1 of uncultured Lewinella sp. Lineage (GTDB taxonomy): Bacteria > Bacteroidota > Bacteroidia > Chitinophagales > Saprospiraceae > DT-111. Next base: position 23,223 of record CAJXPD010000073.1, on the reverse strand, counting down.
AAGTAGCAGTGGTAGATGCCGTGAAAGCCATGAATATGTTTATGCTCCCGTCTGTTAATGTGCCGATTTTGGGAGTAGTAGAAAACATGTCTTGGTTTACTCCAGAGGAACTTCCTGACAATAAATACTATTTATTTGGCGAGGGGGGAGGTAAGAAGCTCGCTAAAATGGCGAATACTGTCTTATTAGGACAGTTGCCATTGGTGCAAGCAGTGAGAGAAGCCGGTGATGCCGGGAAGCCGATTGTGTTGGAAGACCATCCCATTACCCAACAGGCGATCATGCAGATTGCAGAGAATACGGCAAGGCAAGTTGCTGTTCGAAATGAGATGAAAGCCCCAACTCAGATGGTCCAGATTAAAACTCAATAGTGCAATTTTTTGTACCTTAGATATAGGAAATGTACATTGAAGCTCCTTTCGCTAGAAGGAAGCATAATGCTCAAAATACAATTGAATAGATGTCAACTAGTGAGAAACAAAAATTAATATCCAAAATAGACCAAGCCTTGAACGAGGTAAGGCCTCATTTGGCTGTTGATGGTGGTAATGTGGAAGTTGTGGATGTGACGGAGGATCATATCGTAAAGATCAAGTGGCTTGGTACTTGTGAGGGCTGTAGTATGTCTGCCATGACTATGCGAGCTGGTATTGAACAAGCTATCAGAGGACAGTTGCCACAGATAGTTGGTGTAGAGGCAGTTAATGGCCTCTCGGTTTAGGCTTGTTGGATTTACCAAAGTAATTAAATGACTAGAGAGGAACTCGTTGCCCAAATTCAAGCCAAGCGTTCTTTCCTTTGCATTGGCCTTGATACTGACATCAATCGCATTCCAAGACATCTTCTTTCCCTCGACGATCCGATTTTCGAGTTTAATAAGCAGATCATTGATGCTACACATGATCTCTGTGTCGCATACAAGCCGAATATAGCCTTCTATGAATCCTTAGGCGCTAAAGGATGGGAATCCTTGGCCAAGACGATGGACTATATTCCGAAGGAGATCTTTACCATTGCTGATGCGAAAAGAGGTGATATAGGCAATACCTCTAAGATGTATGCCAAAACTTTCTTCGAGACTTTGGATTTTGATTCGGTAACGGTAGCTCCTTATATGGGGGTTGATTCAGTGACTCCCTTTTTAGAATTTGCTGATAAATGGGTCATCCTCTTGGCCTTGACCTCCAACAAAGGAAGCCAGGATTTTCAAATGACTCCTCAGGAAGGAGGAATGCCACTATATGAAAAGGTGATGCGGAAAGCCCAGGAATGGGGTTCTACTTCGAATCTAATGTACGTGGTAGGAGCTACTCATCCAGAAAAGTTTGCCGAAATTCGGAGCATTGCACCTGACCATTTTTTATTAGTTCCTGGTGTAGGTGCACAGGGCGGAACAGTGGAGTCCGTTACCCAATATGGACAAAACAAGGATGTGGGCCTTTTGATCAACTCTTCAAGAGGAATTATTTACGCTGGGCAAGATGAGGATTTCGCTACTCAAGCTAGATCAGCCGCTCAGCGCCTGCAACAGCAAATGGCGGAGCAATTGCAGTAGTATAGTCCTCACTGTATTAAAGCCACGGTATCTGCTCCGAAGCTGCTGATAGTATATCCCATTTTTTCCAACATTTCTGTCGCTAATTTTCTATCCTCACTACTGAGGTGAGTGTGCTCAAATATGACGACCTTGGGCTGGAAGCTACTAAATGGGAAGAGTTTTAGTACTTCATAATCATATCCTTCCGTATCGATGTGGATCAGATCCACTTTCTTTACCTCATTTTCTGCGATCAGGGTATCAAAGCTGGAACACTGAATCAGATCGTACCCTATAATATCCGCTTCCGCCTCTGGCATCGGTATCCCATATTTGTTGCATTGTCTAGCTATATGTCCCGATTCCACCATAGCAACCAACTGCGAACGATTGAACGAACTGAGGCCTGTAGCCCAACGCGCATCCGAAAAGGCGACCCGGAACAGTTTTCGCTGTTTATCTTCTTGATCTAAAGCCCGATTAATTGGGGTTACTGAATCATTTTGATAGATATACTGCAGCTTTTTGAAGGCACTAGGTTGAGGCTCCAAAAGCAAGCCATGCCAATCATCCCGCTTGATGAATTTGCAAAGAGGATCATGTTGAAATCCATCATTACTCCCGACCTGTATACAGAAAATATTGTCATTTGACTTGGAAAAGTCATCCAATACAGCTTCAAGGCTATTGGGCTTGGGACGCCAAAGATGTTTATAGTAGAAGCCAATAAAAGAAGGGCTTTTGGCAAGCATGAACATTCTCATCCTCACCAAGGCTGTTTTTAGCTGGTATTTGAAAAGCATTTAGTTGGTTGTTATCTATTCTATCCTGCTTGTTTGTCGCGGTCGCAAAGCTACTGTTTTTGGCGAAATAATTATGTTCAAGTATGTATGTGCCTTCGTTCTAATGTAATTTGAATTGATTTTCTTATGTTTAAGATATCGCCTAAACATCTAAATCCATTCGAAACATGCTATCTCACGAAAATTTCTTATCAACACTAGAACAACTGTTAGCCTTTAGAAAAGAACATCTTACCGATGTCAAACTGCATAGGAAAGTCCCGAACATCGATATGGAAGGAAAGTTGGATGAGACACTTTGGCAGAAATTGAAGGAAATTGGAGTTGAAGATATCTTCGGCACCATCGAACTTCTGGGCAATATGCTGCACATGATGTCAGCCTTCATCGGCGAGGATATCGCTGATAGTCATTATGTAGAGCGGAGATACCAAAGTCAGAAATTCAAGGAGCAGGTGAAACGACTGAAATTGGAGGATTTTATCTTTTTGGAGGCCGTTGGGCATCATAATCTTAGCGGGATTGTTAAGGGATTTCAGGTAAAGAAGCGAAAGGATTGCTTGATCACCGGATTAAACTTGATCTTTTTTGATGTGGAAACCAGAAAGGTCCTATTCCGGCCTGGCATGGGCTGCACCGTTACTTTCAAAAAGCGAGATAGAAAAAAACTGCGCAGGGGGCCGGATATGTCCCGTTTTTCTCCCACATACCGAGAATGCAAGAAAGGCGATCTTCTTATAGGCGGAGAGGATATCGCTGGACCAGACCTTAATGGCCTAGATGCTGCCATCAGAGGCGTCTTCGAGAACCTTGGAGACACACAGCGCGGCACGAAAGCTGTCCTGGTTGTTCATAAGGATCAAATCATTCGGGAGGTATACAACAATGAGGAAACAGCAAGTGTATATAACCCTCCGGCGATTCGAGATGATGTTCATGCGAACACACCCTTATTGGGATGGTCCATGACCAAGAGCGTCACGAACGCTATGCTTGGCGCTATGATCCAAAAAGGTATGTTTGGAGATTATGATGCCTTTTATACGAGCACCAAGAAATCAGGCTTATCGGATGGAGAGGTTATGAAGCAATTCTTGATCAATCTCAAAATCCGGGATTACATTCCCGAATTGTCTAATCCTACAACACGTGGCTGGCGAGACATTAATATGAACGATCTGCTGCATATGGCTAGTGGGTTGGTTTGGGCGGAAGATGATCTACCCTATGATGTATTTCAAATGATCTATCGAGAACGCGATATGGTTCGCTATGCCGCGACGAAAGGGGTACAAGATCCGCCTAGTGATAAATGGTACTATTCTTCTGGTACTGCCAATATTGTGTCTGGAGTTATGCAAGCCTGTTTTCAACAACAAGGTCTTAGTCTAGAGGCGTATTGGTCTTTTCCACACGAGCAGCTCTTCGAACCTACGGGAATGTGTAATGCCACTTTCCAAGCTGATATAGAAGGAACCCTGGTGGGGTCTTCCTATTGTATCGCGACGGCTAGAGATTGGGCTCGATTCGGATTGCTCTTCCTCCATGATGGTGTTATTCAGAAGACAAAGGAAAGAATTCTCCCCAAAGGTTGGGTAGCTTACACGGCAACAAAAGGGGAAAGTGACACCGGTCAAGATATCTCTGGGGGCATATATGGAGGGCACTTTTGGCTTAATCAAGCGAAAGAAAAAGATCTGAATGATAATAATAGAAATACGGGTTATCTAGGTGTTCCAGATGATATGTTCTACCCAAGAGGATTATTTGGTCAGCGGGTCTTTATTATCCCGTCCATGGATTTGGTAGTAGTGAGAATGGGAGCCAGAGACAAGATTGGCTTAAAGAAATTTATCAATGGGGTCGTGACAGCTTTCAAATAGTGAGAACATAGCTATTGAGACGGGTTTCGGACAGCTAAATGAGGTACATTTGGATAGTTACCAGCTACTTAGGTAATAGCCAAGGTTGTAAGGGTTGGATGTTGACTCATAAAGCGCTGGATAATCTTGGTCGTCTCGGGATTGCCAGGAAAGGGCTTGATCACATCAAGCAGGGCTTCAAGCCCTTGTTGCGTATCTTCTTTGGCTGCGTAGCCATAGCCTGCGTATTTGCCAAATTCCACCTTTACCACCGATATTTCTTCGCTAGTTCTCCCTACATCGATAAGTAGGAAATCCTCTTCGAAGACCGTGGAAAGTCGCTCCTTAACTTCTTCAGCTCTTTCATTATAAGATTCGACAGACTCGATTTCTACACAGGCTCCATGACATTGTTTGATGTGGTAATTGAAGCAAGCACTCTGACTGATTTGGATATTACAGTAGCGTGCACAAAGCTCATATTCGGAGAGCATACGACTAATATGTCCCTTTGCTCGACTTAGCTTGGGATACTCAGCAATAATCTTGTATCGTTTACGATCTTTTGCCAATACCTTGGCCGCGTCAAAACACAGATAGCCAGCTTCGTTGTAGTAATAATGGATAACAAATGGAAAGTTGCGCATACGTTGCGCCCGATTTATGGCAGGGGAAAGGCGTTTGATCTCATGGGATTCCAGCAGCAGCGCTACTAGTTCACTTCCCGTCAATTCATAGGTGATATCCCAAACTCTTTTTTGAAGCCGAGTTCCCTTTTCAGTCATATCGGCGAAATGTTCCGCAATCCGCTTTTTGATATTGATACTTTTACCCACATAGACAACATTTCCGTCTTGATCATGAAAATAATACACGCCGCAAGCCTCAGGTAGACTATGAATTTGCTCCAAAGTAATATCGTTAGGTAACTTGGAGGCTTTGATACCCAGATTGATAATCTTATCCGCGGTTTCTTGGTTTTCCTTCTTCTCAAGAATTAATTCAAACAAATCAGTCGTGGCTCTAGCATCTGCCATAGCCCGGTGTCGGGCATCCACTTGGATTTGAAAGTGCCGAATCAAATTTTCTAAACTGTAAGACCTCAGTCCTGGAAAAGCCTGTTTAGTTAGTCGAACAGTGCAGAGTTGTCTACGGCTAAAAGTATATCCCAAACGTTGAAACTCCTCTCGGATGAAGGTGTAATCAAATCTGACATTGTGCGCCACAAAGACTGCGCCTTCGGTCAGTTCCACAATTTCTTTGGCGACCTCATAAAATTTGGGTGCATCAGCTACCATCTCCTGGGTGATTCCGGTGAGTTGTGTAATGCCATAAGGGATATAGCATTCGGGATTGATCAAAGTCTCGAAAGTTTGAATTATCTTTTCACCGTCGTGCCGAATAATGGCAATTTCAGTGATCTTGTCCCGACTGGCGCGACCTCCAGTGGTTTCGATATCAATGATGGTATATTCCTTCTTTTTTGTCACCCGATTAAAACAATTTGGTCGTGAAGATAAAATTTTTTGTTGTAATTATTAGTCTCTTGAATTTCTATTGTTCTACCAATAAGGAACAGCCTACCCTGGGTAGTTTAGCGATTGAACAAGCACCAGTTCTAAAGGTAGGAGCGGAACGTTTGGATTTGTATTGGCCTTTGATCAAGGATAAAAAGGTGGCCTTCGTTGTCAATCAAACTTCTAGAATGGGAAACGCCCACCTCATCGATTCTCTGCATGCCGCAGGACTTGACATCGCTAGGATCTTTGCGCCAGAACATGGTTTTCGAGGGACTGCCGATGCAGGAGAAAAGATTAAGGATGGAAAAGATGCCACAACGGGAATTCCGATTACTTCTCTATATGGAAAAAAAAGAAAGCCCTCTGCAGAAGATTTGGCCGGAGTGGATTGGGTGATTTTTGATATTCAAGACGTTGGAGCTCGGTTTTATACCTACATTTCTAGTATGCACTATGTCATGCAGGCTTGTGCAGAATTGGGGGTTTCCTTTATGGTTTTCGATCGACCTAATCCAAATGGGCACTACGTAGACGGTCCGGTTTTAGATGTTGATTACCAGTCTTTTGTCGGTATGCATAAAGTGCCAGTGGTTCATGGAATGACCGTGGGAGAGTATGCGACGATGGTCAATGACGAAGGATGGCTAGGAGAGGGGGTGAAGTGTGACTTAAAGGTCATCCCTTGCGCTGGTTATTCGCATCAAACTTCCTATGTTTTGCCGATTAAGCCCTCTCCAAACTTACCCAATAACCGCGCAATCTACTTGTACCCGTCACTTTGCTTTTTCGAAGGAACGCAGGTGAGTATCGGTCGTGGAACGGATAAGCAATTCCAACTAATTGGCTTACCGGGATATCCCTCAGATGAGTTCTCCTTCACCCCGGTGCCGAAAGATGGCGCCCGCTATCCCAAGCACCAAGACAAACTGTGTAAAGGCTTTGATCTAACCATCAAAGAAGAGGCGGACATTCGGCAGGAAGCTCGCCTTAACCTATCCTATTTGTTGGAGGTGTATGAAAATGCCCCAAATAAAGATGACTTTTTCTTGAAATCTAACTTCTTTGATAAGCTCGCTGGAGGGAAATCTCTGCAAGAACAAATCAAAGCGGGGTGGTCGGAGCAGAGAATAAGAGAGAGTTGGGAGCCTCAGCTGAGTCAATTCAAACAAAAGCGAAAAAAATACCTGCTTTATCCTGATGAGTTTGCAGTGAAAAATTAATTGTACTGCGCAACGGACCGTTGTTGTCGGCGAGAACAAGGGAACCATCCTACAGCATGTGGATTCGCCGTATGGGTAGAAAATTTATGATAAAAATCAATAATTTATTCTACCAGAAAACTACCTTTGCCCACATGATGAATCGGATTACTCTATTGTTAAAAGGGATGGCGATGGGCATCGCTGAAGTGATACCAGGGGTGTCTGGTGGAACCATTGCTTTCATCACCGGGATATACGAAGAACTCATCGATACGATCAAGTCAGTTCTTGGACCTGATCTTTTCAAAGGTTTTAAGGATGGTGGGATTGGCGGAGCCTGGAAGGCGGCGAACGGTGAATTTGTGGTCACTTTGTTGGCCGGGATGGCGATTGGCGTGATTGGTGGCGTTTTCACTGTCGTGCACCTTTTAGAAACACATCCGCAATTATTGTGGGCTTTCTTTTTTGGTCTGATACTTGCTTCGGCCATCTACATGGCTCGACAAGTACAAGGATGGAAAGTAGGGGAGATACTGGCATTGATTGCGGGTACAGCTTTAGCCTATTATATCACAGTGGCCAGTCCTAGCCAAGGCTCAGAATCTCTTGTAATGGTTTTCTTGGCTGGAGCAATTGCGATTTCAGCTTTAATCCTACCTGGCATCTCAGGAAGCTTCATTCTCTTGCTAATGGGGATGTATACCTTCATCTTGCCTACCGTTCGCCAGGCCCTGAAGACTTTTGAGATTTCTTCGCTAATTATAGTGGGGACTTTTGCACTGGGTTGCCTGTTCGGTTTAGCGACCTTTTCTCGGGTACTGTCCTGGACCTTTAAGCACTATAGAAATATCACGATCGCACTTTTAACCGGCTTTCTAATCGGTTCATTGAATAAGTTGTGGCCGTGGAGGAATGTTTTGGAATATCGCACAGATAGCAAAGGAGAAACGGTGCCATTTTTAGAAAAAAGTGTTATGCCTGGACAGTTTGAGGGAGATCCGCAGATTGTTTTGGTCTTGGTTCTAATGGCAATTGGTTTCGTGATGATCTTAGGTCTGGAAAGACTAGGTGCTCAATCTAATGCCGATAAATCATAAAGGAGCGTTTAGGTATGAAAGTAGAGGAGGTAAAATACTTATATGGTTTGATTGGCTATCCACTGTCTCACTCTTTTTCGAAAGGATACTTCGCTCAAAAGTTTGAGAAAGAGAGCATCAAGGAAAGCTATTATGAGGCCTTTCCGATTGCTTCAATAGACAAATTGCCGGCGCTAATTGAACAGTATCCCAATCTCAGAGGTCTGAATGTTACCATTCCCTACAAAGAACAAATTCTTCCTTTTATGAAAGGATTAGGGGATGGAGCACAGGCAGTTGGAGCAGTCAATACCGTGTTAATTAAGGAGGACGGATGGTACGGCTACAATTCAGATATATATGGATTTAGCACTTCACTTTCAAGAGCTATCGAAAAGCATAGCTTGAACATCAATCACGCCTTGATTCTAGGAACTGGTGGTGCTGCAAAGGCTGTCAAATACGCTCTAGAACAAGACGGAATTGAGACTGCCTACGTATCCCGAAGATCAAGCGCAGGAATCTTAACGTACGGGGAGTTGAACCAAAACACCCTTGAGAAATATAAATTAATTGTAAATACGACACCTTTGGGGATGTCTCCTAATATTGATTCTTTCCCCAATATTCCGTATCATTACATTGGTGAAAACCATCTATGTTTTGATCTAGTTTATAATCCCGAGGCTACTCTTTTTTTGCAGAAAGCTCAACAGCAAGGTGCCTACATTTTGAATGGCTTAGAAATGTTGCATTTGCAAGCTGAAAAGTCCTGGGAAATTTGGACGACAAACTAAACCTGCTGTATGAAAGAATTGGGCAAACCTGTGCCGAAAACTTCGAAAGAGCTGGAAAAGATGGCTAAATACATTGCTGGCGATCAAATGCCTATGGTTAACATTGATTTTGACAACACCGAAATAGCTTTTGCGCATAAGACAGATAAAGAGCTGAAAAAGTCAGCTTGGCTGTTTGGATTGATGAATAAGCATTGGTTGGTCGGCTTAGGATCAAAATTGGGGATTGCAGCGATCAAATTGCACTTACCATTTGTTGAAGTATTGGTGAAAAGAACGATCTTTGATCAATTCTGTGGTGGTACTACACTTCTGGAAACGCAGAAAACTGTAGATCATCTAGCCAAACACAAAGTGTTGACGATCCTAGATTACGGCGCAGAGGGCAAGGAGAGAGAAGAGGATTTCAACATTACGATGAACGAAACGATACGCGCTATAGAATTTGCCTCGAAAACTTCGGGGATCCCAGTCGTAAGTACTAAAATTACCGGGATGGCCAGGTTTGATCTCTTGGCTGCTGTCCAAAAACAGGTCCCATTTAACTCGAAAACGAGACCGGAATATCGCAACATACTAAAAAGAATGGATGCCATTTGTCATGTAGCTAGTGCAAATGGTGTCAAGGTATTCTTCGATGCTGAAGAAAGCTGGATACAGGATACCATTGATCACTTGGTGACGGTCATGATGCGCCGATATAACAGAGGGAAAGTGGTAGTTTATAACACTTTTCAGATGTATCGCGCTGATCGACTGCAGTTTTTAGTTCATTCCTACAACTTGGCCAAGAAGGGAGGCTATATGCTTGGTGCCAAGTTGGTGCGGGGAGCGTACATGGAAAAAGAACGTGATCGGGCGAGTAACCTAGGTTACACTTCTCCCATTCATTTAAACAAAGCAGCTACGGACGACGCTTTTAATGCTGCGGTAAGGTTTTGTGTGGACAATTACAAGGATATTGCTTCTTGCAATGCTTCTCATAATCGAGAAAGTGCACTCTTGCAGGCAGAACTTCTTGCGCACAAGCAATTGCCTTTGGACCATCCACATCTCAATTTCTGTCAATTGTACGGAATGAGCGACAACCTAACGTTTAACCTTGCTCAGGCTGGTTACAATGTGGCCAAATACGTGCCCTATGGCCAAGTCAGAGATGTTGTACCCTATTTGATCAGACGTGCCCAGGAAAACTCTTCTGTGACGGGCGACATGAGTCGAGAGTATCAATTGGTGAATCAAGAGTTGAAAAGAAGGAATGTTATGTAGTTTTCTGATTATCAATTGACTAAGAAACAAAAAAAAGATAATTTTATTATTTTGTAAATATAAGGCCCACTAAATTAAAAATAACTGTTATATTTGCTTTGAACAAAAGGCGCAAGTCTTTATGTTCCGTATCCAAAATAAATCGTAAACATTCTTGTTGATACGTTCTAGTCATTTCTATTATTCTTTCTATTTATACTATGAGCGAAACTAGGTAAATCCACAATTTACCAAACACCTCCCCCCACTATGGACTATTGTCTTAGTGTGAGCTTGCTGCCCTATGCAAGCCATTAAGATCCTGCCATGTTCAATGTTTACCCCAGCTTTCTCCCATGAACAAGCCAGAAATGTAATCCCTTAGGACATTATCTAAGGCCAATTGCGGCTACCCTATTGAACAGTATAAAACCGATTAAAATGCTGCCATTGAGAGTAATTCTGTTATTTGTCATGGCGAGTCTTGTAGGGGAAAACTTAATCGCTCAATCCAGATGGGACTGTCTAGGAGCCATTCCTATTTGTGGAAATGATACTATAGATATTATTTCCGGTGCCATGGAGCTCAATGATTTTAATAACCCAAACAACGACCGTGGATGTTTAGAGACCGGTGAGGGTCTTCATAGTACCTGGTTGTACTTTGAATTTCGGGATGATATGCCCCCGAATAGCCAGTTGGAAATGGTCATCTTTCCGCCAGATTCTACGGATACCTGGCAACAAGAGGACTTTGACTTCGCTATATACGGCCCAAACTTAAATTGTGATAGTTTGGGTTCCCCAAGACGTTGCTCCTTTGCTAGGAGTCTCTGTTTTTATTGTCCATATACTGGTATGGGACGTGGAGCACAGGAAACTCAAGAGGAAGCTTTCGTACATCCAATTACTGGTATCGAAGTGGATGGTTTTGTCTTACCGTTGGTCGCCCAACCCGGCGATCGTTTCTATATGTTGGTTACTAAGTTTACCGGATTTTCAGAATCTTTTGCCATTGAATGGGGTGGTGAAGCTTCAAATTGGTTCAACTGTGTGGCTGATCCCTCCTGTATCAATCTAGTGAATGCAGGTTCAGATCTCACCTACTGTAAATCGGATGATTTTGAGGTACGTTTGGATGCTTCTTTAAGCACCAACAGCGACGATGCGATTACTATTCAATGGTCAGGATCTTCAGAAGCAATGGCTATGTTGGATAGTGCAGATATTCTTCAACCCTTGGTTTCCATTCCTGCTGGTTTTGAAGGCACACTGGAATACGAAATTACAGTTGAACAGGGTGTTTGTAACCGATCAGATAGAGTCATCATTACCGTACAAGGTGGTAGCGAGCCGGTATTGACCCAAGAAACGCTCTTATGCCCAGGAGAATTAGCCACAGTTAATGTCCAAAACGATTTCACCGATTATCAATGGTCCAATGGGAGTACAGATACAATCGTGCAAGTACCTACAGGTGAAACCGTACAATTAACGGTTACACACCCAACTGGATGCCAAACCACCGTGTCTTATACACCCCAGGCGCTTTCTGCTCCTGCACCTGAATTGGCCCTACAGGGGGCTCCAATCTGTGGCGGTGAAGCGGCTATCATTGGAGTAAATCAGTCTTTCAATGCCTTCGAATGGTCTGATGGCACAACAAACAGCACCTTGTCCGTAGCAGTGGCAGATACTTATTATGTCACGGTGACGGATATCAATGGCTGTACAGGAGTGGATTCGATTGAAGTGGAGGCATTTGATAATCCAAGCGTGACTATTACTTACCCCGAAGACGCCTGTGTCGGAGATACTGTTTCGTTAATCCCGAACGAATCCTTTTCTACTTATCAGTGGTCCAATGGCGTTTCAGAAGCGTTGAATCAAGTGGCCAATTCTGGAAATTACACTTTGACCGTCACTGATAACAATGGGTGCTCTAGCGATTTTGAGTTCCCGGTCACTTTCCATGAGATTCCGGTTCCAGATATACAGGGTGATACAACCCTGTGTGACGGACTACCCAATACCTTAACCGTAGTAGACGAAAACCTATATTCTTCCATAGTCTGGTCCAACTTAACTGAGGGACCAAGCATTACCGTTAACGCAGCAGCTACTTATGAAGTGCTAGTAGTAGATCAATTTGGGTGTCGTGGAGTGAACGCGGTGACTTTGAGTAATCGCCCTTCTCCTTCCCTGGAATTGGTTCAAGAAGCGGTGCTGTGCCCTGGTTCTTCGGTGACGCTAAGTCCTACAAGTACACATGCTTCGTACATCTGGCCTGACGGCAGTGATGCTTCTTCTCTTGAAGTAAGTCGAGGGGGGACCTATAACTTGACCGTCACTAATGAATTTGGTTGTACAGATGAAGCTTCTTTCCTAGTAGAGGAATTACCTACGACCCCTGCTGTCATCCAGGGACCAACGGGCTTATGTCCTGATCAAACGGCGAGTTTGAGCCTGACCCATGAATATGCAAGCTATCAATGGTCTACCGGAATCGCAGATACCAGTCAGACCCTTGAGATTACCACAGATGTGCTAGCTTATACTGTATTCGTTCAAGATGTAAACGGATGCCGAGATACGGCTACCTATGACCTTGCAGCTTTCCCAACAACAGAAGTACAGCTATCTGGGGACCCAGCTATTTGCCCTGGTGAGGAAACCGTGCTAAAGGCCAATCCTAATATGCAGGCCTATTTATGGTCCACCGGTTCCACTGAAGATTCCATCAAAATATCCAATTCTAACGTGGATTACAGTGTGACCATTACAGATCTGAACGGTTGCCAAAATAGCTTTGATTTTTCCGTTGAAGGGTTAGAAAATCCGACAATTGACTTACCTACTCCGCTCCAGTTCTGTATTGGTTCTAGTCTAAATATTGACCTGGGAGATGATTTTGCTAGTGTACTTTGGAGCACAGGGCAAACTGATCCCTCCATTGTCATTGATCAAACAGGCCCATACGGAGTAAGCGTAGTAGGTCAGAATGGCTGTGAAGCAAGTATAGATTTTGAGGTTGGAGAATATGATTCACCAGTTCCTGATTTTAGTGGTGTGACCGCTTTGTGTCCGGAAGGTAGTACGACGATTGGAGTGCTCGGTGCATGGGATTCGATTGGCTGGTCTACAGGAGCAACAACCCCAACTATTGATATTGATGCCCCAGGCTTCTACAGTGTTACCGTAATGGATGCAGCAGGTTGTACGGGTACAGGAATGGTTAATATTGCGGCGATGGAGGTCGTGGAACCGGAGATTCAAGGCCCTGATGGCATCTGTCCAAATACGAGCTTCAACCTAAATGTGCAAGAGATATACCGTGAGTATCAGTGGAATGATCCCAGTTTATCGGGTGCCTCGGTGGAACCAACTAGCGCGGGTAACTACGCTTTAACGGTCACGGATTTTAATGGCTGTAGGCTGACAGCCGTCAAGGATGTGACACTACTTCCTGAGGCCTCTTTAAGCCTATCAGGTCCGGCTTCCATTTGTCCGAATGAAGAGATTAGCTTGACAGCAACTGGCCTATTTGAAACGATCGAGTGGTCTACGGATCAAAACGAATCTTCTATTCTAGTGCAAGGCGGAGGAGTCTTTTTCGCCACTGCTACCAACAGCGCAGGTTGCCAAGCAAATGATACGATTTTAGTAGAAGAGCTGACGCTACCGGACGCCTTAATACTGGAGGAAGCAACGCTAGATTGCAATGTCTCGTCTATTACGCTTGGCAATGAAAACCTAAACGACGCTGATTACTTGTTCCAATGGACAGGTACAGATATTCCTGTTGGCACTAGCAATAATGCACAAATTGTGGTAACGGAGGCTGGCTGGTATAGCCTTGTGATTGAGGACAGAAATACCGGTTGTATCTCCTTGGCTGATTCTGTGCAGGTGCAGGATTTGTCGTTTACACCCAGAATCGGATTGTCCAGTGCAGGAGAATTAGATTGTGATACACCTACAATAACGGTAAGAGATACAAATTCTTTCAATGCCAGCTTTACCTATCAATGGTACAATACGGCACGGGAACCCATAGGTAATAGTAACCGCCCTGAACTCGTTGTGGATAGCCCCGGGGATTATTTTCTCCAGGTACTAGATTCCGGCACGGGTTGTAATGCTATGGATAGTGTCACCGTTACTCGTGATGGTGATGTTCCTGAGATTAGCGCTGCAGCAAGTGGTACGATTACCTGCGACACTCCGGAAGTAAGCATCACAGCTACGGTTGAGGATTGGGACCCAGCGAGATTTGACGTGGCATGGCAGATCATACAGGGGAATTTGGGAACAACACCTACCGCCCTTTCAGCCACCGCCAGTGCAGCCGGAACTTTCGTTTTGATCGTTGAAGATATCAATAATGGTTGTACGGCCACTGATACAGTGATCGTGGGGCAGAATACTTCACCGCCTTCAGCTATCGCTGGAGCAGATCAGACCTTAGACTGTTTCGAAGGTGAAGCTTCACTTACTGCTCAACCTTCAGAATCCCGACAACTCGACTTTATGTGGACTAGGCCAGACGGTTCCACCCAGGCCGGGGAAATCTTAAATGCTACCACGGTTGGAGTTTACACGTTGCTGGTTACAGATCGAGCAAATGGTTGTACGGCTACCGATATTGTGGAGGTATTCCCGGATGAGAACCAACCGGTTGGCTTGGAAGTCGAGGTGGACCATCCAAAGTGCTTTGGAGATAGTGATGGTGAAATTCAAATTAATAAGGTTGAGGGTGGTCAAGGCCCTTATCTGTTTGATTTTAACGGATCAGGATTTACCGCAGAAGATACATTTGAAGACTTAGCTCCTGGTAGCTATATCATTACCGCACAAGATGCCGAAGGCTGTACAGTGGTTACAGAGATTAAAGTCAATCCCGGTAGAAAATTAGAAATCGACTTGGGGCCAGACCAGGAGATCGAGAAAGGCGAAAGTATTACCCTTAAGCCTGAATTCAACATCTTACAGGACGAAATTAAAAGCCTTCGACTCACCAACAATGAAGGTCTACGGTGTGACACTTGCTGGACCGATTGGTTAGTACAACCTGACTTCTCTTCGGTATTTGTAGGTACGTTAATTGATGAGAATGGTTGTTTGGCTGAGGACAAGGTGAGAGTGATCGTACGGGAGCCTAGAAATATTTATATCCCTAATGCTTTTTCACCAAATGGCGATGGAAATAACGATCGTTTTATGGTATTCTCGCAAGGGGACGTGGAGGAGATCGAAGTCATGCGTATTTTTGACCGCTGGGGAGATCAAGTTTTCGTCAATAAGAATTTTCCGCCAAACGTAGCTGGTGAAGGCTGGGATGGATTGTTGAATGGTCGTCCCATCATCAACGGAATGAAAGCCGGACATAATGCCAACGTATTTGTCTACATGATTAAAGTTAGGTTCAAGGATGGTGAAAAACTAGTTTACGAAGGAGATATCCACCTTATTCGCTAAGCTTTTTCGTATTAAGACTGGTTGGCAGGTAACAGCCACGGACAGAAACCTTGATCTGTCCGTGGCTGTTGTGTTTTATCTAGCACTTAGGCTGCCAGAGCCAGAGATCTTGCTGTTGACTCTTGGGCGTCCACTATACATTACATCTCCCGATCCCGAGATTCGGACATCCAATTGTTCCTGCACATCGACTCGAGCATTCCCCGATCCGGATATTCGGACCTTACAATGCTCTGCAGCAAGTTCATATGCCCTGATATTACCGCTTCCCGTTATCTGTACCTCTGCCACCTTGGAGGAGCCACCCAGGAGAATATTGCCAGAGCCACTGACTTTGGAGGTAAGATCTCCGGTCTCTACCAGTAATTTAATGTTACCAGAGCCACTTACACCAGCATAGAAACTGGCAGATTTCCAAGTGTCTTCGCTTTCAATATTACCGGAGCTACTTACCCTCGCACCGGAAAGATAGGGTAGTGTGATATAAATCTTAAGGCCTTGACTACGTCGAATGGGACGATCAAATCGAATTCTCCAGGTCTTATCCTGAATTTCGGTGATGAGATTTTCGATAATGTTGTCTTGACCACGAACCGTAATGGATTGTTCCTCCCCACGGGTGAGGTATACATCGGCGGAAATGGAGAGACTGACCCTCTCGAAAGAGCCAAGATCCAGTTCCCGCTCCACCACTGGCCCCTTGCCACTAAGAGAGCCTGCCCACCACCTCTTCTGAGCATCAATTGTATGAAGTAAGGAAACGCAGAGTATGAGCACCATGGTTAAGGCGTATTTCATTTTCATCTTAAGATTGTTTTGGTGAATAGTTTCGTGATTTTTCAACGACAATGGTAAGACGTGAATTCTTTGAATCTAGTTACACAGAATGGTTTGGTTTTTAGGAAAAGTATAGCAGTTAGATTGGAGTGTTTCTTATGTGGTGAATCCATTAGATTTACCAAAAGAACTACTTACATTTGACGAAACGTACATAAAACTCAAATGAATCTTCTTATGCTACACAAACGGACCACCTTATCATTACTTGTGATTTGCTTGTTTTTTTCCTGCCAAAATCAGACGAATAAAGAGAATTATAGCCTTCCTGCCCTGGAGGAAGATGCCATCAATGTGATTGTGGAAATTCCGGCAGGAACGAATACCAAGATCGAATATGATATTGCGTCTGGGACCTTTCGCCCTGATCAAGTGGATGGTAAAGATCGAGTTGTAGCTTTCTTACCCTATCCGGGCAATTATGGTTTCATTCCTTCCACCCTGATGGATGAAGATAGAGGAGGAGATGGAGATGCCCTTGATATTTTGGTCATCGGCTCTAGCCAGCCAACGGGTAGTGTGGTGCAGGCCAAGGCGGTAGGAGCTTTGTTACTCAAGGACAATGGCGAGCTAGATACCAAGATTATCGCCGTACCTGCCGAGGCAGAGCAACGCACTTTGGCCGCTGATAGCTTTCTGGAATTAATGCTGGATCATGATCCGGCAAAGCGGATAATAGAGGAGTGGTTTCTGAACTACAAAGGTAAAGGGCAAATGGAGCTGATTCGTTGGGAAGACGAGAATTATGCTATGCAAGAGATTGATAAGTGGAAACTCAAGTAATGTGACAATACCCAGCGGTCCTATTGTTCTTGAAGTTGTAGGCGAATGGGGATTGTCACATTACTTCTTGTCGGGACCTCATTAGATTCGAATACTATTAATGAGTTTACTAAAGTTTGTCGCATCCATCCTCAAATAGGAGGCGAGATCCTTTTGTGAAATGGTTTGTAGAAGGTGTGGACTTCTCTTGGCGAAAGCCTTAAACCGAGTCTCAATATCATAGGCCATGAGTTGGTAATAGCGCTCCAACAGTCCAATCAGGAGAGACTCAGTGGCGATCCTAAATAGCGTCTCAATGGGCCGATAATCCTGCATAAGTTGCTGATGCTTCTCGAAAGAGATCCGTACAAATTTGCTGTCCGTGATAGTTTCTAAATAGTACTCAGCTGGTTTCTGTGCAAAGAAAGATTCCGGGATGCCGGTGAAAGAAGGGGCGTAGGTAAAGGCCATGACATGCTGTTTGTCTTCCGTCATGTAGTAGGCCTTTTGAATGCCCTCCACCACAAAGTACCAATATCGTTCCATCTCCCCAGGAGCAGTCATAATCGTTTTCTTGGGGAGAGAGTAGGGCGTCCAATGATTAATATAGGCATCAAGAATAGCATCTTCTACGGGGTGAATAGCCGATAAAAAGGCTTTCATAGAGGCTTTTGCCATAATAATTTTTTCATTTAACGATAGAATAGGGTTCGAAAGATAGGGAAAGGGCAGAATCGCCAAAAATAAGATCAGCGCACACCATTTTAATTATGAAACTCGCCCAACGGACACTTCATGGTGAATCAATTGACTCTCAATGTCTTGAGACCGCATAAACTGTTGTCAAAATTATGAGTTGATGCCGATTCACTTTGTATCTTTGCCAAAAGCCCCAGAAAGTAAACAAATTGCCCTAGAAGCCGGTTTATTGAATAAGTAAAGCCCTTTCGTCAATGCCGCCTAACCTAGAAACCAAGCGCCTACGACTCAGGAGACCCTCTTGGGACGATTTCCCCCATATTCTTCAATTGGGTAGCAATCCCAATGTAATGCGTTTTATTAATAATAGCCAAACACAAACCCCTGCACAGGCGAAAAAGGACTTGGAACGTCGAATCCGGCAGACCAATAAACATACGGGCTATTGGATCACAGAACACAAAGGTGAAGATGCATTCGTGGGATGGATGGCTTTGAAGAAACTCGACCGTACCAAGGATTATGAAATCGGGTATCGCTTTATGGAGGAATTTTGGGGGCAAGGATTGGCCACAGAGGCAGGGATGGCGGTACTTGATTATGCCTTTAATGAATTGCGTTTGAAACAAGTGGTAGCAGTAGCGCAAGAAAGAAACTTCGCCTCCACACGGGTGATGGAAAAGTTGGGACTGGAAAAGGAAGGCGAAGGGATATACTATAACACTGAATGTGTCTACTATAAGATTACACGGGAAAGGTATCTAGCTGCAAAAGCCGAATCCGATCCCGGGGGAAAGTAGATGTGAAGCATATAGACTTATTTTGTTGTTAGTCTCAAACAATGGTGAATAAACATGAACCTATTTTCAGATAAAGCCTGTTACCCTAGGCATATCACTCAACACCTGTTCTCAATTCTGGGATCCAGTACGTCGGTGAAGCGTGTCCCAGATGCCCAGGTGAAATCCTTATCTAAAGATTATTCTTTTGAGATATATAATGATGTACTTGAGCTTCCAGATGCTTGGACTGACTTAGTCCAAGAAAGAAATAGCTTTCTTGATACACCGTTTCTCGCAGCCTTACAGAAAAGCCCACCTACTGGAGTCGAAAATAGATATGTCATTCTTAAGCTGAACGGCAAAGCCGTCGGAGTCGTCTTACTTCAATTGATTGACTACCGGCTTAAGGACAGTTTGAAGAACCTGACGGATGGAGATATTCGATCCTGGAGTGATCAATTGAAGCTACGTTTATCCAGCGTACTCAATTTCAGGTTACTAGTAATTGGAAATTTACTCTTAAGTGGTGAGCATGCCTTTCTGTTTGACGATACCATTGTAAGCAGAGAACAAGGGATCGATCTAATTTTGAAGACACTCCCTCAAATTCGCCGACAGATTGAGCAAGAGGATGGTCGAAAAGTAAGCGGGGTAATGATCAAGGATCTAGAGTCTCCGCTCTCTGCCAATCAGCGTAAAGGACTCATGCATCAGGTGACCTTTCAGCCCAACATGAGTATGAAGCTGGAACGGGAATGGAAGAATAGGGATGATTACCTAGCAGATTTACTGTCGAAATATCGCATTCGAGCTAGACGGGCCTTCAAGAAGGCTAGGGATATTCAGATTCGGGAATGGTCTTTAGAGGAGATTGAAACGAACCGTATGACATTACATAAGCTTTACCGTGCTATAGCAGATAAAGCTACTTTTAATATGCTGAATTTAGAAGCTGACTATCTCCCTTCGCTGAAGCGCGAATTAGGGGAAGGATTTCGTTTCTTTGGTTACGAAAATAAAGAAGGTGAGCTGTTGGGTTTTTGTACTTTAATTGAAAATGGTACTGCCTACGACGCCCACTTTTTGGGGTTGGAGGAGACCTCTAATAAAAGATATCAACTTTACCTAAATATGCTTTTTGATATGTTGGCCAAGGCTATTGAGAAGCCAGCTATCAATTCCATTGTCTTTGGCAGAACGGCTCTAGAGATCAAGAGCTCCATTGGGGCTAGACCGAAGGAGATGTATTGCTATATAAAGCACTTCAACTCCGCCTTCAATCTAGTGATTGGATGGTTAATCAGAAGGTATGATCCGGTTGAGGAATGGCAGGCAAGACATCCTTTTAAAACCACTACTGTTGATGTTTTACAGCAAGCCTAGCGATCTGCAGGTTTGCATTAACACCTCAGTACTTAAGCAAAGCGCTTTTCTATTCACGGTCTAATAAAATCACTTTGGTGGATTGAGCAGGAAGAATGATCTTCTTTTCGTTGCTTTCTTCCACAGGATTCGAAAGCCGGGATTCGTGTCGTCGGGTGAATTCTACTACCTTTAGCAGTTGCTTATCCGCTTCTGAAGCAATCAATTCTTCGAAGATCATTTCCTCTTGCTGTGCTAATGTCTGGTTCATTCGATTAGGGAGAGCGAGGGTCATGATCGTGATTACCGTAAAGAGTAGTAGAATACCAGCGGCGATCCCAAACTGGCCCATGGATGGGCGGATACGAACCGTTCTATTCCTTTTCCGGTTGCTATCCAATTTACGTTCTAATCTTCTCCAGACATGAGGTGCTGGCTGCTCGTCCAACTTGTGCTCATTGTCTTTGAAAAGATCAAATATATCTTTCTTTGGTTCCATTTTAATTATGTTCAGCTTTTTGGGCCAAAAAGGTCCTTTGAATTTCATACGCATCTTTCAATTAACTGGCTCCTTCTTGATGTACACCTGGGTAGTTTATCTTCATCAGGAGTTGCTGTAATTTCTTTTTGGCTAGGATAAGTTGAGATTTTGAGGTATTGATACTAATGCCCAATATCTCTGCAATCTCCCGATGCTTATATCCTTCCAATACGTACAAGTTAAAAACCGTTCGATATCCGGTTGGCAATCGCTCTAGCAAGGCCAAGATATCGTCAGCTTCCAATTGGTCTTGAGTAGTTACAGTGGTCTTTACATCGAGATTTTGATCGATTTCGACAGTCAAATTGAAATTGTGTTTTCGACGCAAAAACATCAAACACTCATTTACTACAATTCGCCTAATCCACCCTTCAAAACTTCCCTGGGCTTTAAATTGGGGTAGGTTATTAAAAACCTTATAGAAAGCTTCGATGAGCACATCCTCGGCATCTTCCTGTGTCTTGAGATACCGTCTACAGACCCCCATCATCTTGGGAGAAAAGCGATCGAATAGCATTTGTTGTGCTTTCCGATCCTGGGTACGGCAGGCTACTATGAGTTCGGAGTTTGTCACTGTTTGCTAGTTCATTTTTTCTGTAAGATGCATGTGATCCCAAAATTGGTGTTTCCTACTACGAATTTATGCATTTTTTATTCAACTCAATAGGGAACTATTTGGGGGACGTCCTTGTAATGACTTGAAACCCAGAACGGAATATACCTACTATGCCGAAACGGGGGAAAGGGAAAACTTGATTCATTTCCTGTCTTTTCCAGACAAAACTGTTTTTTTGAGCGTATAGCACAGATGACTGAAATTCGTCTTTGAGGAAAAAGGATTCGGAGTGTGTGAAATTGATCAGGTAAACCTCATTTGTTTCTACTTTACACAGAGCAAAAAAGCTTATCTTTGCGGCTTATCCGGAAAAATACTTGGCCAAGCGCCAAAATAAAGGTCAAGCAGTAGGTTCAACATACTGCGAAATAGTTTAGAATCATAAATAGAAAAGCATGAACCTTGAAAATGATCGGTATCGATTGAGCGGCGGGGTGGATCCACTAGACCTGGTGGAAGAATTCGGTTGCCCGCTGTATGTTTACGACGCAGCCATAATGGAGCGTCAGTATAAACGGATTAGAGATGCTTTCAAGGTCAAACGACTCAAAATTAATTATGCCTGTAAAGCGCTTACCAATATCAATGTATTGAAGTTCTTCAATCAATTGGGAGCGGGACTTGACACAGTCTCTGTGCAGGAGGTAGAAATGGGACTACATGCCGGTTTTCAGCCGGGAGAGATCATATACACACCCAATTGTGTAAGTATAGAGGAAATTGAAGAAGCAACGGCTCTGGGAGTTCGGATCAACATTGATAACCTTTCAATCTTGGAGCAATTCGGACAGATTCATCCAGATGTTCCTGTCTGTATTCGCATCAACCCGCACATTATGGCGGGAGGGAATAGTAAGATCTCTGTGGGACATATTGACTCAAAGTTTGGTATTTCCTTTCATCAAATGCCATTGGTGCAACGTATCGTCGAATCCACGGGGCTAAAGGTGGAAGGCTTACACATGCATACAGGGTCAGGAATCCTGGATGCAGATGTTTTCCTTAGAGGTGCCGAGATATTGCTAAATGTGGCCAAGGACTTTGATGATCTGGATTATATCGATTTCGGAAGCGGTTTTAAGGTTCCGTTCAAAGAGGGTGATATTGAAACAGACATAGAAGAGTTGGGGGTGAAGATTTCCGAACGCTTCAATGATTTCTGTGAAGAATATGGTAAAGATGTTTGCTTGATGTTTGAACCGGGCAAATTCTTGGTGAGTGAGGCAGGGTATTTTTTAGCGAAAGTAAATGTGATTAAGCAAACAACCTCTACTGTTTTCGCAGGCATAGATTCTGGACTCAACCACTTGATTCGTCCCATGTTCTATGATGCTTACCACGAGATTACCAATATTTCTAAACCAAACGGCAAAAAGCGATTCTACACGGTTGTGGGGTACATTTGTGAGACGGATACCTTTGGCATCAATCGAAGAATTTCTGAGATCAATGAAGGAGATGTCCTTTGCCTGCACAATGCAGGAGCCTATTGTTTCTCCATGGCTTCTAATTACAATAGTCGCTTCCGTCCGGCAGAGGTCTTAGTCTATGAGGGTAAGGGGTACTTGATCAGAGAACGGGAAAATATGGAGGACCTCATGCGTAATCAAATTGAAATCGATTTGGGATCCAAAGGGGAACCGACTAGTAAGGGCTCAGAGGATAAAAAGGTCCTTATTGACCAGTTGCTTAAAGGAACCTCTTAAGAAGTCAAACGTTGTAGAACTTAACTTTGAAAATCAAAATAATCGCGGCTAGCTGATTTATAAAACTATAAAGTAACGATGACACTTTCCACACGCTACAATCCTAAGGAAACAGAAGAAAAATGGTATGCTCATTGGATGGAAAAGAACTACTTCCATTCTGAGCCTGATGATAGAGAACCTTACAGTATCGTAATCCCACCGCCAAACGTAACCGGGGTCCTGCACATGGGGCATATGCTCAATAACACGATCCAGGATATCTTGATTCGTAAGGCGCGATTGGAGGGTAAAAATGCATGTTGGGTTCCGGGCACGGATCATGCCTCCATCGCTACCGAAGCTAAGGTCGTAAAGATGCTGGCGGAACGCGGAATCAAGAAGTCCGATATTAG
>CAJXPD010000072.1 GCA_913057785.1 uncultured Lewinella sp. | reverse complement strand
TTTGTTTAGGCCTCTACGCTCCGACTCTCCCCTTGTTCCAACACCCAAAACTGCTCTGCTGGTATATCGAACTTCTGTAAAGCCGCTCGCAATTCATTTTGAGCTTGTTCCATTCCTTCAAATGCCAGGGGAAAGGTTCCAAAGTGCGTGGCCACACTTTGTCTGGCCTTAATTTCCAAATGAATCTTTGCTGCTTCTTCCGGTGTGGTGTGGATAGGGGACATGAACCATATAGGCAAATAGGCACCAATAGGGAGTAAAGCCAAGTCAATACCCGGATGTCTTTCACCTATCGTTTTAAAGAAAGAACCATATCCGGAGTCCCCAGCAAAGTAAATCTTCTGATCTGGTGTATCTATAATGTATCCACACCATAAGGTAGCATCTCTGTCTAAAATACCTCGGCCCGAAAAATGCTGAGCAGGGACAGCAGAGATCTTGATTTGCTCACTAAACGCGAAGCTTTCCCACCAGTCCAAATCTGTGGCCTTACCATTTGCTCTACGCTTGATGAATTGCCCAACGCCAAGTGGCGTTACAATCTGTGGCTGATGCTCTTTTACCAACTTTTGTACCGTGGATAAATCCAAATGATCGTAATGATTATGGCTCAAAAGAATCAGGTCAATTTTGGGCAACTGCTCCATCTTCAAACCCGGAGGGCGCATACGTTTGGGGCCTGCAAATTGAAATGGACTTACCCTTTTACTCCAAACGGGATCAGTTAAGATGTTTAAACCCGCTACTTGTATCAAAAAAGTGGAGTGATTGACGAAAGTGACTCGGATTCCTTCCTTGATTGAAGCCGGTGGATTAGGTCTAGGGGCAACAGAGGTGATTTCGGTCCAGGGTCCTCGTTTCGGACGCTGTGTTAGCATGGAGAATACATCTTTGAAGCCTTTGGCCTTCACTCCATCTATATTATTAAAAACCTTACCGTTGAAGTGATCACTAACCGGTCCTTTGTATTTGGGGGCAGACAAAAGGGAACCGATCGAAATAAAAAGGATAGGAACAATGGCTAAGATTGTGATAAATACCATAGCATACAGATTTGAAGATATCGCCCAGTTAACAAGTAGCTTATCGGCTTGGTTCTATTAGTCAAATTTAATTTTCTATCAATGGAAAAGGAAGAGACAATGGGATTATTCAAATCGCCTATTGCTTATGTACGATCATTATAGTACATTTGATAGCAATTTTAGAATACCACCCTACAACTTTGCTGATTAGAAAACAGCATCAAAACCCTGCATTATGCCTATTCAGACTACAGACCAAAAGAAAGTTTCCATAACTACTGCTACTCTGGCGGATTGGCCGGCCATTAAGGATATTTACCTAGAAGGTATAGCTACTGGACATGCCACATTTGTCACCGCCTGCGGCATACCTGATGGAGCGGATTGGTTCGGAAAAAAGATTCCTAAATCTGTATTGAAGGCGGTTAGGGAAGATGGAGTGGTATTGGCTTGGGGCTCACTCCAGGGTATCAGTGGTGCCTGTAGCTATGCCGGTGTCGCCGAAGTTTCGGTATATGTATCGGAAGTGGCAAGAGGTCAAGGGTTAGGTTCAAAAATATTAGAAGGGCTCATTGCTTTCGCTGAATCTAACGATCTTTGGACGTTGCAGGCGAGTATTTTTCCAGAAAATACAGGGAGTCTAAAGCTTCATGAAAAGCACGACTTTGTAAAGGTAGGACGCCGCCAGGCCATTGGTAAACTCAATGGAGCCTGGCGGGATGAGTTTTTATTGGAACGTCGTTCGACGGTTCTTTACTAGATTTACTCGGTACGTAAGGAGTGAACAGGGTTGGTGCTTGCCAAGCGCGAAGCGTGATAACTGATGGTGAGAAAGGCCACACCTATAGCTAAGAGACTTACCAAAAACACCAACAAGAAATCCATGGCCAAGCGGTACGCAAAGGTCTCTACCCAGCTATTGTAGGAGAAGTAGATGACTGGCAAGGCAACGACGGCTGCAATCGCCACGATCAACAAAACTTCCTTGAACAGCAATCCCACGATTTGACTCACAGATGCTCCTAGTACCTTTCGCACACCCATTTCTTTTGTTCTTTGAGCGGTGGTGAAAGAGGCTAGGCCAAAGAGACCGAGGGAAGAAATCAGCCCACAAATGATCGACAGCCAGAATAAGAGCTTACTTTGTCGTTCATCCGAATTGTACAACACATTCAGGTCATCATCCAGAAAACTGAACTCCATGGGTAGATCAGGAATTACTTCTCTCCATTGCTTGGTTAAATCCTGAATCACATCCCTTGGGTTTCCTTCTTTAATCCGTACAAAAATATTTCGTCCCACCCTTTCAATAACGAACAGGGCGATAGGGAGCATAGGTTCATGTAGCGAATTGGTATTGAAATCTTCAACCACCCCGATAATCTGCCCCAATTCTCGATTTCCTAAGGAATCTTCTCGTGCCACAAATTTCTTCCCAATTGGATTCTCCCATCCTTGCTTCTTTACAAAAGTCTCGTTGACAATCATGGCGAAAGTGGAGTCAGACGGACGTCCGACATCAAAGTTCCGACCTTCTACAATTTCAGTACCAAATACCTCTAGGTAATCATGATCTACCGACATATAACTAGTTGGTACACGCTCCATACCTTCATCGGTTTCAATCATAAAGTCAGAGCGATCGACATAGATACCGGGAACCTGATTAGATAGCGTGATACCTTTAACATATTCACTCTCCTTGAACTTCTGTTTTAAAGCGGTGATTTTCTGAGCCACAGCTCTGGAGCGAATTGGAATATTGATTACATTCTCCTTATCGAAGCCTAAATCTTTATCTCTAAGATAGTCGATCTGTCGTCCCATAAGTAAGGTAATCCCTACTACTCCTATGGAGATCATAAATTGAAAGACCACCAAAGTACGTCTGAGTAGTATTCCTGAAGATGTGTTCTTGAAGGCTCCTTTCAACACGCCCATCGGCTCAATACTAGACAAGTAGAACGCTGGATACAGACCTGCCAACAGGCTTACCAAAACGAAAATACCTAGAATACCCAACGCTAGTTCTGGATTACTAAATAGATTTAGGGCAAGGTCTTTATCTAATAGAGAATTAAGGTTTGATACATTGAATACCAGTTCGGTTAATCCCAACGCCAGCACGCAGGCTATGGCTGTGATAAATAGGGATTCCAGCATGAAGAAGCGAATCAATTGAGGCTTGGTGGCCCCAGATACCTTCTTCACTCCTATCTCTTTGGCTCGACTTGTAGCCCTGGCTGTTGCCAAATTTACATAATTGATGCTCGCCAACAATAGAATTAAAAGCCCCACGGAAAAGAAGGCATATAGATAACTCATATTCCCTTGTGGACGATCATAGGGAAGATCTGAGTTGAAGTGGATATCAGTCAATGGTTCTATGATGGGATGGAAGGTTGATTCTACATCATTTCCAGGATCTTGGCCGTGTTTCTCAATCCACTCTGGCATCCGTGCTTTTACGGTTTCAATGCTTGTGCCTTCCTTGAGCAGGATATAGGTATAATCGCCAATGGAGTTTAGAGATTGACGATCGGTTAAGCCAAAATTTCCTCGCCCATTATAGGTAGACATCAGACCATGATAAACAAAATGAGTATTCTTGGGCAGGTCCTTGTAGACACCCGTGATCATCAGATTGGCTCGATTGAACTTAAGCGATTTCCCCATCGGATCCTCCTCCCCAAAAATTCGTTTAGCCACAGTTTCCGAAAGGATCAAACTATTCCTACCATCCAATGCCGTATTCGGATCTCCCTGGATAAAATCAAAATCAAAGACATCTAAGGCCATGGAATCCGTTTCGTGTATACCATCTAAGAAGTAGGATTCATTGTTGTATTGGAAAAGCCACTTTTCGGAAATGAAGTTGAAGCGAACAAAAGATTCTATTTCGGTAAATTCCTCTTTCAGCATCTTACCTAATGCCATCCCACTAAGTGCATAGCGATCCTCTCCCGATGGCGTTACATAGCTGGATCCTACTCTAAAGATCCGATCGTGCTTACTATAGTGTTTATCGTAGGTCCATTCGCTCTGTAAATACAGAAAAGTGATAATGGCTACACTCATCCCGATTGCCAGCCCCAAAATATTGAGTGCAGAATAGAATTTAGTCTTCCATAAATTGCGCAGTATAAGCTTGAATTTCATGATTATTTTTCAACTTTAAATAACCGGTTTGGAAATCGAGATTTTTTAGTCAAATTGCAAGTAGTACCCTAGTGCAGCTGGAGAAAGGAAAGAATACCCCTTATCTCTCCATGCTCACGGTAGGTAGTGCTTGTTTATGCTTGATATACTGCATTATTGTGCCAAAAAATATAATCCGTTAATAATCAGCAAGTTTACAACAACAATTAGAGAAAAACTTCAGAAAGCGACCGATTTCGTACACCCAATTGTTCATCAACGACCATCTAGTCCACAATCCGTCCCAATATGGCAAGAAAAAAATACAGCATACTCGTCATGGATGACGATCCTGATGTATTGCGAACGCTAGAAGTGGTACTAGGCTATTATTATACCGATGTGCACACGGAGCGACATATTGCCGCACTAGAAGAAAAGCTCGCATTGACTTCCTACGATCTAATCATATTGGACATGAATTTCCAAAAGGGGCAGAACAGCGGAAATGAAGGCTTGTTTTGGCTCAAGAAGATCAAAAAGACTCATCCTGCAACATCCGTAGTTTTAATCACAGCTTATGGGGAAATCGAATTGGCAGTTGAAGCCATGAAATACGGAGCAGCAGATTTCCTTCTGAAACCCTGGTCAAATGAGAAGTTGTTAGGTGTGTTGGAAAAAGTGCTGCCACGAAAAGGGCGCAAAAAGACAAGTCAGCACGAATTCTTTCTCTTTGGTCAGTCGCCTCCTATGCTGGAGTTAATGAAATCGATTGATAAAATAGCGACCACTGATGCTAATGTACTGCTCTTGGGTGAAAATGGGACTGGGAAAAGTAGCTTGGCCCAGTATATTCATCAAAAGTCTGAACGCAAAGATCAACCCTTTGTATCCACGGATCTTGGGGCACTTGACGATCAATTGATGGCGTCCACGCTATTCGGTCACCTAAAAGGGGCTTTCACCGATGCTCGTGAAAATCGGCAAGGTCTCTTCCAGACAGCGCATCGAGGAACGCTCTTTTTGGATGAAATTGCCAATCTATCCCACTCGAATCAGACTAAACTGCTGCGCGTATTACAAGATCGAAAAGTGCGTAAATTGGGGAGTAATGAAGAGGAGGATATCGATATACGTCTGATTACCGCTACGAACGCTGCCATTGCCGATCAGGTGTCGCAACAGCAATTTAGAGAGGATCTTCTTTATCGAATCAATACTATTACGCTAACGATTCCTCCCCTCCGTGAGCGGTCAGAAGATATCCCATTGCTTTATCAGCATTTCCTAGATACCTTTTCCAAGCAGTATGGCAAAGTGGTAGAAACCAAGGGAGGAACCATGAAGAAATTACAGCGGTATCACTGGCCGGGCAATATTCGAGAACTGCGAAACGCAGTTGAAAGGGCCTTTATCCTTTGTGACGACGACAAGATTGGTCCAGACGATTTCGTACTAGCTGAACCACTAAATGATGAACGACTATTCGAATCTTATAATTTGATTGAAGTAGAAAAGATGCTAATCCTTAAGGCTATTGATAGTCATAATGGGAACCTCAGTCAAGCTGCTCAGGCTTTAGGTCTCACCAGACAGAGTTTATACAGAAGAATGGAGAAGTATGATCTATAATCGCTTTGCCTTACTTGTTGGAATCCGACTCCTAATCTTGCTCGCTCTCTTGAGCGCAATTGCTGCCACGCGGTTTGAAAGCAAATGGCTCTTTACTATCATCATCTTATGCAGTTTGGCGCTCCTCGTAGCGATAGAATTGCTCCGGTACATCAATCGAACCAATTTCGACTTGGTAAAGTTATTGCAGGCCTTGGAGAAAGACGATTTTTCAACCCACTTCCAGCAGCGACCAAGTGGAAGGTCCTTCCGTAAACTGTATGGAGCTTTTAACAGTGTAATTGACCGATATCAGGCGGCCCAACTACAACAAGAAGCACAGAAAGAGTTTTTGAATATAGCCGTTAGCAAACTAAACGTGGGAATCATTGCTCATGAAGAGAAAGGGCGTATCCTAATCTTTAATGAATATGCCAGAAGCGTTGTAGGAGACATTATTCCGCAAGATTGGGACATATTGGTATTGAGAAAAGTGCCCATCATCCAATTCCTTCACCAAATGCCAACGGACAGCCCTCAAATCTATGCCCACACCAGTAACTCACCCAGTCAAAGCTTACTATTACAAGCCAGTCAGTTTTCTCTGCTTCAAAAACAGATTCGACTCTATACCATTAAAGACATTCGCACACAACTAGACCAAAAAGAAGTAGAGTCATGGCAAAAGGTAATCCGCGTGCTAACGCATGAAATCATGAACTCACTCACGCCAGTCATTTCCTTAACGGATATGGCAGGAATCATGTTAAAAGACCTTGATCAGGTCGACCAAGGCACACAGCCCATCAAAGAGGCGCTTGAAACCGCTCAAGGTCGGGCAAAAGGTTTATTAAGCTTTGTAAAAAGTTACCGGCAATACCTCAAAGTGCCCAAACCCAACTTGCAGTCGGAAAATATTGAATCCTTTTGCAACCAACTTATTCAACTCTTAAATCCCAAGCTGCAGGAGGCTAATATTAAGCTTCAGTTTTCTTCCTCCCCAGGCTTGGGTAACATGGATGTAGATCAGTACTTGATGGAACAGGTATTCATTAACCTATTTACGAATGCCATTCAGGCGTTGGCAGTGTCCCCTTCTCCTATGATACAATTTGAGGTACTCCAGAAAGAGCAAAGTATTCTCTTTGTCGTCAAGGATAATGGCCCGGGGATTCCCTCCGATCAGGTCAGTGAAATATTCGTTCCCTTTTACACGAGCAAAGAAGAGGGTTCAGGAATTGGTCTAAGCATTTCCAGGCAGATCGTACAAGCCCATGGAGGGCGGCTCTTCGTACAAACGGAAGAAGAACAGGGTGCCACTTTTTTTGTAGAACTCCCCTCCCCGGAGAAATAATAGCATATGTAGGCGGTTTCTGACTTCAGCTTTCTACTTTTGCAAGATGATAAGATTAGGCCAAATCAATCGCTTAAGAGCCGTTCGTTCAACCCGCCATGGTATGTACCTAGCGGATGAAGAAGGGAGAGAGGTTTTGTTACCACGGAAATACGTTCCTACAGAGCTAGCTGAAGAACAATCGCTGGACGTCTTCGTTTTCAATGATTCAGAGGATCGCCCAACGGCAACTACCTTGACGCCTAAGATTCTACTGCATCAAGTAGCTTACCTTCAGGTAAAACAGGTCAATAAGTTTGGAGCCTTCCTAGACTGGGGTTTGGAAAAGGATTTGCTGGTTCCTTTTCGGGAGCAACGCAGTGAGATGCAGAAAGGGAAGAGCTATGTAGTATATCTCTATGAGGACGAGGAAAGCCAGCGTCTGGTGGCGACCAACAAATGGTACAAGTTTATCCATAATGATGAGCTGACAGTAGAGCAGGACCAGGAAGTGGATCTAGTGGTAGCCAACTCCACCGATTTAGGAATCAATGTGATCATTAACCACAAACATGTAGGTCTAATCTACAGAAATGAGATTTTCCGGAGCATACGCCCAGGAGATCAAATAAAGGGATATATCAAGTTGATCCGGCCAGATAATAAGATCGATGTGCGATTACAACGGGAGGGTTATGCGCACGTAGAACCCAACGCCGATAAGATTTTGAAAATACTACAATCCAACGATGGATTTTTGGGATTGCACGACGGAAGCTCTCCGGATGATATCCGAGCCCAACTTGAAATGAGTAAAAAGACCTTTAAGAAAGCGATCGGTGCCCTCTATAAAAAGAAGCTCATCGAGATCAAATCAAAAGGTATATACCTGACAAAGAACTAAGCCCCTAGTTGCCCGGCAATGCCTGGACCTGGAAGTCCTCCGTGGCAACTCCGACAAGCTCGAAGGTAGCACCAGTTAAGTCTTTGTTATACCAACAATTGATCTTCAATCTTTTATAGGTAGCAATCGCCGTTTTGGCATCGGCGAGATTCTGGAAAGCCTTTACGATATAAAAAGCACCATACTGGTTTTTGATCTTGGTGTCACGATGATAGATCAACCATACTTCACCTATTCCTTTCGGCGCCATCAACTTATCTGGATTTGTACTAGCTGGATAGACAGCGAACTGCACAAAATGAAAATCTGGAATACGCGTAAAAGGAGAATCAAATTCTTGTCCAGAACCTGATTTTACTTCTCTCTCTTTATTCAAACCTCGATAGGTGAACTGCGCAGCTAAAAAATGAGGAACAACACAGAGTGCAATGATGACAAACCATCCTTTTTTCATAATGCGTTTTTTGAAGTACTCCAAAGTGCGCCGCCTGCTGTAGATGAAGTGTTACGGTTTGACCTGGAGCATTGGTGTCAAGGGATAATTTTTTCTTTACTGGGGAGGTCACTGTCCAAAAATAATAAATAAACCTACAATATTAAGTTTCTCTATATTTTTCGGAATCTCAGGTGAATCTGTGTCGAAAGATAGATATTTCAAGCTTCCGACCGTTTTGATAGCTATTCATCTATTAGGATGGAACGTCTCAATTGGAAAAAATCATATGTGTACCCGCATCTTCCTGCCGGAAAAAAAGGGAAAACATCATCAATCGCTATATAGACCAGTCATAAGGCTTCAATTGGACTTGAAATCCCACATATCGAGGGTCATTTAGAAACACATCCACAAAATCCTCTCGATACCATTCAAAAAGAGAAGAGCAGAGGATCGTTTTGGAAACTTCATTGGCGATAAATTCCGTACCGACAAAGCTGTCCATAGCCATGGCGAGCTGTTGGTCAATTCGGTCGGCTTGATAAAAGGCGATGGGAGGACAGGATAAGGCGCCACAGTTAAGGGCGAAGTGAACGCGATAATCTAGTTGTTCGACTTGCCACTTCAATACGGAGCTTTCTGCAGGCAGGTGTTTTCTGGCATTTCGGCGCAGAATTCCATGTTCAATATCATCTAAAGACATCCAATACCCTCCGATTTCCAGGCGATTGGCCGCAAAGAAATCGGGTATTTCCTTCATGTGCTGTTTCAACTTATTCCTAATGATCAAGTAGTTGGTCATCCCATTATAGACATTGATCCAGAAGGCCAACTTCTGCCGGTCCGTTTTCAAAGCGGAAAGATCAACTCTTTTCAATTGATCAATTTGAGCTTCCATTTCGGTCTCCAGCACTCCTTCTGCCAATTGGTAATGCACCTTTTGGATTTTCATAAACTTCGAAAAATGACCAGCATCAAACATGAGAAAGATTTATAGGAACGTATCAGATAATTTCAGGGGTTTAGCAATAATTCAATGTATGAAAATTCCTATAACTTTGCCATAAAAAGAATTGCAGCTACTCGCTCAACATATAGTCCCTCCATTACTAGAGAAGATTCGCCTCAGTGATTATGCCTGTGGGATCTTCGCTCAACTGGTTTCACGCAAAAGTGTCAAAAAGGCCATCAAGAGCGGGGCATTGCAGGTCAATGGTAAAATAGAAAGCACTGGCTATTGGGTGCAGGAAGAAGATCAGATACAACTTTTCGAGCAAGCATTGACACCTCCTCGTCCGCTAGCCTTATCACTAGAAGTGTTGTGGGAAGACGGGGATCTAGCCGTCATTCATAAACCGGCAGGGATCGTGGTAAGTGGCAATCAATATCGCACCATCACTAATGCACTACCTGAAAACCTACAAAAAAGCAAACAAGAAGATGCCTTAGCCTGGCCCCGTCCCGTTCATCGCCTAGATCAAGGTACCAGTGGCCCCTTATTGATTGCGAAGACCGCTCTGGCTCATGTGCGCTTAGGGCAGTACTTCGAGGAGAAACGGATAAAAAAGAAGTATCGAGCCGTATGTATCGGGAAGCTTCCTCCCGAAGGCATCATCGACAGTCCTATAGACGGGAAGCCCTCGCGTTCCCTTTTTCACACCATCAAAACCGTGAGCTCCAACAAAAATGGCCATTTATCGCTAGTAGAGCTCATTCCAGAGACTGGCCGAACTCACCAGTTAAGAATACATTTATCTAGTATAGGTAGTCCCATTTTAGGAGATGAATTATATGGTATCGAGGGATTAATTTTGAAGAGCAAAGGTCTATTCCTAGCAGCGATCGCCTTAGAATTTCAGCACCCAAGAAGCGGTCAAATCTGCCTTGTTGAAATCCCTCAACCCGCCAAGTTTGATAAACGATTAGATCGAGCGCAAAAGATGTGGGAAAAGAAGCAGAAGGGCTAAGCCGTCTTTTCTTAATCGGGAAGTATGAATAAGAAAACGCTACTAATCGGAGGAACTTCACACCTAGGTAAATCAACCTTAGCCCAAGCGTTAGCGAATCGCCTAGAGGCAAAACTAATCTCCACAGATCATTTAGCTCGCCACCCAGGCCGTCCTTGGAAAGCTTCTATTGACCTTATTCCCTCCCATGTAATTGAGCATTACGAAACACTACCTATTGATCAATTGATGCAAGATGTATTGGCCCATTATCAAAAGCAATGGCCTAAAATTCAAGCAGTCATCGAGGAATCTGTCGCGCCACTCCTGATTATCGAAGGCTCGGCCATTGGTCCCAATTGGCTAGCTCCTCATCTCAATGAGGAAGTGATCGGTATTTGGCTCATAGGAAAGCCTGGACTTATAGAAGAACGGATCTATCGAAATAGTGAATACGAAGGAAGAAGTACTAGAGAGCAGTTCCTCATCGACCAATTTTGCCGCCGAAGTATTCAATTTAATGAATGGATACAAGCTGGAGCTAGACGCTATTCTCTACCCTATCTTGAGGTCGATTTACAGACAACT
This sequence comes from uncultured Lewinella sp., assembly GCA_913057785.1. GTDB lineage: Bacteria > Bacteroidota > Bacteroidia > Chitinophagales > Saprospiraceae > DT-111. The sequence goes on along the minus strand of CAJXPD010000072.1, from coordinate 28,490 downwards.
CGTGAAGCATTAGTTCGAGCGTGTTTAACCAAAATAGCTTGGGCTTTGGATGCTTAACACCCAAAGCCCAAGCTCACGTCTACCTCTTCATACCAGGAACGCCGAGCGGCGCACCCGTTGTCCAATCAAAGGTTGGAGCTTTCTGTTTTCTTGGGTACACCTCATCCAAAGAGCTTCCTTCATATAAGCGGCCATTCTTCATCACCTGAAAAATGGCATCTGTATGTCGAATATTGGTCAAAGGATTCTTATCCAAAATGACAAGGTCCGCCAATTTGCCAGCTTCCAAGGAGCCCAGATCTTTTTGTAAACCGATGGCTTTAGCACCATGTATAGTTGCTACTTGCAGCGCTTCGTGAGGTGTTAATCCACCAGCCTGCATCGCCCAAAGCTCCCAATGATAGCCTAAGCCTTGTAACTGACCATGAGATCCAACACCAGCAATCCCACCAGCATCAACCAGGTCCTTCACAAACTCTGCATGGCGGCTAAAAATGTGCTCTTCTGGCAAGAACCAACCTGGTCGGCGGCGAGATTTCTGATCTAGCTCTGCCTTAGGTGTGAAATGGTTGAGCTTGGCATTCCCTTGTACATCTTCTGTGGCATAAAAGTAATTCTCTGCCCAAGGACCACCGTATGCTACCAACATAGTCGGCGTGTAAGCTGTCTGCGTCTCCTTCATCAACTGAATGACATCACCGTAGATCGGATAGATTGGGAAGGCGTGCTCATGACCTGGATAGCCATCGAGCACTTGGGTCATGTTCAATTTAAAGTCAAGGGCTCCTTCAGTGGTTGGCATGAGTCCTTGCTCCTTGGCTGCCTCTATGATCCATTGACGCTGCTGCCGGTTGCCCGCCATATACATCTTGATCGTTTTCGTATTGTAGTAGTCGGAGTACTGCTTCAGGACCTTCTTGGCGTGATCAAGACTCTTGATATTGTAAGCCCAAAACCCAACCCCTGGTCCGGTAGAGTAAATACGTGGCCCCAACATCTGCCCGGCGTCTACCATGTCTTCATAAGTCAAAACATCGGTAGTGGCAGTCTGGGGATCTCTTGTTGTCGTGACACCATAAGCCAGATTGGCTGCATAAATCCAAATCTGATTCTTGTGAATCCCCCAGTTGGGCCACATATGAGCATGGGTATCAATGAAACCTGGGACGATTGTTTTCCCCCGTAGGTTGATCACCTGCGTACCCTTTGGGGCCTTGACAGAGCCGGATTTCCCAACAGCCTGGATTCGATTGTTCTTGATCAAAATATCGCCTCGCTCGATTACTTCTGCCCCTTTCATGGTCACTAGTCTTGCCCCTTTCAAAAGAACAGTACCTTCGGGTATGTCTCGATCCACTTCTACTTTTACCCGTAGCTCCTTGGCCTTATACCCTTTATCCTCTTTCTTCTCTTCCTTTTTTTCTCCTTCTTTGCCCTTATCCTTCTGCTTGGCTTTTTCCCTTTTTTCTTTCTTCAGCTGTTCGGCTACTCTCTTGGATTCTGCGAGATCATAGTCGAAAAAGGCATTCCCCAGCGACCAAGTAACTCGCTCGGCATCGGCCGTCCACTGGGGAAACTCGCCCCCCATTTCCGTCAGCTTCCAAGCGGGGAATATAGCGCTTGCAGGGTTCGCCACGTTGATGCTGGGTACGTCTTTGCCGATCTTCGGCACAGTAACCGCGTAAACCTCATTATTGATCTGCGCCAAAGCCAAATCTCCTTGTGGAGCCATCTTGATGAGCGAAGCATTGGAGGGTTTGGGCGTAGGCTCAGTCATGGAGGGTATCATCAGGCCATGGCTATGATCAGCGTGTGCATCTGCGGGATTCGCAGGGAAAGTCGTCACACCAGAAACCTTAAGGTGAGCTTTTTCATCCGTACCATCCCATCTCATCGAAATCAGCCCTTTGCCGCCTTGGAATAAGTAAATGCGATCATCCCCCTCTACGAAATGGGGATTCCCTCTTCCATTAGCATCTTTAATTCTCGTGATAGCCCCTCCATTGGCAGGAATCCAACCGATGCTCTGCTGTGCCCCGAAGGCAAAAGGTCCGATAGCATCTTTGTACGTCTGGGTGGCCCCCATTAAAAAGATAATCCGATCCGATTTGGCATCCCATGCCAGGTGGGAGAAAATCCCGCTCTGACGAGTCAGTTGTAAGGCAGAGGCTCCAGCATTGAGACCAATTTTCTGGATGTGTCCTTCTTCATCGGACCAACTTACAAATGCCAATTCTTTCCCGTCAGCTAACCATACTGGCAAAGCCTCGGTATAGTCATTTTTTGTTAAACGCCGAGCCTTCCCATTCGGATAGTCCATTACGTATAAGCGATTCAGTGCCGTAAAGGCCAGTTGCTTACCATCTGGAGATAAGACCGCATCTCGAATCTGAGTAGCTAGCATTTTCTCTTCATCGCTAATCGGAAAATCAAAATGAACAAGTGGTCCAAGGTCAACCTCCTCGTCTACTTCAAATGGGATATTTTGGGCCTCTCCTCCAGCCACGGGAACCTTCCAAAGCTTACCACCATAGAACGCAACTACTGCTTTACTATCTGGGGTGAAGGACATTGCAGGATACACCCCAAGGCGCGCTCGTGACTCCTGCTCATCGCGTTGTACAGGGTAAGCTAGCCACGATTCCTCCCCCGTTTCGATATTTCTTTTCACCAGGCCGGTTTCTGTATTATAGCGTGTGCCGTAGACCAACCATTTTCCATCAGGAGATAGGGTAGGTGAAAAAGCGGAACCATAACGATTGGTTTTAGTCTCCATTTCGCCTGTTTCGCGGTCATATACGGCCAACTGATACTGTGGCAGCTGTGCATTGTACTGCCAATCCCCATTTCGGCGAGAGAACCAAATATAGCGCCCATCCGGCCCAAAGGTCGGCTCAATGGTTTTCATGCCTTCTGGTTTTTTGATCAGTTGCACTCCCTTCCCGCCATCTTTGTGATACATGTGCAGCTTGAGGTTACGTTGTCCATGGGCTGCTATAAGGTAATTACCATCAGGGGTCCACTCAGCCGATTGCATGACATCTGTCTTTTCCTTGGACAACTGGGTAGAATCTCCCGTTTCCAAATCCTTTATCCAAAGGTTTTCATTTCCATCCCGATCCGAAATGAAAGCTAAGGATTTTCCATCCGGGCTGTAACGAGGCTGGCAGTCAAAAGCCAGTCCTTTGGTCAATCGTTGGGCTTTTCCTCCTTCTATCGGCAACAAATAAATGTCTCCGAGTAGGTCAAAAGCAATGGTCTTTCCATCAGGACTGACATCTACTGACATCCAGGTCCCCTCAGAGGTTTTTAGCTGCATGCTACGCCCTGCTTCAAGGGGTAGGTTCTTGGTTTTATCCTTTTTGGTGACTTTAGTGCTATCTGTCTTGGCCGCTTCATCCTGTGCATAGCTAATGCTAATCCAACAGCAACAAATCAGCAGAAGACAGTAAAGTCTAGTGTGATAATTTTTCATATGACTACAAATTTTGGCCATTTGGCCTTGTATGTTAATAAGTTGATCTGGTCTATAGTATTTCTAAGGTGTGCACCACCTAGAATAGAAAAATAAGTGCTTTTTCTGGAAAAAACGGGAAGATCGTGCTAAAAGCAGTCCTAAGAGGAGTCGAATAACCGGAGCGTTGCTAGCTAGGAAAAATGTTGCTGGATAACCCTTAGTAAATCCTCATGAAGCTTCTCATTACTGCTGATGAGTTCTCTTCCAAACAAATAGTCTCCTCCTCCTTTGAAATCAGTTACCTTTCCTCCAGCTTCTTGCACTAGAAGGACGCCAGCGGCAACATCCCAGGCATTGAGACTATATTCATAAAAACCTTCAAATCGGCCACAGGCTACATAAGCTAGGTCGACTGCGGCAGACCCCAATCGCCTTAGTCCACGGGTATGCTGCATGAAGAATGTAAGGACCTCGAGGTAGGCCTTCATACGATCGTAATCATAGTAAGGAAAACCTGTAGCCAGAAGGGAAGCAGAGAGTTTTGAAGTTGGGCTTACGCTGATCGGGTGATCATTCATCCAAGCCCCGCCATCTTTCCAGGCATAGAAGCATTCATCTCGATTCACTTCATAGACGATACCGATGACTGTTTCTTCATGATGTTGTAGAGCTACACTGACGGAAAAAACCGGTAGTTGATGCAAAAAATTAGTTGTACCATCCAAGGGGTCAATAATCCATCTCCATTCTCCCTCTTGGCGTTCCACCGTTTCCTCCTCGGTAAAGAATACCGAACTGGGAATTAATTTGGATAATCCATCAATCAATAGCTTTTCGGTCTCTTTATCCACATAACTGACTAAGCTATTCAAATCTTTTTCTTCAACAGCAGCAGTAGCCACTTCTCCCACCTGGCTCGCAATAAAGGCACCAGCTTCCAATACTACCTTGCGGCTTTTTGCACAGAGGTCTTGAAGATTCAAACTCATAAGTAATATAACTAATTGATATTGAAAAGATTAAGACGCAAATAACAGAAGGATTATTCAGCCAGCTGGTAAATATCTCTAAGTTGTCTACCTAAACCATCATAATCGAGCCCATAGCCCACTACGAAACGGTTGGGTATTTCAAACCCTATATAGTCAATAGGAATATCGTGTTCTAAGGCTTCTGGTTTCACCAATAAGCTCGCCAGAGCAATGGATGCCGGTTCTAATGCTTTGAGCTCGGGTATAAAGGAGTGCATGGTGTTTCCCGTATCGATTATATCTTCTACGATAATCACATGTCGTCCCTTAATGTCGATATCTAAGCCAATTACAGAGGCCACCTTACCGGAAGACTTCATACCCCGGTAGGAAGAGAGTTTGATGAAGGAAATAACGCTCTCAAAATCTGTGGCACGCAACAGATCAGCCGCAAAGATAAATGCCCCATTCAACACCCCAAGAAAGATGGGTTGCAGTCCATCGTAGCGCTCTTTCATCTCCGCTGCTAACGCTTGAATACGCGTTCTAATCTGAGCCTCGGTAATGTAGGAGGTGAAGGAAAGATTATTGATGGTGACGATAGAATCGGGCATAGATTTTTATTGTAATATGCGTGAGTTGGCGACCGATCTAATGCAAAAATCAAGGTCCTTTTAATCCGCCAGTCACCAAAACTGCAAATGTATTAGGATGAGCCCGGATTGCCTAAGATTTTACTTGAATTCCGGGTACATAATGGTAAAAAATCAGGTCCCTATCAATACCTGGCAAATTTATTATCTTTGCAGCCTATTTGACGTATATGGTACGTTGATATATATTGGTTTATAAACGATCCCCTAACTCAGACTGTTAGATAATCAAATGACCTAAATAGGAAAGAATGGATAAGTTGAAGATCGGTATTAGCATTGGCGATATAAATGGTATTGGACTAGAAGTAATACTGAAAGCACTTTCACATAAAAAAATCGTGGACCGTTGTACAGCAATAGTATATGGTTCTTCAAAAGTTGTTTCTTATCACAAGAACATCGTCGGCATCGATTTTCATTTCCAAAGCATCAACAAAATCGAGCAAGCTAACGCAAATAAGGTCAATATCTTAAATTGCTGGCAGGACAGTGTTAATATCACCCTTGGTAAACCCTCCAAGGAAAGTGGACAATATGCTTGGCAATCCTTGGATTCTGCCGTAAATGACCTCCAAAACAACAAGATTGATGCCTTAGTAACAGCTCCAATCAGTAAGGAGGCCATGCACTTGGCTGAGTTTCCACATCCTGGCCATACTGAGTACTTAACTCAGAAGCTGGGTAGCAAAGAGAGCTTGATGTTTATGGTTAATGATGATTTACGCATTGGAGTAGCGACCAATCACATTGCCTTAAAGGAGGTCGCTCCTACCCTTTCCAAGGACCTTATCGTTCAGAAAATCCGTTTGATGAATAACTGCCTAAAAATGGATTTTGGTATTGAACGTCCGACGATAGCTGTATTGGGATTAAATCCACATGCTAGTGACAATGGTGTATTTGGACAGGAAGAGGAGGAATTAATTAGGCCTGCTGTAGTAGAGTGTAAAAAGAAAGGGGTTATGGTCATGGGGCCATTCGCAGCCGATGGCTTTTTTGGTTCGTCTCAGTTTACGAAGTTTGATGGAATTTTGGCCATGTATCACGACCAAGGATTAGTCCCATTCAAACTAATGTCCTTTGGCAAGGGGGTGAATTATACTGCCGGCTTATCAGCCGTTAGAACCTCACCTGACCATGGAACAGCCTTTGAATTAGCCGGTAAAAATATGGCCGATCCTTCTTCCTTCTTGCAGGCTTTGTTTCAGGCCATGGATATAGCTCAAAGCAGAAAGGATTACGAGGATATGCATGCCAATGCCTTGGTTAAGCGCAAAAAGGAAACGGAAGATGTGCTGGCGGGACAAGAGGAGATTCCAGACGAAACAGAAAAAGGAAACTAAACTTAGGGATCGAGCTTAGATCACTTTCAAATGCTTCGTTCCTGCTAGGATAATTGCACTTAATTCGATCACAACAATTCGGTCTTATGAGTCAGCCAGACGAAAAAACACGCTATAGCGATGCTGAATTAGAAGAATTCAAAGCGCTAATTGAAGGAAAGAAAGCGAAAGCAGAAAAGCAACTACAGTTTTATCTGAAGCAGTTATCAGATATGGCTGAAAATGCTGATGCCAAAATCAGAGGTTTAGATGACGGGATTAGCACTATGGATAATGAGATCGCTTCAAACATGGCGGCTCGTCAGAAGAAATTGATACAGCACCTTGATAATGCCTTAATCCGCATCCAAAACAAGGTATATGGCATTTGTCGAGAATCAGGCAAATTGATCAGTAAAGAACGCTTGCGAGCTGTCCCACATGCCACGCTCAGTATTCAAGCGAAACAGAAAAAGAGGAAGTAATCATTTTAATTTTTGAGGACGCTAAGAGGAGGATGTACTGCACTCACATCTAGCCATGCGAGAATGCCATCAAATCACTCCCTCTCCTCCTTGACAATAAATCAAGCAAAGCATTGAAAAAGGCAGGTATCGTTGTTGGAGTCATATTCCTAGTACTCTTCTTGGACCAGTGGTCCAAGATATGGGTAAAGACAAGTATGACATACGGAGAAGAAATTTTGATTTTCGGCTTGGAGTGGGCCAAAATTCACTTTGTGGAGAATAACGGCATGGCTTTTGGCATCTCCTTGGGTGGAAACTACGGTAAGTTGGCGCTCAGTCTATTCCGCATTTTAGCAGTAGGTTTCCTAATTTACTATCTGCGTCTCCTCATGAAAACGGAGAAGACCTCTCTCGGCTTGTTGGTCAGTTTTGCACTGATACTCGCCGGTGCAATTGGGAATATTTTAGATAGTGCTTTCTATGGATTAATGTTCTCAGAATCCACTTACCACGGTGATGTAGCTACGCTTTTCCCGGAAGGAGGAGGTTACGCCGGTTTCCTACATGGTAAGGTGGTGGATATGCTATATTTCCCCATGTTCTCAGGGGTTTATCCAGATTGGCTACCCTTCAAGGGCGGTGAACCTTTTCAATTCTTCAAGCCTGTATTTAACCTAGCTGACACATCCATAACGATAGGCGTATTGAATATTCTTTTGTTTCAACGCAGTTTCTTCAGCGCAGAAAAAGAAGAAGAGCAACAAGACGCGAATATGGCCGCAGCGGCAACGAATTCCGTTACCGAAAATGATGATACAGCGACTCCAGCGGTAGAAAATGCAGTGGATGAAAACGAGGGGAGTGAAGGAAGTACTGAAGAAAAGGGAGGCCGGAATGGAGTTGATGCTAATCAATCCAGTGAGCAAGTTGAACCTAAGGAATAATACGACTTTTCCTAAGTATCGGCTATTCTAACGATGTCAATCTACTAATCCAGCTTGGTCAATTCTTTTAGAAAGAAAAACGATTGGGGGGCTTAGTATATTAGGCTTTTCCCGCTTTATTTTCTTCTTCCAAAAATGTATTGATGGCCTTCATAGCATGGCCTACTTTGTCGTAATTAATTCGGTAGTGAATAAACTTACCATCTCGCTCTGTTTCAACTAAACCAGCTAACCTAAGAATTCGCAGATGTTGAGAAGTAATAGATTGCTCCAGTTTTAAGGTATTGTAGATCTTGTTGACGTTAATCATTTCGTTACTGTCGATAAAACCTAAAATCCTTAAGCGAAGGGGGTGTGCCAAGGCACGGAGAATCTCTGAGGACACCTGCAGGTTCTCATTGTTAATGTTAAGCTTAGCCTTTCTCATAGAATTTTCGCCTTTTTTTGGTGGTAGATAGACATAGCAAATATGCATTTTTTCTTTATCTTTCCAAAAGAAACATATAAAAAATGCTGTGAATCTGTTTGATTCACAGCATTTTCAGGATTACTAATATCTATTACCTATGGAGGGCTTAGATGGTCAAATCTTCTACTAATTTAGAGATTTGAGCCAAGCGATCCTTATCCAAGGAATAGTGGATAAATTTTCCTTGACGATCTGTTTTTACAACGCCTGCTCTGCGAAGAATAGCTAGGTGCTGGGAAGCTACAGATTGCTCTAAACGCAACTTGATGTAGATATCCGTAACCGTCATATTCTCATTCTCATCTAACAGATCAATGATTCTTTGACGTAGTTTGTGATTGACTGCTCTCAAAACCAAAACCGCTTTTCTTAACTCAGCGTAGTCCAATGGAATGTCGTTCGTCCCCTTCTTTAGAACAACTGTTTCATTTTTTTGCTTTCTCATATTTATGTTGTTTTATCAGTAGAAACAATTCTTACCTATTAGACTTCAAATATCATACCAAAACAAAGCATTAAAATATATTATAACACATAATTACAGTGAAGCCTAGACAAAAATACTAAAAAATATATCAAAATAAAAAAATGTGTTAATATGTATTTGTGCAAAAAGGCGGGATAAGCGGTCCGGTTTTATAAAAGAATGGTCAAAACCAGAAGAAAATACCACATCTCTGCCGCTCCATAAGCAGCAAGTACGGGGCCTCGCCCAATTCAGGTACACATATGATATAAACTAATGCGTAATTGGGAATTCTTTCCCATTTAGAGAAATTTTTTCTTGGAAACGGTGATATTCGGTGGTTTTAGATAGAAAGGTTCGGCATAAGCCACGTCGGCGAAGCGTTCTACTCGATACGCTTCCACTGCAAATGGAATCAAATAGCGGGCAGAAGCCAAAACGGCTACAAAATGAATCTGTGGGTGGTCCAATATCTCCTTTGTCTTTGGTGCTCCATTGCCTCCCAATAACAAATCTCCCCCTTGCGAGAGATAGTTGTCAAATACCGAAGCATCAATTACTACTGCCTCAGGTTCCTCCTTAATCTGTACCTGCTGATCATAAATGGCTCTGTAGACTTCCATCCGGCGAGCATCGATCATCGGAATATAATGGAGGTGGGTTGACTCATCCATTGAAAGGCTCTTACTGGCCTCAGCCATCCCCCCAGCCAAAGCCTGCAAGCTAGGCACCGTGATCAAAGGCTTGTCCAAGGCATAACAAATCCCTTTGGCTGTAGAGAAGCCCACCCGTAATGAGGTATAGGAGCCTGGCCCCAGACTCACACTCACCGCAGCTAGCTCAACCAATGATACTCCTGCCTTCTGCATGGCCTCATCAATCAGCAAAGTCATTTGCGAAGCATGTTGGTACGCTTCCTGTGTTTCGGTAAAGCCAATGAGTTCCTCCCCTCTGCTCACCGCGATGGAGCAGATATCAGTAGAGGATTCAATATGTAAGAGGATAGGCTGCATGGGGCGAAGATAGGGAAAGTGGAGGATTTACTTTTTGCCCCATGCAACATCGTTAGGAAGGGTTCTAATCACTAACTTTATATCTATTAGTACGATACCGGCCTTGTTCTCTTTTTCTGCGCCCGACAAAGCCGATTAACTGTTCAATACTGGGCCATTTGGATTTTCTTTTGAAGTCGATAATTTTAGAGATAACTTTTGTAGGTTTAGGGTCTCTAAGCATGGCTGTTTCGTTGTGTTTGTTTCTAGAAATAGCTTGGGAAGTTTCGAGGGATATAGCTTACCAAACATTTACTCTTTAAATTTCTTAAAGAACACAGACCTCCTCAACCACACTTTTTTCGGATTTCCCCAAACCTTTTCACTTTGCTCTTAACTTGAGTCTTTACGCTACCATTAGAATTCGTCGACAGATTTTTTAATTCTACCCCTCATATCTTCACCTTAAACCACCTAAACAATACTTTTCCGCTTGCCATTACTCGATTACCAGGAAGCTTCATTATCTTTCAAATCCATAGTCGTAAACTCCTTGACCTAATGCACAATACGAAGCTACTCCAGGTATTATCAACCTTGTCTGTCAAAGAATTGAGGGAATTCCAGCTACATGTAAATCAGTTTTCAGATAGAGATGCTAGCAAAAAACTACTCGCCCATTTATCTACGTTCGTGGGCAAATGGGAGCATAAGGATCTTCAACTTGAGGTAGTGGGGAAGAAACTAGAGTATGAGGCTCCTTTCAAAAGTCTAAGCAATCGTGCTTCTGACTTGTATAAAACATTGATGAAGTTTCTGGTGATCCGAAAGCTGTACTCAGACGACTACAAGTTTGAACAAGAGTTTCTGGAGTTAAGAATCTTTGAAGAACGAGGTCTAAGCCAACTAAAGAATCTCAAGATGGCACGTTCATTGAAACACCTAGAAAAAGCACCAGTAGATGACCAATGGTCTGCCCTTCGTGAAATGCTGCTTCAAAGAATGGCATATTACAACATGAACGGCAACAAAATAGAGTCAGGGGAAAACAATATCGAACGGTGCTTAGTACTTATTGACCAATTCACTATAAGTAGCAAACTAAAATATGCCTGTGAAGTTCTTTCTCGTTCACAAGTCTTAAATAAACAGAGGTCCAATTATAATTTTCTTTTTCAGCAGATGCTTTCAGCAAAGGTCAATTCAAAAGATTCTTTCCAGATACTATATCAATCAACCTTCAAAGCTTTATATACTCTTGAACCTGAAAATTTTCGCAATGCACTTGCCCTGCTTCAAGAAAATGAGAAACACTTAGCTTCTGAGGATCGCTATAAGATCTTTGGCTACTTAATCAATGCATTGGCTCAAGGCTCAAAGAAACAAGTTCTAGTTTACGGTCAGCAACTACTTAAACTCTACCAGATTGGACTATCTAGTGGTCTCTTGATTCATGACAACAAGATTACCAGGGGTAATTTCCTTAATATAGTAGAAATAGCCTGTAAGATTTCTGACTTAGATTTTGCTGAAAAGTTCATCGCTGAATATTCAGTCAAGCTACCAGAAGAAGATTCTACTCATACGGCCACTCTCGCAGAAGCCATAGTACTATTCACCTACCAAAATTTCAAGGAGGTGCTCGCCAAGTTGAATATTGTAAATTTCAATCCTATAGATGAAAAATTTCGAGCAAATGTATTATTGCTATGTAGCATCTATGAAATATATGAAGACGCCGACCCAAGCTGGGACAGATGTAAATCTTTTAAGATGTTTGTTGGAAGAAAGTACCCTATGCTCAGTGCTAATTTCCTCGCGGGTATGCGCAATTTCTCCAATTTTGTTCAGAGACTATTGCAAAGAAAGGAAAGTAGAAGAGCACTTCAACAGGCCCTCTCTGAAACTGACCCGATTGTGATGCGCAGCTGGCTAGAAAGTAAGCTGCAAGGTTACACCCCATTGTAGCATAACAAACAATTATTGAAACACTTAATCTGCATCAAAAATATTATTATGAGGCCTAGGGTTCAACAGTCGATACCCTAAGCCTCAATTGACAATTTCTTACAAGATGATGATCTGCTCAATGATGAGCATAACGATATCAAAAGTATCCGTGATTTCGAATTTTTAATTAATGAATATGGTTAGAAGCGTATCCCTTCCCCGCCTCCGAGCATCTGCAGCCGCTCTTCCACAGGTATGCGATACCTTAGTTTTAAGCAGAGGTCTGGCTCGACCCAGGATGGCCAACTCCTGCGCCTGATCAAGTCTATGCCTATATCTTGACATGGCAGGCCCATACCGAATCACTTACCGATTCAGTCCTGCCTTACATCTATTTATCGAGTTATTTTTGAGCTAGAGATTGGTTACCAATCACTAGACGAATCCTTTTATTTTCTTACATTTCCTTCCTTCTATACATTAGTGTCAATTTCTCTAAAATGTTACCCATGATTCTACCACAACATTTTCAATTGGCTATAAAAAGTCTTTAGAATCAGTGGCTTGACCAGACAAATATCTGAGTAAAAACAATGTAGATAAAGCCCATTCCAATTTTAGAGACCTTTACAAAAATTTCGAAAAATTTTGGCCGGTAGTCTATCTACTCAGAGCTGTTACTCAATACATATTGAAAAAAGCCACTTCTATTCATTCACACCAATCGCATATGCAACCACAAGGGAACGAGATTGCGTATTTATTTTGTTACAAACCACTCTATTCTCGCTCTCAAATTTTTACTTCTGCTCTCTACTTCCTTTCGAAGTACCATACAAAGGTATGTGCCTAAGCTGACAGGATTGTACCTCCTAGTAGGTAAGATGGCTACCTAAAATAGCGAACTCAAGTACCTAGAACTGAGCGTAACTAAGGTTCCAGAAACCTACTGATCAGACTTTTTCCGCCTATCGAGATACCTCCCCTTCTGCCTCCTCTTCCGATTAAGCTTAGCTAGGAATCTTTCCACCACGGAAAATTTTTTCTTAGCTGATTTGTGTCTGAGTTTTAAAGGAGAATTGGACATAAGTATCGAATTAGTGTGTTCAATAATTTTGGACATACCTCTCCTATGCAAGCTGGTTGTATTACCATCCACTCGAGGAAGTATTTACCGGAATTTGTTCTTTAAAAAATCAGGGTTTTAGTAGATCATTTTCTTAATACATCAGCAAGTTACAGGCATTCATTCACTAATCTAACCCACACCTAGTAAGGGGCAGCTACCAGTGGGTGAAACCTGTATTTTGATGAGGGAAGCATTTTACTGCATGGTCAGAGACTACCTATTGTACTTGATTTCCCTTCCCTCTATAATCTGCAAATTACATAGGAATGGCTTTCCGAGATATACTCAGAACTACGTATTCAAACTCCCTAAAATTGATAGTGCTTTCTACCTAATAATGAGAATAGTTGGCTTCCCTTTTTCTGTTGATAGGTATTGGTTTGTGGTAAACATTGTCTCAGCGATCTACACTTATAATATGGAGTTTAAAAAGCCAAACATTACAAATCAGGTAAGAAATAGGATAGAAAAAGTACGGGTTGAGTTCGGGTAAGAACAGTAGGCAGGAGTAAAAGGAGTTTATGGATATGACATCTCCTAAACAAAAAGCCCCACACATACCGTGCAGGACTTCACATTTGGTCTAACAAGCTTTATAGTGCGCTCAAGTACTAAAGGCGATGGACTGAGCTGGATTCTAATTCTTCATAGAGTTCCTTTGTATTTGAGACTACAGGCTAGCTAAGGATTGTTGCAAGGCCAGCAGTTCAGGATGTTGAGAGTTGGTGCGGGCAGCTCGCCGTAGGTGTGAGGCAGCCAGCGCTGGCTTGTTCTGTTTATGATATATATAGGCTAAAGTTTGGTTGATATCGATATTATCGGGGCGGCGTTCGTAGACTTTTTGGGCGTAGTCTAGGGCAGTGTCATAGTCAGCTAGGAGTTCGGCGTGAAGGTGGGCGAGTTCTAAATCCATGACGTGACCGGCTTGTTGGTCATCCGCCAACATGGCTTTCAGTTCAGAGATGGTCTCCTGGAACTCCTCTCCACGGCCTTGTTTAAGGTAGATCGCAGCTAGTTTTTCATAAAAGCTAAACTCGGGAATGATCTTCGCCGCTTGCAGGTATTTTTCTTCTGCTTCAGCTAAATCGCCCTTTTGCTCGTCAATTTCTCCTAGTGCTGCGATGGCAAAAGGATAGTCTGGTCGATCGACCAAGATGCGTTGATAGTTTAAGGCTGCTTTTTCTAACTGTCCATATTGTTTATATAGATCCCCTAAAGTTAGGCGCGCCCAGGCCGTTTGTTCATAGCCGGGATATCCGGCATCTACTGCCAATTCCATGGCTTCAATAGCCCCTTCTACGTCTCCGTGCAGCTCACGGAGGTAGGAAATGCGAGCGTAGGACCGTAGATCAGGGCGGATGCTGATCATTTTATCAGCCATAGCAACGGCCTGGTCATACTGTCCTAGCTCTACATAAGCATCCACTAAAACACCATATATCTGAGCATTATAAGGATTCATAGCTACGGCTTGTTGACCAGCAGCTAAGGCCTCAGCAAATTGGTGAAGAGAAAGCAACACTCCAGCTTTCATCGCCAAGGCTTGAAATTGTTCATCGGGATTTTGTTGGGATCGCGTTAGTGCTTCGTCCAACACTTGTAGGGCCGCAGGGTAATAATGTCCGTGTTCTCCCGTGACCCGGGCTTCATGAGTGTAGATCTCCGCCAACTTTAAGCGTGGCTTGACCTTCTCGGGATGCTTTACTAATTCATCTCGATAGCGTACGTAATTGCGCTGTACTTGCTCCCATTCTTTTTCATAGCGGAGATCAGCTGGCCGATCCAATAAACTGGGAACAGCCGAAAGTAGGTCAGCGAGGGCTTCCGTTTTTTCTTGAGGTTGACAGGCTATAAGGAGTAAGGCTAGTGCCATTAGGGTGAATCTATAGAAATACATGGTGTTAATTTTTTAGTGGAAGAGGCTGGTTAATAGCTTTATCAATAGAAACCAGCTCGACGGATAGTGGATGGAAATGGAGGTAGAAAGACAAGGGTAGAGAAAACCTCCCCTGTCCTTCAAGCCCCCGTTCAGTAACTACAACTATTTCGACTTTACTAATTTCTGTATCTGTAGGATCTCTCCTCGTTCATTCATAATTCTCGCGAAGTAAAGGCCAGCGGGATGAGCTCCAGCATTCCATTCTACCTCATACGTGCCTGATTCCTGGAATCCGTTCACCAATTGAGTAAGGCGTTGACCTTGCATGTTGTACACCTCAATACTGACGGCGCCATCTTGCTCCATCTGATAACGAAGTGTAGTGTTATCTCTAAATGGATTGGGGTAGTTAGCCATGCGGACTTGCATGGGTGCTTCCGTTCTTGGAATAACCGTAGTACCAGGTTGTATCATGTTATCCGTTACTGGACTAACGATCTGACCGCTACAGATGCCATCGCCTGCCCAAGGTTGGGCCAAGTAAGGGAATCTTCTTTCGAAAGGCTTGTCATTAGCTTCTACACCGGTAGTATAGGTCAGAACATCTAGTAAATCTTGTGTAACTGGATTTGCATCACCAGCCGTATAATCATCATACCACAAGCCAATAGCCGCCAGTACTGCTCCGGAAACAGCTTGCAATTCAATACGCGTCACATCGTCTTCCAAACGTCTTCCGTTGGGGAATCCATCCATGTTCGGAATCCACTCCAAGTCTGCACTTGAATTGTAACGAGAGTCAGTTAACCCTAACACAGCGGCTTGAATCAATCCTAAAGAACTAAAGTCTGGATGGTTTCGGCGCGTAGCAGGCACCGCCATATTTAAACGTAGCATATCCCCACCATTGGGTAGGAAATTATTGATAAATGGCTTACCTGCTGCCAGCGGATTCCCGGCTTTGCCTGTTGCTAGTTGGTAGGGAGGGAAATTAGGGACCCCCGTATGAAAAGTTGGCCATAGATCCACAGACCGAGGCAGGCCCGGACCTGGAAGCAACAAGGTTCCAAAGATGGCATCATCCAAGGCTGTCCCGGCGACTGCATCCGAGCCTTTCAACCCAAACAAACCGTCGTTCCCATTGCCGAAATCAAAGGCTTGCAGCGAATTTCTCTGGATACGTAATGGTCCAAAGGCAGGAACCGCTCCTCCAAACAAATCATCATCCATGTACAAAGCCAATTCTGGATTATAGAAGTATTTGTCCAACAGGGTATCTGCCAATTCATCGTAAGGCGTGATAGCATTCCAGTAATCCTTCATTCCAATAGGAATTACCGCTTCATTAGTCAAAGGCATACCCAAACGAGACACTTGCACCCAATCTCCACTGTATTCCTCTCCACCTGGTCTCAATGTGCGGATGGCTGGGCGACTGGCTGAAGCCCAAACGCCAATCACATAGTCTGGATCCAGGATGTTGTCTGGGCGTACCCAACGTCTACCTGGGCCTTGGCGTTCCGATCGCTTGAGTAGGTAGGGAATTGGGATTTCCATTACAATTGCACTGGTATTCATACAGGCGATTCCGTCTCTTGGCGCAGCATTCTGACGTGGAGCATCTCCAAGGTCAAAGATCCCTCCCAAGTCCACAAAAAATGGATCGTCAACTGGTCCAGCAAAGACTTGTTCTCCAGTGTGTGTTCGGCGAATTGCTTTCTTCATTAGTCTGCTGTAGGTAGTGTTTAAGCCTACCGGAGATTCGATGGACCGATCCCCAATATAGTTGGGAGGTACTGGGCCATCTCCTAGAATCTTAAGCCAACTTCTACCATTATCGATACTCTTTTCTACATCGTATCTCATTCTCAAATTCTGCTTCCCCAAACGGATATTGAAGAAAGTGGAAGGGTCTTCATTCTCCTGATGGAAAGTAAAACGGTAAATGATCTCATCTCCCACAATTGAAGCATCATTATCGACGTGGATTTCATAGCGGATATTTTCTCCAAAATTGTAGTAGTTCGGACCACCATGTGGTAGTTGAAGGGGCACATAGGTGGCTACAATGACAATACTGTTCTTATTATTGGGGTTTCGAAAGGCATACAAATCTACATTGTCAGCCAGGGGGTCATCCGCGATCAAGGGGGCTTCTCGGTGACTAGAAGCCATCAAAGAAGTACCGCAGATCAAGCCGATAAGCCCTAGGAGAAGTACTCTTTTAAAGAAATGGGTTATCATGATTTTCCAATATTACTACCCTCTCCCAATAAACCAGGCATGGCGCTGCCCGTACTAGTCGTTGTTAGTGCTATGACTAGCCTACTAGGAGAAGGGGGTTTACAAAAGTTTATTTAGAAGATTGGCGAGGGTTAATTTCCAGTTTCAGTACCACTCCAAGGAGTAGCTACATATGGGAAAGAGGATTTAAAAGCTTTGTCATTCTGCTCCACGCCTGTTGTGTAGGTCAAAACATCAATTAGATCCTGAGTAACGGGATTTGCATCGCCGGCCGTATAGTCATCATACCAAAGACCAACTGCAGCCAATACTGCTCCGGACACCGCCTGCAATTCAATACGAGTAACATCATCTTCCAAGCGACGACCATTGGGAAAGCCATCCATATTTGGAATGAACTCGAGATCCGTAGTCGTATTAAAGCGAGGGTCCGTCAATCCTAGGACAGCTGCTTGGATTAATCCTAAGCTACTAAAATCGCCATTATTTCGATCGGTCACTGGAACGGCCATATTTAAGCGTAGCATATCTCCTCCATTTGGTAAGAAATTGTGGATAAATGGTTTGCCTGCCGCAAGAGGATTACCTTCTTTTCCTGTAGCCAACTGATAAGGAATGGCATTCGGCGCCCCGGTATGAAAAATAGGCCAGAGATCAACGGACCGTGGCTTACCGGGCCCAGGTAACAAAAGTGTACCAAAAACGGCATCATCCAAAGCAGTACCCGCTACCGCATCCGAACCTTTGAGTGGAAATAGGCCATCATTGCCATTACCGAAATCAAAAGCCTGTAAGGAATTACGCTGGATGCGAAGTGCACTAAAAGCAGGAACAGCACCTCCAAATAGATCGTCATCCATATACAATCCCAATTCCGGATTGTAGAAGAACTTATCCAAAAGATCATCTGTAATTTCATCGTAGGGCGTGATGGAGTTCCAATAGTCTTTCATGCCAATTGGAATCACAGCTTCATTGGTCAAAGGCATTCCCAGACGAGACACCTGTACCCAATCTCCCTCTTCAACAGGTGCACTTCCATCGACTTGCAAAGTCCGCATTGTTCTTCTGCTAGCAGATGCCCAAACTCCAATCACATAATCTGGATCTAGGATAGTTGAGGGACTTGCCGAAGCTCCTTCTTTCAAAAGGGTGCTGATAGGAACCTGAATAGCTATTGTATGTACATTAAGTTGTCCTACACCATCTCTCGCTGGCTCACCTTGGCGAGGCGAATCACCTAAGTCAAAAATACCTCCAAGATCAACAAAGAAAGGATCATCAGCAGGTCCACAGTATACTTTTTCTCCCGTGCTGGTGGAGGTAATGGCACCCGTGATTAAACTCTCATAGGTTGTACCTAAGCCAACTCCACTTTCAATTGAACGAGGACCAATATTAGTGGGTGGCACCATCCCATCTTGCACAAGGGTCTGGAAACTAGCTCCTCCATCCACGCTACGCTCCATAGTGTAGGTGGTTCTAATGTTGATCTTCCCCAAACGAATGTTAAAAAATGTAGTCGGATCTTCATTGTTACGAGTAAAGGTAAATCGGTAGATAATCTCATCTCCTGGACGTGTAGCATCATTATCAATATGTACTTCGTAGCGAATATTTTCTCCAAATGTGTAGTAGTTAGGGCCACCATGTGGTAACTCTGCAGGAATGTAATTGGCAATAATCGTTACTGTATTAGGATCATCAGGGCTCCGGAAAGCATAGACATCCGTGTTATCTGCCAGTGGATCATTAGCGATCAAAGGTGCTTCCCTATGGCTAGAGGCAAAACTCCCAATAGAACTACCTAGAAGAAGGGCCGCGATAACTAACCTAAGGGTTCTTTTTGCAATCATGTTATTCAATTTTGCGGTTTTCAATAAAACAATGAATTTGGGCATAGGAGCATAGGGTCGGTAGTCGCGCGCTTACCGCTCGTATTACTTTTCTGCCTTATACTTTTCGCTTGTTTTAGGTAGATACGGGGCCAGTTTTCATTTCGGTTTTCTAAAAGCTGATTTTTTTTGTTTTTTCTCAAATTCTTCAGCAAACATAGGGTCTTACAGAGGGTTTAGGGGTACAAAAGGAAGGAAAGTACAAAGAAGCGTAATAAGCATATATCGAGGAGTTCGATAAGTACAAGGAGAGAAAGAGCAATCGACGAGAAGTAGATCCACCATGGGATACAGAAAATGATCGTTCCCCCAATCAAAGTGAACTGGCCAACTATAAAAAGCTAGACAATTCTCCTAGCTCTGGTTACTGATGACCTGCATATCTGCCAAAGTAGGTTCAATACTTCCACCTTCGGGTTCCAAGGTAATAGCAAAGGCCTGTGCATTGGCAATGTAGGGCACCTCTATCAAGGATTGACCATCCGTTGGCAGGTCAAAAACACCCATATCTGTAGGTTGTTGACCATCGATCAAGGCCCAAAGCTGATATTGCTTCCCACTGATGGGAGCAGGCAGTTGGAAAGGATCTAAGTAAGATTTTTGAGACAGGGGGTTGAAATATACAGCAGCCTGCAGATCAGGATTAGCTTCTGTCCCGGCCAGCAGTATGGTTGAATTACCATCTGTTCGGAAAATAGCCATTGGTCGATCCGGGTCAAGCTGGTCTTGATTCACTGTTTCGCATTGTTGTAAAGCAACATTCAATGCTTCATTTTCCACTTGTAGGCTTCTTTGCTGCTGTTGGGCATTGAAGAAAGCAATAGCCAAGATCACACCTAATGCGCCCAACAAAACGCCTAACCATACCGGCAGGCCTTTAGCTTTACCATCATCTTTATCAGTTGGAGAGGTAGGGCTTTGTATCTCTGATTTAATTTTATCAAAGGTTGAGGGCTTGGGCGCAGTCTGGTTTTTCATGGAATAAGCCTCCAAAGTTTGCTCTATAGCCGTCAATTCTTTTTTCACCTCTGGATATTCCGCGGCCATTTTTTCTACCTCCCGCATTTCTCTCGGAGATAATTGGCCGATCACATAGAGTTCCAGTACGCCTGACGATATGTATGATTGTATATCCACTTCGATTCTACCTTTTTACATTAAGACAATAAATACCCCATCAGCATCAACATCTGCTCAGGCGTCAAAATTTCGCGCAAAACGGAAATCGCCTTGCGGAGCCGAGTTTTTACGGTGCCTAGTGGAATACCTAAAGCCTCAGCAGTCTCCTTCTGGGTATACTGCCTAAAATAGAGGTACTCTATGAGTTCTTGGTGTTCTGGATCGATCTGGGACAAGACTTTCTGCAAACCCACATCAGGAATCTTATTAAATGCTTTAGCTTTTAGCTGTGCATCTACATTTACGAGGGTATCAATGGATTCAGTTTCTTTATTTCGTTGAAAAGAGACCAATCTCGCGGTGTCGATTGCTGTATTTCGTGCGATTTGCGACATCCAGGTAAATAATCGGCTTCTTTTTTCATCATATTGGCCAATCTTCTTCCAGATTTTCACAAACACATCCTGCAAAATCTCCTCGGCCGCTTCAGGGTCGGGAATTATCTTCGTGATATGATGAAGAAGTGCTCCTGCGTATTTCTGATAGAGTACTTGCAGTGCTGCTTCGTCTCCACCCTTCATCTGTTGGATCAGCTTGATATTGTCCAATTCACTTTGGTCAAGCACTGGGTTCATATTAAGGTAAGTGTGTTTTTAAGGATTACAGGGCGTACAAATATAAGGGTCTTTTGGAACTATTGGCGGAATTAAAAGATTGTACTATTTTTGCCCTGCGAATGAAAAAGATAAAATTTATGGACCAGTCCTTTCTACAATTCATGTAGCTTTTTTACCATTCTGATTTCTTCTTGAAACTATTTCAAGCCTACTTTTCGTCCATAAATAATCAAAAATAACATGATAGATAAACTCGAAGCCATACAAGATCGCTATTACTATTTGGAAGAACAACTGTCTGATCCGGAGGTAATATCTGACATGAAGCGATATAAAAAGATAGGAAAAGAGTATAAAGATCTTAAGCCCATCATCGACGCTTTCACCAATTACAAAGATATCCTAGGCAATATTGAGACCGCTCAGGAAATGTTAAAGGAAAACGATGCTGAGATGAAGGAGATGGCTCAAATGGAACTAGATGAGCTAGTACCCCAAAGAGAAAGCTTAGAAGAGGAGATCAAGCAACTCCTGATTCCCAAAGACCCAGAAGATGAGCGAGATGTAATCTTTGAAATCAGATCTGGAGCCGGTGGGGATGAAGCCAGTATTTTTGCGGGAGACCTCTATCGAATGTACACTCGATTCTTTGAATCTCAGGGCTGGAAAACCGAATTAATTTCTGCAAATGAAGGCTCAGCGGGTGGGTATAGCAAACTTGTAATGGAGGTTAATGGTGAAGATGTCTACGGTCGCTTAAAATTTGAATCTGGCGCCCACCGCGTACAGCGAGTACCCAAAACTGAATCCCAAGGACGTGTCCACACTTCAGCCGCTACTGTTGCAGTAGTCCCGAAACTAGAGATTGAAGACGTAGATATCAATAAGGCCGACCTAAAGGTTGACACCTACCGTTCTAGTGGTGCGGGGGGGCAGCACGTAAACAAGACAGAATCCGCCGTTAGGATTACACACCTCCCTACCGGAGTAGTTTCCGAAAGTCAAGATAGTCGTAGTCAGATCAAAAACCGTGAAATTGCATTGCAACGTCTTTATGTGAAGATCGCAGAAATGCAAAAGAAACAACATGAGTCTGAACAAGCCGCCAAACGAAAGTCATTGGTGGGATCAGGCGATCGATCTGACAAAATTCGCACGTACAACTACCCTCAAAACCGCATGACGGATCACCGGATCAACTTGACTATGTACAACTTAGATCAGATCATGGAAGGTAATATAGCAGATATTATCGAAGGTTTACAAATGGCTGAGAATGCCGAAAAACTCAAGGGCGAAGACGCTGCAGGCTAACATAACACATAGATTAATATATTTAACCAGTTCATTTCTAAAGGCCTTACTATCAATTCATCCACTACTATAAAGTAGTATCTTCTATTGATTTTTTGCTGTTTTGCGGTAATTTTTGCATATTTGTAAAGCTCAGGTAAAAGAGCTCTACGAGAATGGCAGTATTCGGCTATTTTAATATCCTTTTTACAGTTTTCTCGTATAACCAACAAGTCTCCCGAGTTCATTAGTCTAATGAATCCTCATCTCGTCTGTAAGCACGACCTACGACACTTAGTGTTGCGAAGACGATCATAGTCACGTGATATCCCCCCTAATACATGTGATCGATAGTTAAGAATTGTGCAGACAGAATTTTAGCAAGAATAGCTATCTACCAGAAACCACTTTTTCGTCATCAGTTATGAAATGCCATAGCATTACCTGACTGGGTTTTGCTATTGACATATATCTCTTTGGCCGTATTTTTTTTATTGCCAAAGTTGCAATAATCGATATTCTTTAACCAAAAGGTCATACTGTGTATAAAACACCTAAACTAAAGCTTTGGCTGATTGTCGTTCTGTTCTCTTCTGCGACCCAATTGCTTAGTCAGGACATTCATTTTTCGCAATTTGCCAATACCCCATTAAATCTTAACCCAGCCCTCACAGGTGCCTTTGACGGTGAATACCGCTTTAATAGCAGTTTCCGTCGTCAATGGAATCCTACGGTTAATTACAGAAACTTTACCCTTTCCGGAGAAAAGAACTTCTGTACAGTTAAGTGTGATTCTAGTAACTGTTGGCGTCCAGAAGGCTTTGCCCTAGGGGCAGTTTTCAATTATGATATTGCGGGAGACTCTAGGCTTAGCCTAACGCAGCTGCAAATCGCTGGTTCCTACAACGCCTATCTTGGCTCTGGCTTTTCCTGGGCTGGTGCTCTGATGCTGGGCGGTGCGCAGCGAGCTTTCTCTCGTGATGAGTTGTTTTTGGAAAATGTCAACGACCCAGCCAATAGCAAATCTACCACAGGTAGACAAGCTCGTTCCCTATTCGATATATCCTTGGGTACGAATTTTCACTATCAAGGCTGTAATCGGCGCAACAGCATAGATTTTGGAATAGCCGCTTACCATCTTAATCAACCCAATACCAGTTTCTTCGATGTAGCTGATATTAATCTTCCGATCCGGTACACCATTTCTGGCCTTGCCGCCATCCAAGTTTTCAATAAACTAGACCTGCTGATCAATGGCTTGGTGCAATTCCAAGGCCCTTATCAAGAAGTTGTCTTGATGGGTGGAGCCAGAATCCTACCTTTCACCACAGGACCTGGCAGCTTCATGCTGGACATAAACGTAGGCGGTCGAGGAGATGATGCCATCATCGGGATGATACAGGTGCATTATAACATGTGGAATCTTGGATTCAGTTATGACATAACCACTGCCAGATCCCGGGACTTGCTGGGTATTGATGGCGGCTTTGAATTATCTGTCGGGCACATCGTTAACCGTCCGAATCCCGCTAGAGTCTGTAAAGTACAGTTCTAGCCCTACCTAAATAATGATCTATAGTTATTTCATCTACTCTTAAATCCCTAAACAATGAAAAAGCTACTTTTACTAGCTTTCCAATTAGGATTTCTACTCCCCTACCTCGGTGGCCAGTCGATCGCTACCTACAAAAAAAGTGCCGAGGAAGCATTTGCCGCTAAAGATTATGCTACTGCATACATTCATGCTAAAGAAGTACTCCGGCAAGATACCAGCGCTAATCTGGACCTCCTTAAGATAGCCATGATGGCTTCTGTAGAGGTATGCGAATTTGATCAGGCAGAACAATATATGCGTACTATAAGCGAGATTGCCCCAGAGGACAATGACCCTTTATTGATTTTTTATCGCGCTAAAAACCAGCATCGCCAGGGCAACTACGAAGAAGCTATTCAAGCCTACAATGATTTTATTGGAGCCTCCGGCAGCAATAATGCTGAACTAGTTACCCTTGCGAAAAAAAAGGCAGCAGAATGTAATGAACTGCTAGAGAGTCCGCTTCTCATTAGCAATACCTCTATTAGCAACCCCAGAATGCTACAAGATTTAAGCACGCCCGGGCAGTCTGATTTTGCCATGCCTATCTTCAATGACAATATCATCGTTGGGAAACTCACCCCGCCAGAACAATGCGAGTGTGAGAAGCCCTGCTCAGATAAAATCTCTCTCTACCAAAGAGACAATTCAGGTACCGCCGACAAACTGGCGCTTCCTAAGAGCTTTAAAAAGGTAGGTCACATCACTTATGCGAAGGACGGCCAGCGAGCCTATTTCACTTCTTGCAAGTGTAAAGATGATTCTTACACCTGTGAAATCTTTTACGCTGATCGAGTAGCAGGTGGTGACGGTTGGTCCTCTCCTGTTAAACTTCCTGCTCACATTAACCACGGCAGAGATTACACCAGTACACAACCTTTCTTTCTACAGGGCAGAGGTGGTGGGAACGACACCTTATTCTACGTTTCTGATTTCCATGGAGGACAAGAGGCTGGTCGAGCTGATCTTGACATCTTCTACTCCGTAGTAGTGGGAGATGATCACAAGCCTTCGGTGAGTATGAAGGAGGTCAATACAACTGGAGATGAGGTGACGCCCTATTTTCATAAAACGACCAATACTTTCTACTTCAGCTCTAATGGTTACATGACCTTAGGCGGATACGATTTTGACATCTTCAAATACATCCCGCCTCAATATGATGCGGTTGAGTGTTCCGGAAATTCTACAGTAGTAGGTTCCAGTAGAAATATTCAGAACATGGGTAGCCCGATTAACACTCAGTTCGATGACCTTTTCTTCAGCAAAGAAGAGGAGAGTGAAAGAATGATTTTCTCTTCTAACCGAGAAGGACACCAATATGCGGAGTTAGAGCACTGCTGTCCAGACGTTTTCGAAGCTGTTTATAGCCCGAAAGTAGACATCATTGTTTCAGTCTTTTGCCATGGTGGAGATGATTGTGCAGGCTTTGAACGTGAAGCTATCGGAAACCAGGAAAGTCAGCTATTGCAATGGACTGGAGAATATAAATTGCCAGAACCTACTCGCGAAGCCAATGTCTTCACCTTTAGAAATGTACCGCTTGAAAAAACCTTTGATATGCGTGCTGAGTTGGCAGGTTTCAAACCAGGAATCGGTACAATAAATACAGGCGAATGTGATGGAGAGACGATTACACTGGATTTGTTCCTAGAACCGGAGATTACGCTAAGTGTGAATTTCGTAGACTTCTGTGATGAATCATCTCCAATAGACGTCAACAACTTTGTCGTAACGGACCAAGGTAGTGGCCAAACAATCAACCCCACTAATAAAGAAGGCTATCACACCTACCAATATGATCTATGCCCTGGCACCAGTTATAGCTTCTCCACGGCTTCTTGCAGTCCTGCCGATACCATCTATAAGTTTGAGCTAGCGCCAGAGACAATGGAGATCAGCACAGAATGTAAGTCGGAGGATTTCGCTTACACCTTCAAGCTGTACAAATCCAAAGAAGAAATCATAGAAGAAGGCATTACGCTCTATTTCGATCATGATCAACCCCGACCCGACTATGATGATTCTAGGGATTACCAAAGTTTCTTTGCAGGTTATTTGAGCGGGATTGATTATGACCAAACTCGTAATAACCAATATAGATTCAACGCTGGCTTTCGGGCTCAAAAGGATGCTGCTAGGGTAGATACTACTCGAATTAGAGAATACATTGATGCAGCTTGTAATCGAGATACAAACGATGTCGCCGTACATAACTTCTTCAGAGAAGTCCGAGCTAATAATGGCCAGTTGATTTCACTTTCCAATAATATATTGGCCTACTACCTAGCCAATTATGATATCACAATTGATATAGAAGGAGCGGCTAGTGGTTCTGGGGATCCCGTGCTAAATGGCTCTTTATCTGGACGTCGAATTGCCACTATGACTCAATATTTCCGCAATTTCTTCGAGGAACAAGGCATTGACTTCGAAGCTAGTAGAATAGA
Source organism: uncultured Lewinella sp. (assembly GCA_913057785.1). GTDB lineage: Bacteria > Bacteroidota > Bacteroidia > Chitinophagales > Saprospiraceae > DT-111. Next base: position 2,576 of record CAJXPD010000072.1, on the reverse strand, counting down.
GTACAAGCCCGTAGAAACTGGTTCAACATCCTACGACAAGCTAAACAAGACCTACCCAAAAACGGGCGAATGTCGAATGTACGATGTTCGGGCAGCCAGAGATCGGAATATCATGATCCGTCGTATCACCTTCAAGCCACCAGCAGACGCACATTGTCCGGTAGGTTTGATTGGAAGCCTGGATGATTAGACCAAGTAATAATATTCTAGCAACTACTCCCCGCAACTAACTAACAATGAAAAATATCAAGCCATATAAAATGTGTTTAAAAAGCTTGAGCGCAGCTGTGCTTCTCTTTTCAGCACAGCTACTGCTCGGCAACTCGCAGAATAGCAGCTTATCGGGGGATAATCTCATGCCTTACGGTTGGATCCAAGAAAAGATAGACTGGACCGATGCTGCCCATATCTGGAATCCTGAAAAGATTCAACGATTGCAGGAAAGAGGAGAGTACAATTCTATATTCGCCACCTCCCTTTGGGGGCCTTTTGGCACAAATAAAACCAATGGCGTCATTCTGAATAATGATTGTGACAATGTCATCGATCCGGGTTCCATTGGCTATGACCAAGAGTTTTGTGAACCCAATAGCGATCCGGATGAAATCGTCAGCCTTACCCCTGCTGGAGGAGGTAGCGGCGAACTAGAATACATCTGGTTGATAAAAGTAGGCAATGGAGAATGGCAGACAATCCCTGGTTCAACAGGAGCCTCTTATGATCCAGGACCACTTTCTCAGCCTACCTTCTTCCGTCGATGCGCACGACGCAGCGGTTGCGAAGAATACATTGAGACCGCTATTGTACACATCACCTTTTTGATTCCTTCCTTGTTGGAAAGCAGCAAAGAATGCGTGGAAGGCGAGTCAGGCAAGTACCAGGTTGACCTAAACCCCAGTAACGTCAATCAGGTGACGGCGAATGGTGAAATCATCTATCCTCCATACATTGTTCAAGCCGATTCTGGAGAGGTAATTCAAGTGATAGCGACTGGTGACTGTGGTACAATTGAACGTACCATTACGGATGAGGGAGTAGATTATTCTGAATGTGAGTCCGTTTGTGTAGCACCAGTAATAACCATCACAGGTTCTCCAGTTTGTGACGCAGACAATGAGAGTTACACGGTAGATTTTTCAGTTACAGATGCTGAAGCCGTATACCTAAATGATAGTCTACTGGCAGGTACAGGACCAGATTTCTCTGTATCAATTCCCAGAGGACAGAATGCAAGTATTCGTGCTACTAATGAATGTGATAGTGATAACAGATCGGTAGAAGCACCAGATTGTAATGAATTATGCCCGGTAACTATTACGATACCTACGGATGGTAATCCTTTCTGTAATGACGATAATGAGACCTATACCGTCACCTTTAGCGTGGAGGGAGCAGATTCTGTTTTTGTAAATGAAGTCTTCTATGCCCCTACCAGTGGTAATACGTATACCCTAACTTTCCCGAGAGGAGTAAGAACTTGCATTTTTGCTTGGAAATATAATGAAGATGGTTCTGTACTATGTAGAGCTAACAGAGAAGTCGAAGCACCTCCTTGCTGTGAGGATCCTACGCCAACTATTCCAAATATCTTAACAGAATGCAACGATGATAATGAGACCTATACTTTAACGGCTACCGTATTAGATGCAGATGAAGTACGCGTAAATGGTGAATTGGTTTCTCCAGAAGCTTCGGATTCTACTAAGTATGTGGTCGTCCTGCAAGTGGGAGTTAGAGCAGAGATTGAGGCGATTACTGAATGTGATGGTCAAAAGCTGAGAGCTTTCCGTTCTGCAGAATCTCCGCCATGTAATTGTCCAAAACCAGAGATTGAAATTACAGAGCAAGTATGTGACGATGATGGTGAAAATTATACCATTAGTTTCACCGTAACAGGGGCAGACTCTGTATACTTAAATGGTGAATTGTTAGCTGGTACTGGCCCTGATTTCTCAGGATCATTGCCTACAGCTGAGGATGCGATGATAAGAGCGGTAAAAGATTGTGGAGACACTAAATCTGAAGCCACCGCCACTGCACCAGCCCCTTGCTGCTTACCCACACCTACCATTGTCATCGACGAAAAATTCTGTAGTCCAGATAGCGTAGACTTTACGCTCACTTTTACCGTGACAGATGCGGATGAAGTTTTTGTCAATGACGTGCTACAGACAGAAGCGGGCCCACAGTACACGGTCACGCTACCAGCCTCAGATACAGCAAGGATTATGGTTAAGAATGAATGTGCACAAGCTTCTCGTCAAGAAGTTGCCATTTGTTGTCCACAACCGGAAATAGGCATCTCTTTTGATGAAAACCCCGCCTGTAACCCTGATGGAGAAACGTATACACTTGAATTTACGGTAACTGGAGCTGTTACTGTTTCAGTTAATGAAGTAGAATTAGAAGGGGATGGCCCCGATTACTCCATTACTCTCCCAAATGGCACCAGAGCTTGTATTGTGGCGACCGCAGATTGCGGTAATCGAGCGACAAGGGAAGTAGAAGCGCCCGAGGAATGCCCGCCAGTTTGTCCGACGCCAACTGTGAACATCACCGTCACCGACAACAACCCG
>CAJXPD010000071.1 GCA_913057785.1 uncultured Lewinella sp. | reverse complement strand
ATCTCTCCGATGCGCCCGATTCCCACATCAATGAACTGATTACCATTTTCGTTATGGCAGTACACGGCGATGAGGTTTTTTCCTGGCTTGAAGAGTTTTGCCTTTTCGGGGTCTAAGCCGATGTATTTGTAGTTTCTACCCCAACCTGTATTGGCAAAAAGTAAGCTTCCGTTAATGTAGACCTCATATTTCTCATCATGTAATACCTTTAGCACCGCTTGATCAAAACTGTCTTCTAGATCGACTTCTCTCCGAAGCCAGATATCAGCGGAAGACCAAGTTGTTCTTATGCCCTCATCCAGGTCAGCGGTTCCAAATACAGAAGTTCCCTGCTCCCAGGACGAGGCATCATAATCTTGAGCATACCAATTCGAACCCGGATCTGATGTTGTATAGGACCAGGTCGCCGGTTCTTCTTCGGCGGAAGGAATGACCATGACTACATTTTGTGGATCAACCGTTTCGAGATTGGGTTCTCGGGTGTAGATCTTTAGCGCAGCCGATAACCACTTGTCATTTTGATTGACAGGATCATCTTCAATTTTCTTCATTAAGTCCGCCATTGCCTTGGTTTCTGGCATTTCGGAGGCTCGTAGAATGGCAGCAAGGCGAAGGTGTAGATTCTTATGCTGCAAAAGATCAGAGGCCAGTAGCATTTCACTACCACCAGTGGTTTCAGGGATCAGAGCCAAAGCTGACCGAACGAGTCCATCCGTCTTTGCACTTAGTGCTTTTTCTAAAACATCACCAGCTTCAGGTACCCCGTCTTCGATCACTCCCAAGCCTGCCAAGGCCCATAGGGCATGACTTGCGGCAGGTGAATCCTTTAAGGCTAGCTGACCTAGCTCAGGAATTAGTTCTGTTACTTGATTTTCCACGATTAGACGTTGGGCTGTCGTTCTCCAGAACATATTGGTACTTGATAAACCTCTTAACAAGCCTTTACTATCTGCTGGATCAAGGGATTTTATTTTGTTATTTGTCTTTCCCTTGTATTTGATGATATAGATCCGACCATGTTTTTTATCCCTTAAGGGATTTAGGTGAGCATTACCCTCTCCTTTATCTGCATTCCAAATCTGATTGTCCATGCCCCTTTTGTCGGGATTGTGTTGAATAACGGGGTTGTACCAATCAGCAACCCAAAGATTCCCGTCAGGCCCTGTTTCAGTGTAGACGGGAGCGGTCCAGGCGTCAGTACTGGCGAAAATATTCCCACCATCTTCCTCTTTATAGCCGGCCCCAGCTTCTACGATTTTCGCAAGATGTACCAGGTGTCCGGTCGGTTCGTTGACGTACATCTGGTTGCGGTATTGGGTAGGGTAGTTTTCTGCGGTATAAAAGTTAGCTCCAGCTGCTGCCGTATACCCTCCTCTAACGTCCACTTGCTGAAGGGGCACTGTAGTTGCAGGGGTAATTTCATAGTGTCCCTGAATGAAGTCGGCGTTGATGGCCCAAGAAGGTAAGGCACTTAGGTATTCATAATGCCGAAGGGGAATTCCGACATAGCAACAGTGGTTGTTATTGGCAGTAGATCCGAAAATCTCAAAGTCTTCTCTGATACCCAATCCCCAAGTATTATTATTGAACTGCCCGATCGGTTCAAAACTTTGACCACCCCGGTCGAAACGGAATACTCCACGGGTAAAGCTTACAGATTCTCCTGCAAAATCATTTTCAAAGCCGGAATAACCTACAGAGCCCCATATCTTATTATCGTAACCATATTTCAGGTTAGCCGGGCCCGCATGGGTATCCCAGGTGCCAAATCCATCGAACAAAACAGTTCGTTTATCCATCTTATCATCGCCGTCTGAATCTTCCAGAAAGACAATCTCAGGGGCTTGTGCCACTAGTGCTCCTCCCTTAACAATTACAATGCCTGTGCTGAGGCCTTGCTCGGTGGCAAAATCAGTGAATTTATCTGCCTTACCATCTCCATTGGTATCCTCGCAAATGGTAATTCGATCTCCTCCCACATCATTGGCCAGATTGTGCGGGTAATCCTGTGATTGAATAACCCAGAGTCGTCCCCTTTCATCCCAAGCAAATGCAATGGGGTTAATGATTTCAGGCTCAGCTGCAAAAAGGGTAGCACTGAATCCATCTGGCAGCTGGATGTGTCGCTGTGATTCCTCTGGACTCAAAGGGTTCTGCACTCGAGGTTCTTCCCCAAAGTAAGTCAGTTCAGGGAGAGGAGCTTTTTCAGTACTGCAAGACGTTAATAGAAGGGTTAGCACAAAGCAAAAGGCTTGGCTGATCGGAAGGTTTTTCATGATCTGCTTGTTTTAAGTGTGTTGGATTTGGTCGATCTCTTGCGCACCAATTAGCTCGACCCGCTTTGGCTTAGGGGGCTACGGATTATTATTTTAGGGTCAAAGCCTTAAAGGCTCTGGTAAGGTCAGTTAGAGACTGTTCTACCCCCATTCTTTCTATCGATGATGCCCCCACAAACCCCTGTGCTTCGGTTTGATCGAGAACGATTCTTACATCTTCTGGAGTGTTGATCGGGCCGCCATGCGTTAGAAAGAAGGTGTCTGGATTAGCTACTTTTACCGCATCAATTATGGCCTGAGTTCGTTCAATGGCGTAGTCCATAGTGCAGGTGGCATCTACGACTCCAATGGATCCACCAATGGTGGTTCCTACATGAGCTATGACGGCATCTGCGCCGGCATCCGCCATTTGGACTGCTTCCTCAGGCGTTGCCACGTACACGATGGAGAATAAGTCCATCTTGGTAGCGAGCCCTACCATCTCTACTTCCTTTTGGAAACTCATACCGGTTTCTTCCAATATATTCCTGAACTTCCCATCCACAATAGAGTGTGTTGGGAAATTATTGACACCTGAGAACCCCATATCTTTTACCTGTAGAAGAAAATGCCACATCCTTCTGCGTGGATCACTCCCGTGCACCCCGCAGATTACCGGAATTTCTTCTACCACCGGAAGCACCTCAAATTCTCCTATTTCCATTGCAACGGCATTTGCATCCCCATAGGCCATTAGGCCAGCGGTAGAGCCATGTCCGGACATCCTAAAGCGACCTGAGTTGTAAATGATTATCAGGTCAGCTCCTCCTTTCTCAATGAATTTGGCACTGATACCAGTACCGGCGCCGGCAGCAATAATTGCTTTATTTTTATCAAGAGTAGCCTGTAATCTGTCTCTCACTTCTTGCTTTGTATAAGGGTTTCCTTTCCCTGTCCAAGGATTTGGCATAATGGTAATTTTTCGGTTTGTATCAATCAATATTTTTGTAATAGGAATTGTCTACTTTAGAAGGATTAAGTTTCCTGACGCTTAGGTACATCTAGCATCTCCAGTAGCCTATCGACAGCCCTTTTTGCAAAAACAGGATCGTTGATTTCTACATCTAGTTCTTCGACTGGAATATCAGGTCTGAGTGATGATTTGATGCTTTCAAATAAGATTCGATCTGTTTCTGGGGCATGAAAAACTCCACCCTTACTGCTAACAATAGAGATGCCTTGCAGAGGGATCAATAGCCTAGCTTTGCCTTTCGAGGCATTGACTTTGTTGGCTAGGGAGTTTCCTAGGGTTCGATTTTCAGCTTCATTGGTGCGCATGAGTGTGACATCAGGCGCCCAACTATATAACTGCCTCGACTGAAAACGTTTTGGAACCGTGTCGAGGTGGCCATAGTTGACCATATCTAAACAGCCGGGAGCAACTACTTGTGGTATGCCCATATGGGCCGCTGCCGTTAGTCGATCAGGACCAGCACTGCAGATGCCATCGCAGAGGTCATCTGCCAACTCTGTAGTCGTTAGGTCTAAGACCCCATCGAAAAAGCCCTCGTGGATCAGGTTTTCCATTGCTTTTCCGCCACTACCCACTGCATGAAAGGCCAATACTTCATAGCCTTCCTCCTTAAGAAGCCTCGTGCACTCTTGTACACAGGCGGTAGTATTCCCAAACATGCTAATGGCTATGGTTCCCTTGACTGCCGTATCTTGTACGCTAGGCGCATTCATCATGCCTACTACCGCGCCCGCTGCCTGTGCTATCAAGATGCTACTGATCTTATTAAGCCCGGCTACGTCTACTATCGAAGGGACAAGGACAATATCTTTGGTTCCAACTTGTCGAGATAGATCCTTGGTAGCTACTGTGCTCAGGCAAACCTTTGGGATGCCAATGGGAATGGACTGCATTGCCGAGAGGGCGATATAAGTGCCACCACCACCACCCATGCCGATGGCAGCATCGATCTTATGTGCCGCAATCAATTGTGCGATGATTTGAAAGGAGCCTTCTCCCATCTTTTCCACAACCAGTCCGCGGTCATTTTTTGATCTAAGGTCAACAAGTGAGATTCCCGCCTGTTGCGCTGTCTCTTCTGCGGAGATATCTATCGGGAAACTGGTGTGGGCCTCGAATACTCCAGTATTCAAAGAGAGTACCTTGACACCCAGGGAGGTGAGGCAGGAATGGAGGTAATTGAAGTCTTCTGTTTTGCTATCAAAACAGCCTAGCATTAGTACGGTTTTCACCTTCTGCTTTCCTTGTTGGTTTTCCATTGTTCTGATTGATAATCCAAGCCCTAGCTCCCGCCAAATGGTCAGGCGAAAGGGCTGAATCCAGATTTGTAGTTAAAATAAACAAATCTGTCTATCTGATAATAGAAAAGATAGGATTTTCGATGGTTGAACCAACAAGAAAGAACAAATGAGCAAAAGCTTATTCCAGGATCTTCATTTCGATGCGCTGGTTCTTGCGACGTCCTTCCAAGGTGTCATTTGAGGCTAGTGGTTTTATCTTTCCGTATCCTCTGTGGCTTACCCGTTGCTCGTCAATACCATGGCCAATCAAATAGTTGGCTACAGCTTGAGCTCTTTGCTTGGAAAGCTGCATGGATTGGGAGTGGCTCAACCATCCATTGGTATGACCACCGATCTCCACTTTTATTTTGGCATTTTCTTGAAGGAATAAAACTATTCGCTCTAATTCCGTGTAGGCTTTCGATTTGAATTGAGCTGTATTAGGATTGAACTGAATCTGGTACAAGGTAATAGTCTGGCCTATGTTGGCAGGCACTAAGAACAGATCCTGCTGCACTTCTTTATAGATTGGGGTGCGATTGGGCCGCGTAGGATTATCGTATGAAGATGGAATATCCATGCTTCGCTCTGTTTGTCTTTCTTCCTCCTTGATCTGTTGCAAAATCCGTTTTTGTAGGGCGATTTCCACTTCCTCTGCCCGCTTCTTCTTGGCAAAGTAGTTAGCTTCGGTTCTTAGGGCTTCTTTGATATCCCCTTCCATGTTTTTCCGGAGCCCATTCTCCATTTCAGGGCTTAAAGCGGATTTAACCTCTATTTCCAATTGTCTTTCCCAATTTGCCTTTTCCTTCAAGGTTGGGCTGGGAATTCCCTTGGGGGTGATATCTTTACCACGGAGATTATTTTGCAGGTGCTTTTCCCACTCTTGACTTTCTTCAGATAAGTACTTCTTGCTAGGTAGATCTACCTCCGCCTCTACTTCATTTCGAACCTGATCCTCCCATTTTTGCTTAAGTTCATCTTGTACTTTTGGTTTCAGAGCAGTTTTCAAATCTAGCGCAATCGAATCCTTGATTCTTCTGAATTTTTCATCGGCTTTGGAGTTTCGGAATTGATTTTTCCGCTGATTAGTCGTCGTTTCTTCTGTGCCATGGTGTGCCTTAAAGCGTTTTCTCAATTCCTCTAGTTCCTTATCTGATTGCTTTTTTTGCGCCGGAGACTTGATCGGGAGTGTGTCAGGGAGGCCACTCAATTGAGCCGTAAACTTATTTCTAATGGCTTGCAGTCCTGGAGTCATTTCCGGAGTTATGCCTTGCTCATAATTGGGGCTTTCCGCTATTTTGGCTCGGATTTCTCTCCTATTATTATCAATTTCCCGCAGCTCATTATCTAACTGATTAAATTGAGTACTGAGGGCTGTAATTTCATCTTCTCTTTGATAATAGTTTAGGCTGAAATTGCTGGAGCCTAGGATGTTTCGACTATCGTAGTCAATGGCTCGACTTTGTTCCGCTTCTCCAAAGGCTAGCGAAGGACTCATCGGGTAGTACCCATCCATTTGTGCATGCAAATTTGCCTCTTCCCCATAAGGGATGACCATCTGGAAGCTTTGACTTCTTTGTTCAAGTGGGCTGCTGGCCTGTGGGAAATTGAGATTGATCACTTCTTGCGGCCCATCTAATACTTGCGACAGATCATCTCCAAGTTTGACCAGTCTTCCATGCACTAAAACGACTGGATCAGGACGAAAGGCTTCTGGTAGGCTTATGGTAAAGATATCTCCTTTCTGATCCCCGTTTTGCGTACTAAGATAAGCTACTTCTCCTTCCGCAGCTACTGAGATGAACTGGTTATCACTTCTATCATTGATATTATCGCCCAGATTTTGAGGTGTGCTCCAGCTTTGCCAGCTTTCGTCTAAGCGTTTGCTCATAAAGAGATCCATTCCTCCTTTACCTCGATGTCCATTAGAAGAGAAATAAAGTGTTTTCCCATCCAAGGCAATAAAGACGTAACCTTCGTCTCCTCTGCTATTCAAAACATCCCCCATATGCTTTGGCTTCGACCAGGTGCCATCTTGTTTCTTGATGCTAACATACAGATCTCGTCTTCCAATTGCATCTTGACGCGCCATAGAAACGACCATAATGTTACCCCAACTGTTCAGGTGAAAATCTACGTTCTCTTCATTGGCTGAAAGACTGTCAATTACGACCTTGCTAGGGTAGGACCAGGTTCTACCGACCCGCTCACTAATGGCGAGCTGCGAATTCCCTTTGCGATAAGTGTTAATCAGATACAGTTGGTACCCGTTCGGGACTATTCCCACCACTCTGTTGGCAAAGCGATTATTTAGTGGTGCGCCTGCATTGACTGCTCGACTCCAACTGCCGTCTGGCATCTTTTGACTGAGCCAAATATCTGCGGCATCTTCTCGCCCATTATTTTTAGGATCTCCAATTCTAACAAAGTATAGGCTATTAGCATCAGGACTTATGATCGGGGCCGTCTCCTCATAAGGAGTGTTGATGAAGGACCCAACAGAGGTGAGCGTGTCCTGAGCGAAGCCGCACAGAACGAAGGCTGAAAAAAGGACGGAAATGAATATGTACCTTTTCATAATCAGAAGATTTAGGAGATAGAGGCTCTGTTGAGACGCAGAAAGCTCAAAAAGGATACATTTCTAGGGATACACGAGTTGTGTAGGATAGCTAAATTAGCTATTGCTTAACAATTATGGAAGTGAAAGGCGAGCTTAAAGAGCTGAAAGTGCCCTCACAATCCCAGAGACCTGAATCTCCAAAGGAATTGTGAGGGCACTATAGGCTATACGTCGAAGGTGACTTCTAAATCATCACTTGTTGGATGGGCTTGGCAGGTCAGGATAAATCCTTCGGCAATTTCATCATCATCTAAGGCATAGCACACGTCCATCTTCACGGACCCTTTGGTCACCTTGGCCATGCAAGTAGAGCAGGCACCTGATGTACAAGAGTATGGAGGGTCGTGCTTGGCTGCCAGCATGACATCCAGCACTGTTTTACCTTCTGGCACACTTAACTCGATCGTTTGGCCATTCAGATGCACAGTCAATTGAGCACCATCTGTTCCTTTAACCTTGTTTTCTTCCTTAGGAAGAACAGTAGTGAAACGCTCCGTATGGATCGACTTTTTGTCTATTCCGCGATTGGCTAGGGTGTTTTCTACTACATCAATCATTTCCCCAGGGCCACAGATGAAATATTCCACTTCCTTGGAAGCTGCGGGGTTCTCAGATAAGAAGTTGGCGACTTGCTGCGCGTCAATTCTTCCTACTAACCCCTGCCAACTTAAAGTGCCCTTAGACAGTAGCCCCAAAACCCCCTTACTCTTTTGTCTTTTGGGCTGGCTCAGGATATGTGTTACGGCTAATTGTCCTGCATAACGCTTTTCCAATTGCCCCAATTCCTCACGATAGATGATGCTTTCTTCACTACGGTTGCCGTAAAGCAAGTGAATATTACTCTTGGGCTCTTTCTCAACGATAGTACGGGCAATTGACATTAAAGGAGTAATTCCACTACCTGCCCCAAATAGGTAATAGGTCTTCTTATTTTCTTCAGCTAAGGGAGTGAAGAATCTGCCATCAGGTGGCATTACCTCAATCACGTCGCCGCCCTTAATGTTACTATTGATATGAGTAGACACTAATCCACCTTGAACCTTCTTCACCGTTACGGAGATATCAGGATCAAGTGGGCTACTGCACATAGAATAGGATCTACGGACCTCTTGGCCGTTTAAGTTGAACTTCAGGGTAAGATATTGCCCTTGTGTATACTGGAAGGTTTTCTTTAATTCCGTCGGTATATCGAATGTGAGTGTTACAGCATCCTCGGTTTCATTTCGTACGCTCTTTACACTCAAAGAATAAAAGTTATGGTCCATTTCTCTACGGTGTTTTCTGATCTAAGAACATGCTCTTAACAGTCGCATTTTAGCTATTGTTTATCCAAAATGAATAAAGGCGCGACTTCAAGCGTTTTAGAATGCGTGCAAATGTACGTAATTGCTATTGTTTCTGTATATTACATGCGTCGATTTGGCAAATATGGAACCTAAAAAAGATTGAAAATGTGGAAGGATAGCAAGTACTTGATTGCCTACCTCGCACCCCTAGCTGGATACTTAGGCTTATACTACGGAGGTTGGTGGTCTTTAGGGAGTATTTACGTAGGATTTGTTGCCATTCCCATACTGGAAACTTTCTTACCTGGAACGCCTGAAAATCTTACATCCGAAGAGGAATCGACTAAGCTTAAAAATCGTTTTTTTGACCTATTATTGTATTTGAATATTCCCATTCTCTGGGGGTTGGTTGCTTATTACTTTTATATCCTTGGTTCTAGGTCATTGGAAACTTATGAACTCGTTTGTATGACCTTGAATGTTGGTCTAGTTGTTGGCACAATTGGCATCAATGTAGGCCATGAACTGGGACATCGCTCCAACAAAGTCGAGCAATTCCTTTCTAAGTTTTTACTGCTCTCTGCTTTATATATGCACTTTTTCATCGAGCATAATCGTGGTCATCATAAAAATGTGGCCACAAAGGAGGATCCAGCTTCAGCTAGAAGAGGGGAGATGATCTATGCCTTCTGGTTTCGCTCCGTCATCGGAGGGTATATCAATGCCTGGAAGTTAGAAAAGGTTAGATTGCAGAAATTGGGGCGTTCAGCATTGAGCTGGCAGAATGAAATGTTGAGATTTCAATTGATTCAATTGGCTTACCTGCTAAGTATCGGTTTGTTATTGGGTTGGAATATGGTAGGGTATGCTGTTGGTATTGCTGTGGTAGGTTTCTTGATGCTGGAAAGTGTAAACTATATAGAGCATTATGGTTTGCGACGAAAGAAATTACCATCGGGGCGTTATGAACCCGTACAGCCACATCACTCCTGGAATTCAGACCATGAATTAGGAAGGATTTTCCTATACGAATTGACACGTCATTCAGATCATCATTTTAAAGCAAGTAGAAAGTATCAAATACTACGGCACTTCGAAGAAAGCCCGCAACTACCGATGGGGTATCCGGTGGCGATCCTGATGTCATTCGTACCGCCCTTGTGGTTTTCGGTAATGAACAAAAGAGTAGAGGTAAGCCCGAGCCTATAATTGGGCAACACCTGTAAATAAATGACTTTTCCCGCTGTTTCATGAACCTCTTCAACCCTTCACGGGTTGACTAGAAGATTACCGCCTATCCTGAGACTACCAAGTGAGATCATTGCACTAATGATAATGCTTTGCCCTTTTTCTATACGATCAATTAAATAAGTAAAAATGGAATTGAATATTAACGGAAAAACGGTCAACGTTGATGTCGAAGAGACCATGCCATTGCTATGGGTACTTCGAGACGAACTCAACATGACTGGAACCAAATATGGCTGTGGTGTATCTGCTTGCGGTGCATGTTCGGTTATGCTCGATGGAGTAGCCACTAGAACGTGCATTCTTCCAGTTGCTGCTGCTGCTGGTAAATCGATCAAGACCATCGAAGGTGTATCAAGTGATGGAAGTCAGCTTTCTGCTGTGCAACGCGCTTGGATTGAGCATCAAGTTCCGCAGTGTGGTTATTGTCAGTCCGGGATGATCATCGCAGCTGAAGCGCTTCTCGATCAAAACCCTGACCCCTCTGACGAAGACATTGAGAAGGCCATGACCAACATCTGCCGATGTGGAACCTATCAACGTGTCCGAGCAGCCATTAAATCGGCGGCCAAATTAAGAGCAGGAGAAAATTCATTGTTAAGTAGCCTATAAATTTCCAATAATGACAAAAGAGAATAGCAAACGGAAAAAATGGACCCGCCGGGCTTTTATCATTACTGGAGGCTTGGCAGGCACTGGCTTGGTTGTAGGCGTTGCCGGGATGATGCACGTCAATAAAGCCATCAAGAAATATTCGGGGATTGGCATGGGAGAAGGGGCGTCCATGAACGCTTGGATCACCATTGCTCCAGATAATACGGTAACCCTAGCCATCCCAAGGGCTGAAATGGGTCAGGGGGTGTATACTTCCCTACCACAGCTGATTGCGGAAGAATTAGAGATAGATATGAACAGTATTAGGGTTGTTCATCCACAACCGGATCGACCCTATGCCAATACTTTCATGTTAACTCAAAAAGAACCTAATGCCTTTAAGGGATATTCCGTAATGGAAAAGATGTTCGCTTACATCGGCATTGTAGGTACGGGAGGGAGTACTTCTATCCCGGATGGATTCAATAACATGAGATATGCGGGAGCAACAGCTCGCGAAATGTTGAAAAAGGCGGCGGCAGATCAATGGGGCGTTTCGGTGGCTTCTTGCAAGGCTGAAAATGGTTATATCATCAATGATAAGAATGAGCGACTCTCCTACGGAGAGCTGGCTGATGCGGCCTCAAAAATCAAGATTAAGGACCTGCCTGAATTGAAGAAGAAGGAGGAATGGACCAAAATCCGTAAACCGGTCCAGCGCCTGGATATTCCTGAAAAGGTCACTGGGGATGCCGAATTTAGTCTTGATGTTCGCTTGGATAACATGCTTTATGCGGCTATGCGCCATCCAGCGACAATCGGTGGAAAGATTACGGCGATCAAGAACCAGGCTGATATTGAAGGGATGAAGGGGGTGAAAAAGGTGGTCTTGACGGATTTTGGTGCAGCGGTTATTGCAGACAATACTTGGAGAGCCAAGAATGCTGCTCTAGCATTAGATCTAGCCGAGGATGATATGGGCAATTCTTCCATATCCTCAGAAAGTATCAATCAGCAATTAACGGAGATTTTAAAGGCTAAGCCGATTGCAACGCCTGAAGAGGAAGGAGATGTAGACGGTGCCTTGAGTACAGGAGGGAAGACTATCGAGGCGCGCTATGATGTGCCTTATCTGGCGCATGCGACGATGGAGCCGTTAAACTGTACCGTATTAGTAGAGGAAGATCAAGCGCAAGTTTGGGTAGGACATCAGGCCTCTTTTGTAGTTAGAAATGCAGTAAATGAGGTTTGTGATATCGATAAAGATAAGATCATTGTACACACCACCTACTTGGGTGGCGGTTTTGGCCGAAGAGGAGAACCTGATTATGTCAAAAAAGCTGCTGCGGTAGCCAAGGTGATGTCTGGTACGCCGATCCAGACGGTCTTTACCCGAGAGGAGGATATGCGAAATGATATGTACCGACCTGCTGTAGCCAGCCAATTCAAAGCGGCGGTAAATGATCAGGGAGAGATTGATGCATGGGATAATATGATCGCCTTGCAATCGGTAAGTCATAGTTCGATGACCCGTTTGATGCCTTCCATGGCCGTTAAGCCAGAAGATGATGAAGCGACTACGGAAGGAGCAATGCATTTGCCTTATGACATGAATAGCCGTCGTGTGGCTTTCGGTCAATTGGATCTTCCTATTGAGGTCGGATTTTGGAGAAGTGTAGGTAGTTCACAGAATGCTTTCTTTACAGAGTGTTTTATGGATGAATGTGCGGAGGCAGCAGGGCAGGATCCATTTGAATTCCGCCGAGCCAAACTAGATGCGCATCCTCGCTTCAAAGCCGTTTTGGAGAAAGTAGCGGAGATGAGCAACTGGAAAACGCCACTTCCAGAGAATAAATTCCGTGGGATTGCTCTCCATAAATCCTTTGGTTCTATCGTTGGGGAAGTGGCAGAAATCACTAAGATCGGCGATAAGGAGTTCTCCATTGATAAGTATTATTGTGCTATTGATTGTGGAGAGTACGTCAATCCAAATACCATCGAGGCCCAAATGCAAGGTGGAATCATCTTTGGCTTATCGGCAGCTCTATATGGAGAGATAACCTGGAACAATGGGCAAGTGGAACAATACAACTTCCCCCAGTACGATATGGTCCGAATGAATGTGTCTCCAATCGTTGATGTACACATCATGGATGTAGACGAATACCCTGGTGGAGTTGGAGAGCCTGGAACCCCTCCTGCTGCTCCAGCACTAGTAAATGCCATCTCGGCTGCTATAGGAACGAGAGTACGTTCTCTTCCGCTAGCTAAGCAAGGCTACCGCTTCGTCTAGAAGAAACTTTTATTTTCTTCCTTCTGTTGTAAGGACAAGGATAGCTCCCGTTATTTCATCGTAAGATTAGCGGGAGCTTCCTTTTTTCGGCGTTATCCTCTACCATTGAAATGATAGCCATGGAAAGTAAAAAAGGTCAATCTGAAGAAATGCATCCGCTATTCCCTAGTGGTGACTGGGAAGGGTTCTACAAGTATCCATCCGCTGGCATGCAACAAGGGAAAATGGAGTTCTTCTTAAATTTTAAAGATGGAGTCGTTACTGGCGGCGGCAGCGATCCTGTAGGTGCCTTTACCTGGAAAGGGACATACGATACGAAAGCCTTAAGCTGTCAGATGACTAAATATTACACCTCACATACGGTTTCCTACAATGGGCATGTTGATGAAAATGGCATTTGGGGAACTTGGCAGATTCGTACTTACACTAGAGGCGGATTTCATATTTGGCCAAAGAAGGAGGGAAATGAAGAGGAACAAGTAGAAGCTGTTGAGGAGGTGGAAGAAAAGGAAGTAGAGGCCTTGCAAACTTTGGAAGTCGTTGAGTAATTTGCTAGGACATATCAAGAATAGCTATGTATAGTTTCCAGCCCTTTCCAGTACTGACCTCCCATCGTCTCCAACTCAAATCCTTTGAAAAGGATGATTTACCCCGGATTTTTTCCCTTCGATCTAGTAAGGAAGTAGCTAAATACCTGGACCGTCCATTAATGGCTCATCAGCAAGAAGCAACCTCCTATCTCCATAAAATGCAATCTGGAGTATCCGAGGGAGAGTGGATTATCTGGGGCATTCATTTCAAGGAAGAGGGCTTTGTAGGGAGCATTTGTTTATGGAATTTATCTAAAGAAAAATCAACAGCAGATATCGGCTATGAAATGCTACCCTCCTTTCAGGGGAGAGGCATCATGAGTGAAGCAATACCCTTGGTTTTGCAGTATGGGTTTGAGGAAATGGGGCTTCATAGAATTGAAGCAGAGGTGGTAGCTCAAAATTTACCTTCCATTCATTTGTTGGAAAAGTTTGACTTTATTTATAATGATAAAGCCGGAAAGTGGGAAAGGGACATACCTCTCTAATTATTGCTATGTCTATAATAGATGCCCGCTATTTTAATTTTTGAATTTGCTATCTTGGCTTAGAGTACTCAAAACCCAAATTCGAAATGCTTAAGCCTCCCATCATCTTCCTTGCCTTTGCTAATGACCTAGGGAACTACCTGCACAAGCTATCTGATGAAAAAGATGCCATTCGTGACGCCTTAGAACAAATGCAGGATGAGGAAATTTGTGAGATCATTTATGAGACCAACACAAGTTTGGAAAAGATATGGGAGGTATTCGATAAACACCAGGAGCGTATCGCGATCTTTCACTATGGGGGCCATGCAGAAGATTACGCTCTTTTATTGCAGAATTCTTTAGGAGAACAACAGTTAGTTAATGGGGAAGGCTTGGTCTCTTTTTTGGCGCGCCAGAAGGGGCTGCAGCTCGTTTTTCTGAATGGCTGCAGTTCGAAACGACAGGCTGAAGAACTACGTGATAAGGGCATACCCGCCGTCATTGGCACGTCGGAACCCATAGATGATTCGGCGGCGAAGATACTTGCGGAGACTTTTTATAAAAGCTTAGCCAATGGTCGCTCCATTAAGCAAGCCTGGATGGGAGCGAAGGAAAGACTCATCGCCGATCAGGTGAAAAATGAGCAAGGGTACTACCGCAGTGTTGGACGAAGATCCAGGAAGCGAGAAGCCATGCAACAGTTTCCTTGGGAGCTCTATATCCGGCCGGGCGCAGAACTGGTAGAGGACTGGAATCTTCCCAAGGCAGCCAGCAATCCACTTTTTGGATTGCCCTTGCCTGATGAAGCTTTTCGCAACATGCCGCTAGCCCCTTTTGTAGGCCTTCATTATTTCACTAGAAAAGATGCAGCTATTTTTCATGGGCGAGGCGCTCAGATCAGGGAGTTGTACAATCACTTGGAAGGTATACATCCCATTATCTTGGTCTACGGGAAATCAGGGGTAGGCAAATCCTCTATGCTCGACGCAGGCTTTCGTCCTCGCATTGAGGATCGGTACGGGATCACCTACATTCGGCGAATTCAGGAAAGAGGGCTACTGGGTACCCTGGACTTGGCCTTGGACCAATTGCTGGATACAAGCACCGACACCAATACGGAAGACCAGGAGTTTCCACTCCAAAAGATCCAGGATTACCTAAGGTCGGCGACTAGAAACATGTCCGATCAGCGCATCCGACAACTGATCGAATCCTTCATTGATCAGTTGGAACAAAATCCACCCATAGAGTCAGAAGACCTAACAGCTGTGCTGAAGAAATGGCTGGTGGTGGAGGAACAGTCTGGAAAGCCGCTAGTGGTAATCCTTGATCAGGTAGAAGAGAAATTCACCCGTCCCATGCCCATGCTAAAGGGCCATCAACAAGATGAACTAGAGGCCTTCCTCCTGGCCCTACAGCCTTTATTTAGCCAGGAAAGCAGCGGGATAAATGGGAAGATCATACTAAGTTATCGAAAAGAATACCATCCAGAAATCAGTGATGCCTTGCAATCTTTGGCCTTACCCTTTTCTAAGCTATTTCTCAAACGTTTGGATCGGGCAGGTATTATTGAAGCCATATCCGGTAGCACAAGCCATGATAAAAAAGAAAATGGCCTAATTCTGCACAATCCCAAGTACAACCCTTATCACCTGGAACTGGAAGATGGCCAAGATGGATACCTCCCCGAAATTATAGCCGAAGACTTGATGGAAGACCCTGAATCCCCTATCGCTCCCGTACTACAAATTATCCTGGAAAAACTCTGGGAAACGGCACCGAAAGTAGCTGGCCAAAGGGTGAAACTGACCATCGACCAATACCAGGAATTGAGCAAGCAGGGGACGACCATGCATGAATTCTTTCAGGAGCAAATGGCCAAGATAGCTGAAAAGCATCCACAAGCCTTCTCCTCTGGCCTCATCCTGGATATCCTGCTGGCGCACACTACCGATGTAGGTACGGCGGGAAGCTGCCTGCGAGAAGAACTCCTGCAACAGTATGCTATTGAACGCGGCGAATTCACCCAGATCCTACAAAGTCTGGAAAGCTTGACCCTGCTAGTCCGTATCGATAAAGGAAAAGAAGAGACGGAAGCCAGTGAAGATCTCTACACCACTTTGTTGGCCCACGATACGCTAGCCCCTGTAGTCATTCGAGAACACAATCTCTCCGATGCCCCCGGGCAACGTGCTGACCGCATCCTAGGCAATAAACTGGCGGATGTTGGCTGCCAATTGCCCGCCTCCTATCTAGAGAAATTGCGCATCACGGGAATACCGGATACCGTTTTGCAGGAACTGGCTAAGCCACAGGTTGGCTGGGATAAATTCCAGGGTTTCCTGCGTCATAAGCTAGGAGAAGAGGATTATCAAAAGCAAGCCAATCTACTGCTGGATGAGGTAAACTTCAATTTGAACCCCAATGGACAAGCCGTCTATCTAGAGGAGATCGATCTGAGAATCGTTGAAGAGGGCTGTGGCCTCGACCCTGGGCATTCTCCGGGAAGGAGGAAACTCTTTAAAGGAGAGCAACTACTCTTGGAAGAGAGTAAGCGCCGAAGAGCACAACGGATCGAAGCCGAACAGCGGATGCAAGTGGAAAGGCAGGCTTTGCAAGACAAGGTTACGAGGCGTCAGCGGATATTTATTGCTGTGGTTAGTATTGCCTTTCTCCTAGCGGCTTATTCGGCATTTTTCGCTAATAAGCAAGCGCATAAAGCTCGAATAGCAGCATTGCCTGGATTAGCCTTGGAAGCTTTGGAATATGACCAGACTAAGGCTTTGAATTTTGCTATGGCCTATCAAGCTGCTCAAGTTGATCGATTGGAAGATGGTCTTACACCCCCTCTGAATCGTATTCTAAAGATTCCTAACCAGAAATTCTATACGATGAAATTTCTAGGGCAGGGCAGCAGTGTCTCTACTATTGCATTTTCACCTAATGGTGAAAAGTTTGTTACTGGTAGTGTTGATGGTAAAGTTATCCTTTGGTCAATCGAAGGGGAACAAGTATCAGAACTTTCTGGCGGAGGGGAAGAGGTTGCCAAATTGGCCTTTGCTCCCAATGGTAAATCTTTAATAGTCGAAAGGGGGGAATTACGAGAAGATCACTCTGTTAGATGGGAAACATCAATATATGATGTAGGAGAAGAAAATTATGATCTTAAGGTTGTGAAAGGAGCTATGAGATATGGTGCTTTCTCTGAAAGTTCTCAATATTTATACATGGTAGAAGTGGATGGTTCTGAAAATTATCGGCATGTAGTAAGATTGGATCAAGAAACAGCGAGGGTAGACACAATATTGGAAGATATTCTAGCTGATACTATAATGTTTTCTCCCTCTAGAAATTATATTTTGACTATTACGGAGAAAAAAATACCAAGTCGATCCAAGAACAGTGAAAATCTGCAGGAACGATTGATGCAACTACTAAATTCCGAGACGACATACCAAATTAGCGTGTGGGATATTTTTGGGAAGTCAATTCTTGTGGATTCTTCTATTATTAGTCAGGACAGTTTTCATTTCCGGCCTACATCTTTTTCTCCTGATGAAAACTATCTTGTTGGTTTAATGACTAAGCGTCATCCTAAGAAGAAAGAAGACTTTCTTGTTAAAATTGGCCACTGGGGGTTAGAAAATCTAGAATTTCAGAAGTTCACTAAGGAGTTTGTCTTGGGTTCTTTGAGTACAAAGAGGTTATCTTTAGATGGCCGCTTTCTCTTTGAAATAGATAATCTAGATCAAAGTGTCAGATATATGGATACTGAAATAGGGAGAAAGGTCGCTCTCGATAAAGAATTTTCATTTCTTGACTTTAACAGTCGTGATAATTCTGTTATTGGTCGGAGGTATGGGCAGTTAGTAACCTTTTATTTATACCCCAATGGGAACCGACACTCGAGTTATGAAGTATTGATAGGTCAGAGGTTCTCTTCTTATGCATTCTCGCCAGATAATCTATGGATAGTAAGCGGCAACAAAAGTGGAGATATATATTCATGGAATATATCGAAACAACCTTCACTTCCCGCCTTTGGGGAATTTCGTCCAACAAGCTTGGCTTTTTCACCATTTGATGATAAAATCATTACAGGACATGAGAATGGAATAGTCAAACTATGGGGAGGAAATAGCAGCATGCCATTAGATAGTTTCGGAGCGCATGATGCTAGGGTAACATCCATTGCTATATCTCCAGATGGAAGTTGTTTTTTAACTGGAAGTGAAGACTCAACTGTGAAACTTTGGAATAGGTCAGGTGGTTTGAAGCAAGAATTGACGGAACACGGAGGTATGATAACTGGCGTTGAGTTTTCTCCAAATGGCAGCACCTTTCTTACCAAAGAGGAGGATAGCCAGATAAAGCTATGGCGCACTTCAAATGGAAAGCAATTTTCGAAGACTATTGGAGACCCACGGTACTATTGCTTTTCTCCCGATGGAGAGTTGTTCTTATTCACTACATCTAACATTATGCAAGTAGAAACCGTAATAATAGACTTAGCCAATGAGACATTTAAATCTACTGGATATTCTTCGAGTGTATTTGTGCGAAATCCATCTAATGACAAAGAAAAGGAGAATTTTTTAGCAGAAGAGCAAGACTCTGTACGAGTAGGAAAGATGCTATTACTAGCAAATGGATCCATAGGACAGGAATTGACTTTCCGGGATGTTTTCGGAGATTACACTATCGGGTCGATTAATGATAATAGAGGCTTCTCAAAAATTGTCGCAAGTTCAGATGGAAGATGGTTAATTGCGAGGGATGACCAGTGGGTGATCAAGGCTTGGAATATGCAGAGCGTAGACTTATCTGGGAAAAAGATTAATACTCCATTATTATTGGAATCTCCTCGTGAAGTAAAGAGAGGCAAAATTAATTCTTTCTTTGACAACCTTTTGGTATCTGCTGACAATAATTACATAGTTAACGCTTATTGGTCTTACGGGCAAGGTTATAAAATAGAATTATGGAACCTACCTAAGGCGCAGCTTTTGCAGACCTTTAATTATTCTAATGTACTTAAGCACCTAAACCTCTCACCAGATAATAAATTCCTATATAGTAATGACGGAGGCCAGATCCAAATCTGGCCCACCTACCTCTGGGAATTGCAAGAAGGTCGCATCTGGAACAAGGCCTACAAATTCAGCAAAGAAGAGCAAAAGAAATATGGTATAACTTGGGATTATTGACGGGACGCCATTGCTCAGACATCCGAAGTTTCCTCCAGCCTTGGCGTTGGAAAACTTCGGATGTCTAGAGCGGCCATGGCAGAACCTTCCTCCACACCTATTGTTAAGTTGATATAGCTTATCACTACCCAAAGGTGTCTTTGGGTTTGAATGGCCATGTGGTAAGAGAGATATGAATAATGGAATTCATCAACCACAACGTGCAAATTTGGATTAGTATGAAATTTGATCGAACACTCCTCTTAGGGCTATTCCTTTGTCTAGCCGCTACTTTAGTTGCCCAACCCATCCAGTTTCAAATTCTCGATGCCAATACCCAAGAACCCATTTCTGATGCTTTTGTTTTTGTGGCTAGTACTTCCATTGGAAGCAGCAGTGATGAGCAAGGAAGAGTAGAATTGGATATTCAGGGACTTGGCCAAGTGGAATTAGTAATTAGTCATCTTAACTATCAGCTAAAGAGTGTAATCATAAAACCAGGGGCTGTCATTCCTACAACAATCTATTTGCAAGCTCAAACTTTGGACATGGATGAGGTGGTCGTCAAGTCGAGTGCATCCAAAAAACGAGCCCAATGGATGAGGCACTTCGAGTTTGCATTCCTCGGACCATTAGATCTTAGAAATAAAGTCAAGATTCAGAATCCGAAAGTGATTCTGTTTAGCGAGGACCAAGAAGGCTTGAAGGCGCAAGCCATGGACTACATTGATGTGGCCAATGAGTCCCTGGGGTATCGCTTGCGTTTCTACCTCGACACCTTTCTGATAGATACTTTAGGGGATGTGCGTTATGCGGGTAAGGTCTTTTTCCAGGAGGCTTCGGGGAAAAAAGGCAACCGGAGGATCAGTAAATCTAGAGGTAGAGCCTTTCGAAACGGCAAGGAGTACTTTTTTCGATGGTTGAATCAAGATGCCCAGGACCGGAATCGCAAATCCTTTATTATCGGTCAGGCAAAGCTGAATACGGAAACTAGACAGCTCGATTATCAAAAGATAGATCATAGTGAGCTATCCCTTAAGCAAGGCTTATGGGTGGATACTCTGATGATTCAGGATTATTTAGTAGTAACTGATCCTCGATTGAGATCACGTGCTCCGATTGGGGCGCTTCCCTTTCGCCTTCGCAAATGGGCGACTTCGATGCTGAGATCTAGGACTGGCCAAATCCTGATCAATCGTTCTGGAGGAATCCTAAATCCACAGGATATTGAAGAGTATGGCCATTGGACCATGCAAAGGGTGGGTGAATTAATGCCATTGGACTTTGATTATACCTTTGATGTGGCTCAATTTGATGCCGCACTGGCCACCGTGACCAATAGACGCTTAGCGCAGTATATGGATACGGTGCCCCAAGAAAAGATCTTTATACATCTCAATAAACCCTACTACAGCAATCGGGAAATCATTCACTATAAAGGCTATTTGGTGGATGCACTGACCCACCTCCCTCAAACCCAGAGTAAAGTAATTTATGTAGAACTGATCAACCCCGCTGGCGAGGTACTAGTCAGCCAACAACTACACCTCGCTAAAGGCCTGGAAGGTAGCATTCCGCTTGACAAAGGGTATAAACCCGGTCAATATCAGGTCAG
This sequence comes from uncultured Lewinella sp., assembly GCA_913057785.1. Lineage (GTDB taxonomy): Bacteria > Bacteroidota > Bacteroidia > Chitinophagales > Saprospiraceae > DT-111. The sequence goes on along the minus strand of CAJXPD010000071.1, from coordinate 19,014 downwards.
AGCTTACACGGAATACATGCGCAATTTTGATCCTGGGTTCTTTTATCAGCAGGTGGTAGGTATTTTTGATCCATTCCTCCCGCATACCGCTACCGTCTCGAATGATTCGATTGAAATAGCGGAAGTAGAAGAGATTCAAGATGAGCCTCCAGCTCTATCCATTGATTTTTTCCCAGAAGGAGGGGATTTGGTAAATGGCTTACGGTCTAAGGTTAGTTTCAAAGTGAGGGATCGGCAAGGGAAAGCCGTGAATGTGGAGATTCAATTGTTGGATGATCTACAACAGGAACTACTGAAAACGACTACCCTTCATCAAGGGATAGGTGTGTTTAGTCTGCAGCCGGAAGTTGGGCGTACTTATTGGGTGAAAACACATTATGAAGGAGAAGATCTTCAGTTTTCATTACCGGAAGCCAAGGCCTCCGGCTATGTGATGAAGATTAACAATAACCGGGGAGATCGATTATATATTGAGCTGGCGGCTAGTAGACAACTTTCATTAGAAGGCGCGTTCTTGCTAGGTCATGTGAGAGGGCAGACTTTTTGTCTAGTGGATGATCTTTTGGCGGAAGAGGCTGTGGTACTAGATAAAACCAAACTCCCGGAGGGGCTAGCACATTTCACCTTATTTAATGCGCAAGGTGTGCCTGTAGCGGAACGCCTCGTCTTTAACGCTAATCCCCAACGCAAGCCAACACTAGGGATCAAACAGCCATATTCACATTTTTTCCCACGTCAAAAAGTGGAATTGGAACTGACGTTGAAAGGAGATCAGTTCGCAGATCTATCAGCTACAGTGGTAGACCAAGGAATCGTAAAATATGGTCACAACGTTCCCAATAGTAAGAGTTGGTTGTTGTTGAATGCTGATCTTGGTGGTCAGCTCCCCAATGCTTCTTATTACCTGGAGGAGCCGATGGGTTTGAGACAATTGGATCTAATGTTGATGACTTACGGCTGGCGTCGGTTCAAATGGGCAGACTTGGAGCATCTTCCTACGCTAGCGCATCAAGCTGAGCAAGGATTCCGTGTACAAGGCTATACGACGAAGAAAGACAAAGAAGAAGAACGCATAAGAGCGGATGTAATGTTAAGCTCATTGAGTGATGAGTTTTATGCCAATAAAATAACTACGGATGCTTCCGGCAATTTTAGTTTCCTTAACCTGCCACAGCTTGATAGCACAGATTTTATCATCCAGGGGCAGATTTACAACCCAAAGCGTAGTACCAAGGAGCTTAAAATGACGGGTAAGCGGCAAGTCGATTTTCATTTTGTCGAAAGAGAAAAGCCCAATATCGTAGCGCTACCTCCAGTAGATCCGATTCTCCCAAGCCAAGCTTGGAATGATTATGCTATCAGTGAAATGGAACGAGATTCCCTGCGAAATACGGATTGGGTAATCGATTTAGAAGAAGTTACGGTTCGGGAAAACCGTGGAACAGACCTCCGGGTATTTGATGTATTTAATATTAATGACATGGATTGGATTCCACCGGAGCGTCCCGCTTTTTCCTTGTTGAGTGTCTTGAAGCCAGGAACTCGGTTTCGTCGGGATATAAGTACAGGCGTGCTGTCTTATTTTCTGCATACCCCTCGAGGTTATGTACAGGTTCCACTAAGGTTTATCGTTGACGGGATTGTGGTATCACCTGATGTGTTTCAAATGTTGACCGCAGATCTAATCAATTACATTAGTATCAATCCGCCTATTATTTCAGTATATACCCGCCGTAATGGTCCTCGCTCTTGGCAAACTCGGTTTCTGGATGGAATTTTGAACTTTACACATCCGACCTATCATGAAGCTCGTGAATTTTATCAACCTTCCTATGGGGAGAGCCGCTCTGCCCTGGATAAGGCCGACCTTCGTACTGCCATCCACTGGGAGCCACAGATTCAATTCAACGGGGAAGGAAAGGCTGTTTTATCCTTTTATACCGCAGACACCCCCAGTACCTATGAGGTGAGGATTGAAGGGGTTCAGCTAGATGGAGCGCCCGTGAGCCAGGTGTATACCTTTCAGGTGAAAGAATGATTGTATTGAATAATGTTGAAGGTAGAATTTTGCTTAGCTAGACATCCGACGCTTTACTAAGGTTGGCTTACTGGAAACTTCGGATGTCTGCTGCAGTGCCATTTGATCTAGGAGAAATGAGTTTTATAAAGACTATCTTAGATCCATTCATTTTTAATTCAACGTTATTCATTACCACGTTATGTCCTCGAAACATCTACCAGGCTGGCAAACCCGCGCCGTCCACGCCGGAGAAACACCTGATCCCGCCACCGGCGCCACCACCCCCAATATCGTAATGTCTACCACTTATGCAGCTGATCCTAGCGTACAGTTTTCCATAGCTGACCAGGAAGGCGCTGCTGCTGCGGGGTACGTCTATACCCGCTGGGGTAATCCGACGATTCAGCAATTGGCTAAGAAACTGGCAGCGCTAGAAGGGGCACGGAGGTGTGTTCTGTTCGGGAGTGGAATGGCAGCAATTAGTGCACTTTTCTTACACTTGTTGAAGTCTGGAGATCATGTGCTGATGAGTGATGTGACCTACGCAGGGGCATCAGAGTTGGCCAATGAAATATTACCCAAAATGGGAATCCATATCGATAGAGTGGATATGAGCGACCTTGAAGCCGTTGAAAAAGCGATCCAGCCAGAAACGCGCCTAGTCTACCTGGAGACGCCTTGTAATCCGCTTTGCCGTTTGACGGATATAGCCGAGGTGAGTCGATTGGCGAAAAGGGTAGGGGCTTGGGTTGCCGTAGATTCCACTTTTGCCACTCCTTTAGCGACTCGTCCAATAGAGTTGGGAGCTGATTTTGTCATTCATTCGCTAACCAAGTTTTTAGGGGGGCATGGGGATGCGATCGGTGGGGCTCTGTTAGGGCCAAAGCAAGAATTATTGGCTTTACAGCAAAATGCCCTGGTGCGCTTGGGGGGAATCATTAGTCCCTTCAATGCCTGGCTGATTTTGCGTGGCTTGGCCACTTTCCCGCTTCGTATGAAGGCGCATGAGACCAATGCGCTGATCGTAGCACAATGGCTGGAGGCCCATCCTAAGGTGAAACGTGTCATCTACCCGGGCTTGGTCAGCCACCCGCAGCACGAACTAGCAAAGCGCCAGATGTCGAATTTCTCAGGAATGCTAACATTTCAAGTCGAGGATGGCCCAGGAACGGCTCAGGTGCTAGCAAAACACTTACAGGTGTTTCATTATGCGGTTTCCTTGGGGCACCATAAGAGTTTATTGTTTTATATGGATACGGCCAGTTTACTACAATCTTCCTTTTGGCTTACTGAGATACAAGAGGCATCCTATCGAGTATTCGCGGGAGAAGGAATTTTTCGGGTGTCAATAGGCATTGAAGACGCTTCGGATCTCTGTGCTGACCTTGAGCAGGCGCTTTCTAACGTTTAACAGGAGGTTCGTACTCAAAGTCGCCTGGCAATAGAAGCCCTCTTGTTTTGCTATATTTAGGGTACTCTATACAAAACTCACTAAGCTACTAGTATGAAAACCACTCAAAGCCTACTCTCAGTAGCACTCATAATCTTCTTTACTTTTTTGGCCTTTTTTACACAACGACCTATCTCAGTCCACACGGCAAATGATGGCGGATACTCGGCAGAGAATGTACGAAGGCACATTGAAGTCATGGCTACTGAGCCTCATTTTATCGGATCTCGAGAAAATGAAAAAGTTCGAGATTACATCTTAGCTCAATTTCGGGAATTGGGAATTGACGCGAAAGTTGAAGCCCAGTTCGTTCAGCAAAGACGCCAAGGCAATTCTTTCATGCGCTTGGCCAAGCCTGAAAACATCATTGCTCGATTAAGAGGAACGGGGACTGGCAAAGCCGTAATGGTCATGGGCCACTATGATAGTGTCTTGAACTCTCCGGGTGCAGGCGATGATGTACATGCTGTGGCCAATATCTTGGAAGTGGCCCGTATTCTTGCAGCAGAGGAGCGAGAGAATGATATTATCTTTTTGGTTACAGATGGAGAGGAACGGGGATTATTTGGGGCGGAAGCTTATGCTGAGAACCATGATCTTTCGGAGATTGGTGTATTGTTAAATTATGAAGCGAGGGGGAATAGTGGTCAGAGCATATCCTTTGAATGGTCAGATGGGAATGCATGGCTAGTGAAGCAACTGCGGAAGGTGGGCAAACGACCGATTGCTAACTCAATGTCCTACGAGATTTATGACCGCATGCCCAATGGTTCGGACTTTACCATTTTCAAAGATGAAGGGGTAGCAGGGATCAATAATGCCTTTATAGGTGGCTTTTCCTACTATCATAGCCCGGATGACTCACCAGAACGACTCAACTATCGCAGTGTCCAGCATTCTGGTGAGAATATGCTGCGTTTGACTCGGCACTTTGCTAATCTGGATTTATCCAATGTTAAAAGTCAGAATGCTTCCTTTTTTAATCTATTTGGATTGCTAATTATCTATCCAGTTTGGTTAGATACCGTGCTGATTCTTTTGAGTGTGGTGGCTTGGTTAGTTCTCTTGATGGGGTGGATAAAGAGTAAGAAAATGACAGTAGGGCAATGGCTGTTGTCCTTTGTAGGTATCATCGTTTCCATAGGCTTGACCGTTGGTGCCGCTATGGGATTGGGTAGCTTGCTATACGCCTTATATCCTCAATATGCCCTATTCTACGCCGCTCAGTACTATAATCATGAGTGGTACTTATTGGCTGTAGTAGGATTATCCACTGTTTTGTTGTGGTTGCCCCTAAGTAGACTACAGAGCCGATTAGGCATACCTAGCCTTCAAATGGCCTACGTTACCTTAATTCAAATTTTGCTGTTCAGCGTTTACTTCTTGGCACCTACTGCAACTTATATAATGGCGATCCCGCTATTGGGATTATATCTGGCACTATTCTTATCCAATGGAACTCAAGCCAATGGGGAAGGAGGAGAACTAATCTGGAAAGGAATACTCACCATGCTGTTGCCCATCGGATTTTGGACGGTTGCTACTTTTTTGATCTATTTGGCCTTTAGTCTTAGTCTTTTACCTGGCCCAGTTTTGTTCTGTGGACTGTTCCTATTAGCCTCTTCCATAGCCTTCCCATCCTGGTGGCAGATATCTAGCCGTGTATTACCTTATACCGGAATTATCTTGTTTGTGGGAGCTATGTTGATCGCTCATTTGCAATCTACACCGACGGAAGCCAAGCCTTTGCCTTCTGATCTTTTCCACTTTTCTGATATAGATGCTGGTGAGGCCTTTTGGGCTACCAATGATGGCAAAATCAATATTGGTAATGCAGAAATGTTGGAAGATGCTGAAGAAGTAGATTTGGAGATTCCGTGGCCGATCCGCCGTTGGGCGGTTCCTGCGAATGGGGTTGGAGCGCAACGGGTCCCGCAATTACAGTTAGATAGCACCGGGACTATGGCTGTACTTAGGAGTCAACAATCTCCACTTTGGACGACCCTAATGATCGAAAATCCTCACATTCTTTCCAGATTCAGCCTACAGGGACAAGCCATTCAAAACATGACAGAAGAAGGGGTGGAAAGTTCTTTTATCATCAGCACTTATGGTACGGGACTGGATGAGCTTGAGCTGACTTGGGAAAAAAAAGACACCTCCGCCACCTTGGACATTATCGTGAGTACGAGACTCCCTGGCTTACCAGCAGAAGATAAAATTCCGGAGAACAGCTTGCGGCGGGGTGGATATAGTTTAATTAAGCAGAAGATTAGCCTGTAGCTGCCCGAAAATGTAGTTTGAAACTGCTGTTTGTAGTTTCAAACTACGAACAGCAGTTTCAAATGAACAGCAGTGATTTGAGTTAGAAGTTAGCTCTTCCAGTCATGTGCCAGCCACCTTTTTTGCGCTGGATGACCATGCCGTTCTCTAGGTTTTGTGTGAGGATTTCACGGCCTTTGTCTGAGATATTTCCTGGGATACCCTTCCCAAAAAATATGTTTTGCTCGTCGCCTTCATTTTCTAAGACGAAGATGATAGGCTCGAATAACCCGTCTTCCCCCTCTTCTTCAACAGTGGTGGCTTTGTAGCGATTCGGAATCTCCATTTGTACTCGGATAGAGCTTAATTGCCCGTCATTGTAGTTTTTGTTTTTCACGCGAAAATAGATGGCGTGCTGTGCTAGCTTCCGAGAGATATCCTCTAAGGTTCGTTGTTTGATGTCTGGGGTGATTAGGATATAGATATTATCCTCTGAGGCCAAAGCAATTTTCTTTTCTCCTGGATCTAGGGAAGAGGCAATAGCTTCAGTGGATTGTGCCTGTGTAAATTGTGGGTGTACAAACATATACAGCCCAAGTAGTACAGGAAGAATAAAAGCATATTTAAGTAATCCAGCGTTGGATGATTTATTAGAATTCATCATTTTAATTCGAAGTTTGATCGGTGAAGAATTAAACATATTGCTCAACCGATAACTGGGAACATTCGCACTGGTGAATAGGAGGTGATACTGGTAAGCCTTTTTGTTGATACCGGTATCCAGCACCGCCTCATCAGCTATGTACTCGAGATTCAGTTTCACATACCGTTTGAAGACCCAAATAACCGGATTGAACCAACAGGTCATCGACATTAATTCTATTAGGATAATATCCAACGTATGCCACTGTTTGATGTGGATGCGCTCATGTTTAATAATCTGTTCTAGTTTTTGATCATCATACTGCGTGGGGTTAATCACCAGCAGTTTGAAAAAGGAAAATGGTGGTATGTCACGGTCATGTTGGACGCGAACAAAACCATCATCTGGAATGTGATCTCGCTCGTATTGTATGGCAAAGAGCTTGATCAGTTGAAATAGAAAACTAAAGAAAAGAAGGCTAAGTATGCCCAGGTAAACCCAGCGGGCTAACCCAAGCCAATCGATAGACAAAGCAGTCGTCGTGGTCGTTTCTTGCGGAAGCTGTTTGGCTTTATCCGCTTCCTGGTCACTACTCGCTGTTGCAGGTGCTTCCTGTGATATCGTTGCCTCAAAAGGACTAATATCTGCTATGTTTTGGCTAAGCCGCTGCACAAGCTGATTATCGTTAAGAGCTCCTTGCCATTGTGGCAAGATGGGCATCAATAGTGACAGAAATACAATTCCTAGTAAGAAGAGGCGATTCAGCTGAAAGAATTGCTCATTGCGGATTAATAACCAGTAGGTGCCAAATAATGTGGCAAGCACAATATTGACCTTCAACAGGTACATCACAACTTCCATATTGTCTACTTTTATTCTTCGGTGTATTCCTTGTTTGAAAACACATAAAAATGAAACTCAAGACTTCGCAGACGAATATGCCAGTGCAAGCCTGAAACTCATTTTATAAGTATCCTCGAATCTATCGAAGGAGATCTATTCTTTATCGTTTTCGATCATATCAATGATCTCCTTTAACTCTTCCGGAGATATCTCTTTTTCTTCTGCAAAAAAGGCAACGACATTCTTGATGGAATTGCCGAAGAGACCTTTCAAGACAGGTTTGATAAAACTCTTAGTATAGGCTTGTTTTGAGATAGCCGGATAGTATCGATGAGTCGTTCCAAAATCTTCGTATTTGAGGTAACCCTGTTGTACCAACCGCCGCATCGTAGTCGAAACCGTGTTGATATGCGGCTTAGGTTCTGGCAATTGCTCAAGTACCTCCTTTACGAAGGCCTTTTCAAGTTGCCAAATGATAGTCATGATTGCCTCTTCTTTTTCAGTTAATCTTTTCATGCCTTCTATTTCTGATACAAGTATAAAACTATTTTTATCGTTAGTCAACTATTTTTGTAGTTGATGTGGTTTTTTAACATTTCACTCCTTCTATTTTACATTCCCGTTTGGGCTTCTCGTATCTTGTTTGAATGAACCAATTTCTATTGATAAAGCTGAGAACGCAGTACAAAGAGATAGAAGATCTGCTAGCAGATCTCTCTTCTGAGCAGGTATTGAAGCGGCCCACAACTGATAAATGGTCTATTCTCGAAAATATGGCACATTTGGCTCGATACCAGGAAGTTTTTCTCCAGCGTTTGCTGCTGATTCTCTCGCAAGAAAATCCTACGTTAGAAAGATACAAGGCGGAGAATGATCCTTCTTTTTTGTCTTGGCAAAATCTATCACAATCAGAAGTGATCCAGAAACTGGAGCGAAGCAGACTAGACCTAATCGATTTTTTTGAAAACCTTCCTGCTGGTGAATGGGATAAGGTAGGAACTCATCCTGTATTGGGAGCCTTAAGCATCCAGGAATGGATGCGATTTTTCTTATTGCATGAAAGCCATCACCTGTATACTATTTTTAAGAATAGGCATAGCTATTAAAACCGATGGAGACATTTTTTCTGGAAACTAAAGACAAAATACGACTTGAGTTCGTCCTTTATCAAGCGGAGGCCCCCACAACGGTCCAGGCTTTTCTTGATAGCTTGCCCTTTACCCGGAACTGGATTCATGCAAGTGTATCAGGCCAAGAGATTTGGATTGACGATGCTCCTTCTTTACTGGTTCCTCAGGAGAATGCCTCGGTTTTTGTCCTTCCGGGAGAAGTGGTCATCGGACCAGCGGAGCCAAAACGTAATCGAGTGGCCGGTTGCATGGGCATCTACTACGGAGAAGGCAGAGGTTTGGATGCTGGGAATATTATCGCTAAGGTGGTGGATCAAGATTTTGAAAAGCTAAAAAGACTTGGCAAAGAGATTTGGCACAATGGGGCACAAAGACTCCGACTTTTTAATGAATAGGGTATAGTTGATAATGTAGAATGGAATGAAAAATGTATAGTGGAATGGGTAATTGTGATTCTTTTTTTCATTCTTCATTCAACATTAATTTACATCTCGTGTAACCTTTTTTCTCTTCCTGCGACTATCCCTTCGAAAACAGTTATTTCCATGGTATGGTAGATCAAAAACAGGCCCAGTTCATGAAGGCATATTCAAGCTGCCACGAGCCCTTTATCCGCTATTGCTCAGCGCTGGCATATGGTAAAATGGATACGGAGGATTTGGTGCAGGACGTACTGCTTTCTGCCTTTCAGCATTTTGATCGGATCGAGAAAAAAGATCAATTGTTACACTATCTGATTCGGACCGCAAGGAATCGCTCCATTAGTCATTGGCGAAAACGTAGATTTAAAACAGAATGGGTTGAAAAACATCAGGATAAGTTAACAGCACAAGGCATTTCCCCTGAGCTACAACTGGATATTGACCTCTTATATCGACAATTGGATCGCCTGCCTGGCCATCAGCGCGACGCCCTGATTCTTTTCGAGATTAGTGGGTTTAGTATGAAGGAGATTGCTTTGATGCAAAAGAGCTCAGTTGGAGCTGTGAAAACTAAAATTAGCCGTGGACGGAAGCTATTGCGGCAGTTCATGGAGGAAAAAGGCCAAGGACGGCCTTTAGCAAATGTTTTGAAAACTGTTCAATGTATCACCTTATGAGATCCGGACATCAGATAGAAGAGGTATTCCAAACCCTAAGAACGAGGCCGACTGACCTCAGTCTGGAACAGGTAGAACACTTGATTACCACTTTACCAGCCATACCTTGGTGGAAAAACTGGCTCCATTACTTCAACTTAAATTCGATTTTAATGAGTGCCATAGCTATCTGCATTGCAGTCGCAAGTATATTTCTTCCTACAAAGGCCGAGCAAGAGGTCTTGACTGCTATTCCCGTATTAGACCCTATTGAGTATACAGTTGCTCCTTCTGCTGCTCAATCACTTCCCGGGGCAGAACCAGAGCAGCCACAGGTAGCCATTTTAGTGGCTTCTAAGGAGAGTGAAGAGGATATCTTCGTAGAGCTTAATACTTCAGAAGAAGCGGAAACCAATACAGAGGAAGCATATAGGCCAAGAGCCATCGAATTCACGCCAACTTTGGACCTACTAGAATTGCCGAAGGTCCTGCCTCAGCCCCAGCCTGAGCCCGAACTTACGGCCCCAGGCTGTGCTCCCATCCCACATCAGAATAGTAAAGAGATTCGCCAGTTTAAGCGGGATTTACTTCAATCCTTGCAGGAAGATCACTTAATCCATAGTATTAAGCAGAATGTTTTAGTGGAAGTCCCTGATGGTGAGATTCGGGTGAATGGCCAAAAGCTGGACCAATATCTATATTCAAAGTATGCTGACTTTCTTTATGCTAGTATCCCACCCTGTCAAGGGCGCTATTTGGTGATCAGTCGTCAGTTTTTTGGAGCGGGCCACTATACCAAGGATGGCTACTTCAAAGGATTAAGTATAAACGCGGAGCACCTGCCAAGCCTAACGGCCTTTAAGGCTTCTATCTTTCCAGATGCGGAGGTTTCTAAAGAGATGACTTTAGGTCAAGCTTTGATTCGTAGTAAAGCCGCTGCAAATGGACATGTGAGAAGTGTTGTCATGCTTGAGCAAGAAGCGTTGAAGGCTAACAGCGCTTTACCTCTAATAGAATGGCCAAAGATGAAACGCCTGAAAAGGAAATTAGTGACAAAACTTCTAAAGGATAAATTAATGTCCAAGCTACATAAAAAGGCTATTGTTGGCCTTTATGAGAATCAGGTGGTGGTAAACGGGAAAACTTTGGACCAGACATTGGCAGCCTCCTATCGGAATCTACTGGTGACTAATTACGGTATTAATAGTGGACCCCAACGCGAGATTCACGTGGCACCAAAATTTATCATGATTGGTGATTTCGGTGATTACGGAGAAATGCTACGGGGGCAATCACACGGTAGAAATATGATTGTGAATAAAAAACAACTTAGTGGCTTGTATGCAGATCAGAGTTTTCGTAAGCGTCATGATGTGAAGAGATGGGAGTAGTTTGAAACTGTTGTACGTAGTTTGAAACTACGTACAACAGTTCCAGGACCTACCAGCCAGGGATGATGTTGAGGCCAAAGACTCCTTTCGTTTCCTTGACCAATGGAACCGCATAGTAGGGCTCCAATACCAAGGCACCGAAAAGATTGACACGTACCGAAGCACCTGCCGTGAAAATCGGTTTTGCTCTTTGGAATCTAATATCCCGACTATCCTCAAAAAGTTCGTTGAAGGTGTCAAAAGCCACCCCTCCATCTACGAAGAAGTTCAGGTCTGAGAAGAGGAACTTGGATTTAACCAAAGCCAGCTGTTCAGGACCAGAAAATGGAATTCTAACTTCAAAATTGGTTACCAAAAGCTTGCTTCCTAGTAGATCATTGAATGATCTTCCATTCTGCACAAATATGTCTTGAGCTGCGGCTGAGTTTAATCCTCTGAGATACCAGGGACTGCCCGCGTACAATGGGAAAAGCCCTTCACTATTGCCACCATAACGCCCGTAATGGAATGCCCGGAAAGCGAGGCCTACAGGCTTGTAATATCGATAGATCCGATAATCAGCAGTAGCAGCCGTGTAATTGAACTCACCAAAGAATTGCTCTACACCGAATCTATACCGGTGCCCCGAGAGGGGAGCGGTCAGCCCAAAGTTGGCATTATCAGCTACGAGAGCTAGTTGAACATTGCCTAGGTTGAAAGCAGGCGGTGCATTGTCCAGTTTTTGACGATCCTGAGCAATGAGATTGCCAAAAGCGTCATAATAGTTATCCAGTCGATCTACTCGGAAGCTATATCTAGAGAATGATGCTCCTGCCTCCAATCGTAAAGTTGTACTGAAAGGATACTGGGCGAAAAGCGTGGCTTTATCTTCAAAAATCCGAGTCACATCAAACAAGTATCGGTCCGCCAATCGGAAAGCATCATCTCCGAAAAACAGGGTATCTACCCCAAGATATCCTCCTTGGATACTTCGGAAGGGCGTATGAGATAGTGCCCCACCCCAATTGATCCGGCTATTGCGATTGATATAAGCTACGGTCCCTCCCAAGTCGGTGATCTCACCATTTAGTGAAAGACTGCTAAATAATTGATTGTTGCCAAGGATATCACTGAAAAGCAGATCCACACCGCCCGCTAAGCCCGTCGTAGTTCCAAAGGCTGGGCTATTGCCAATCCCTGCTCCAGCACTTCCTCCCACGTAATCCAATTGGAATTGAGGTCGGTAATCTTTTTGCACCAGGGTAGGAGTGGGCTGAGCTTCCAGTTGATCCAGACTCGCAAGCTGCCGATCTACGACTCTCTGCACCTTATTATTCAATTTGGGTAATTCGGCAGCGGTAAAGTCTACTGCTGCTGGATCGACGGACTTTGCTTCCATGTTTTCCAGCTTGGTTTGGTAAATCTGATACCTGTTGCCAGAGAAGTAGGTGTAAACTAGCCGATTGCGCTTGCGATCCAAACTAATCGCTGGAGCTAGGTGCGTGATCCCACTGACACCCGTCAACAAATCCGTAACCTGAAATACCTCTCCGGTAGAGGGATGATATTTGTAGATGTTGCGGTATCCATCACGATTCGATAGGAAAATGATATTGCCTTCTGTATCCTGCTCCGGATTAAGGTTGTCAGCCCCCGGGAAAATATTGACATGACTCTTCAAACCACTAACCACATCTAACTCTGCTAGGTTGAAGGTCCATTTTCCATTGGTGCGACCATTCTTCATACTTTGTTCATCCGTTGAAAAGAAGATAAAGTTCCCGTCTACGGACCAAGCAGGGTGAATTTCAGCATAGCGATCATCTGTTAACTGAGTCACCTTGCCCGAGGAAACACGGATAGAGTACAAATCGGTCTGGCCATTTACTAAGCCCGTTACTACAATACTTTTCTTATCTGGAGACCAAGCAGGATTGCTAAAGGCAGGTAGCCCTTTAGGTCTAATTTCCTTTACCGTTTTACCGGTAGCTGCTTCCTTAATGATCAACACATTATCCCCCTTACTCACCCCTACAAAGGCAAACTCTTTGCTGTTGGGAGACCAGGTTCCTGAGGATTCGATATAGTTGAAGTCATCGATATGTCCTTCACGACTAGCACTAGCTACTTTTCGAATGATCTTGCCGTTTTTGGCATCGGCAAGGAATAGATCGGTAGAGAAGAGATCCTTTTCCGAAAGGAAAATCAGATACTGCCCGTTGGGACTAATTTCAGGAGCGATGTTTAGTCGGCCGCCGTTTTCGGAGGTAATTAGGGCCTTGCCCACTAGCTTTTCCTTTTTATCACCTAGGTCTTTTCCAAAGTGTCGGCGAAAAGCCTCTACCCATAGCTTGGAAAGATCCTTTTTCTTCATACCCAAAACCATGATACTAGCTCGATCTAAGCCAAACATCGCCGTAGCCTTAAAGAAGGGAGCAATGATCTCATCTCCTCGCAAGCCCGTTAGGAAGGCCCAGAATACTTGACCATATCGATACGGAAAGTATTTGCCTAGGTTGTTCAATTGATCCAAAGTAGGGATGTCATCACGAAGTACGGCATCACGCATCCACATCGCCGTATGGGCATCCACACCACCGATGGACATGTATTCCGCCATACCCTCTACCATCCATAAAGGAAGGTTCCTTAAGCTTCGGAGGTTAGTGGAATCGCCATTTAATATCATATTGTATTGAAAGGCATGTACCATTTCATGTCCCAATACGTGATGGGTTTGCTGATTAGACATGGCTAAGGGCATGATAACCCGATTCTTGAAAGCTTCGGTTACCCCACCGGTTCCAACTCCAATGCTACCCCCAATGGTATTTGTTTGTTGGAAATCAGCGTGGTTGTTGTAAAAGATCAGCGGGTTCTTTTGCTCAATAGTATCATGTAAAATAGATTGGTGCAGATGGTGCCAATGCTCACACTGCGCAGCTAGTTCTTTTAGATATTCTGGGTTGTCAAGGTAATGGTAGATATCAAAATGCTCACTTTGATGGATTTTGAAATCAAACTTTTCATAATTAGGCTTGTTCCGGCCGAAATATTGGGCGGAGGCCATTGTAATGGTTAGCAGAAGTACTACTGGGGTTAAGATGAAATTTTTAGCTCTCATTACACTCTTTTTAAAAAAGGTTCGATGGGATAGTATTTAGTCAAAAATGATTTTGTGCTCTATATCTATCTAACATCATCATAATGCCCGGCTTTTGTTAAAAAGTGTTGCCCCCTTGTTAAACAATTCTTAATGCTTGGAAATCAGTGAAGTAATTGACATTCGGCTGACAATTGTTGACCCCAAAAAACCTTTCTGAGTCCTATCCTTCGAGGAAAAATTGACTTGAATAGTTTCGGCGATTCGCCAGGAGCCTTGACTTCTTCTCGGCAAACTGAATATTTTTTGATGGCACAATAGGTTGAGCTAGAATCTTATATTTGTCAAGGATAGTATGAAAGTAAAGGATTGCCTTTAACTTGATTTTCTTTCGACCTAATGTACTGGAAACGAAAAATTCAACCCATGAAATTCAACCCCTCTTATTGCCTACTTTGCCTTGTTATGTGTCTAAGTTCAGTTGTACTAGCGCAAGATCCAATCAGCAAACTACAATTATGTCAAGGCAACTTTTTTACCGAACAGGAGGCTCGAGAAGCTTTAGCTTCCTGGGCGAACAGTTATACTACCCTGGATCAATGGAAAGATAGAGCTACAAGTATTCGAAACGGCATCCGTGTTGCTGCGGAATTGCCAAAGCGATTGCCTAGAGTCTCCTCTAAACCCCTTCGTCATAGTAAGCGAGAAATGGATGGGTATACGGTCGAGAATGTGGCTTTCGAAAGCCTACCGGGCCTTTTTGTTACAGGCAATCTGTATATGCCGCTTGGGTATAAAGGAAGGCGCCCCGCTATTTTGAGTCCGCATGGTCATTGGAAGAAGATGGGAGACTATGGTCGTTTTAGGGAAGATGTGCAAAAAAGATGTGCTACGCTCGCCAGGATGGGAGCCGTCGTATTTGCCTATGATATGCTGGGCTACGGTGATTCCCAGCAGTGTAGTCATGAACACCCCAAGGCCTTAAAGCTGCAATTGATCAACAGTATGCGAGTTATTGATTTCTTGCAGAGTCTGAATGTAGTAGACGACATGCGTATTGGTATTACTGGTGCATCAGGAGGAGGAACTCAAACCTTTTTGTTAACTGCTTTGGATCAAAGGATCAGAGTCTCGGCGCCAGTGGTGCAAGTATCTGCTCACTTCTTTGGTGGTTGTTCCTGCGAAAGCGGGATGCCGATCCATACCGCTGCAGGCTTTCAGACGAATAATGTAGAAATTGCTGCCTTGGCTGCTCCTCGTCCGATGATGTTGGTGTCTGACGGCGAAGATTGGACTAAGAATACACCGGAGGTCGAGTATCCTCATGTGCAACTCATTTATAAGCTGTATGAAGCCGAGGATAAAGTCCAGCACACGCATTTCGGGAAGGAGGGGCATGACTATGGCGAGAGCAAAAGGAAGGCGGTCTATCCCTTCTTAGCCAAACACCTTAAACTATCTCTTGATCGCGTTCTGGGGGATGATAAGCAAGTTTCTGAAGCGGGAATTAAATTACTTACTCGCAGGGATCTGAGCGTATTCAATGCGGCTTACCCCATGCCGTCTAACGCAGTACAGGGCGATGTGCAGATGGCAATTTTGGCTAATCGATATAAGCGATAGGTGGAGGAACGTTCACCGTAGCTCACCAAGACCGGAGCTAGGGTGCCTTAAAATTGGCGGTTTACCGCTAAGTCTGCTACGCTTATATAACGTAACTTTGGATCATACAATATCTCACTCCAGTTCTAGACTCGATACCTCGACTTCGGGGCTAAAGACATGCTGGAGCTCATTTGATCCTACACATGCTGTACAAGAAACTTATCCTGGCCTTTGCCGTGGTGAGCCTATTGATTCCTACTCAAACCTGGGCTGCTTCGGATACGACCCTGGTGGATTGTTCAATCCTCTCACCGGATTCCCTTCGCATCGAATGCCTGATCGAACAAGGACAATATTGGTGGAATAAGAGCGATAGTGCAAAAGCAATGCCGTTAGGTAGAGCGGCTTATCGTGCTAGTATAGCTACAGGAGATATTCGCCAACAAGGCCAAGCCCTAAGAGTAATTGCCTATAGTTTCTATATGGCCGGGCGTTACGATTCCGCGGCAGTTTATGCGGAGCGGGCTGTCCACACTTTTTTATCCGAAGATTATTTCAGCGAAGCCAGCCGATTGTACAATGACTGGGGAAACTCGCTCCGAGATCAGGGACAATTGAAAGAGTCCTCAGAACTTTACTTTAAAGCCATCGCTTTGAATGAATCCTTAGGACGAGATAGTTTGAATACGGCACCTTATTTCAACATCGCTACGGTTTTTCTTTTGCTAGATGACCATGAAAAGCATGATTTCTATGTGAAGAAGGCTAATCGACTAGCGAAGCAATACAAACAGGCCCGCTTGTCTGTAATTTCTGACTTAGCCCTTTCCAGCGTCTATGTGAAAAACGACCAATTAGATTCGGCCAACTATCATGCGAGGGCGGCCTTGGAAGGTGGCTGGGAGATGAAAAATAATGTGCTGATTGCCTATGCTTATACCAACCTAGCCAATGTAGCTGAAGCAGCCAAAGCCTTTGAAGAAGCTGAAGGGTATTTTAAGGAAGCCATAGAAATGGATGATATCCCCGTCTTTGATAATACGCGATTTAAGTTTTTTCTAGGCAGCTTTTATCAACGCCAAGAACGCTTTGATGAAGCGAATGCAATACTGCTAGAAGGCGTACGGGCAGCAGAACAGATCGGTGCGAAAAACCTAGTAAGCTCATTTCTTAGCATCCTCCCTGAGACGCTGTCTGCTAGAAGGGAGTATAAGTTAGCCTATGAATATCTAGATCGTCTGTTCAAAGAAAATGAACAGAAACACGAAGATCAGTTGAAGGAGAAGGTGAATGAAATGGATATTCAATACGAAACGCTTCAAAAGGAAAAGGAGAATCTAGCTCTTCGTACCCAAAATGCAGAACAAAGTGTCACCCTAGCGGAGGAGAAAGCAAGGGGCCGGCAGCGATTATTGATAGCCTCCCTCTTAGGTTTTTTCCTGCTTGGGACCATTCTCGCCTTTGTTTTTTATCAAAGACAGATTCAGCAGAAAGAAGCCATATTAGTGCAAGAAGCTCTGATCAAGGACCAAATACTTACCCAATTACAACAAGAACAAAAAATTGTGGCCTTCAAGTCCATGATCACCGGAGAAGAGTCTGAGCGAAAGCGCTTGGCAAAAGAACTACATGACGGCCTGGGCGGCATGTTGTCCAATTTAAAACTAGCCTTGAGCCCCCCAGAAAACAAAACGAACGTAGACACAGGTGATCAAGAAAGGATCGTTACTCATGCTTTGCATATGGCTGATCGAGCCAGTGAGGAGTTGAGGAGAATTGCACACAATATGATGCCGCAATCCTTAGCTAAGTTTGGGCTTATTACCGCTCTGGAGGATCTCTGTGACGATATCAACTTTGCGGGTACAATGGAAGTAACTTTCCAGCATTTTAATGTTGATGATAGCCAAGTAGCCGCGATCAACTTGGCTGTTTATCGTCTTGTACAAGAACTCTTGAACAATATTGTGAAACATGCTGATGCGTCGGAAGTGACGGTGCAATTGAGCCAAAATGCCACCACCTTACTGGTTACGGTCGAGGACAATGGTAAGGGCTTTGACTTAGAAAAGGCTATGGCCGAAAAAGGTCATGGTTTGAGCAATCTTCAATCTCGAGTGGAGTCTCTTACCGGAGAACTAGAGATCGACACTCAACCAGACGAAGGAACTAGTGTACAGATTCAATTACCCATAAATCGTGAAGACTGATATTGCTCCTCATATTCCTTGAGGAGCTTCTCTAGTTGTTTAGGGCTAATATCCCAGCTACTAATTTCGGTTCGAAACTTTGAGGTCTTGTGTCCCAGTGAATAACCATATTCTAGATAGTAATAGGTACTATCGCCTTTTCTAATATATTGAACCTCTGCATAGGAGATATCCTTCCAGGAACGATAAAACTCCTGCTCATTTTGAAGTCCTTCTTTGGAGAGGACTAATTGCGCCTTGCGAGGACCAAAGTAGTAATTCGCCACACCGATAATGGCGACGATACTCCCCACAAGATAAACATAACCTCCCCAGTAGCTGGGATCGTTAAGGATCTGTTGAATACCAAACCCAGCCCCTGCCAACAGTATTAATAGCATAAAAAAACCTTTGGGTCTGGATTTATATATCCGTGTTTCATCTGCAGCAGAAGGTGAGGCTTGTTCAGCGTGGATTCGGTTGGGCATGATGGTTACAAGCTTAATGGAGCATTCCCAAACGCGATAAAGAAGGGGTTGAGTAAGTTCTCTTTATTGTATTGCATAGGTTGATGATTTTCGTGCTGGACTACCTGTCCGCCGGCTTCTTCCAAGATAATTTGGGCGGCACCAGTGTCCCATTCCATGGTTGGGCCCAATCTTGGATACACATGTGCTTCACCTTTGGCCATGATCAAGAATTTCAACGAACTGCCAGTTGCCACAGTTTCGGCTTGATTCAGTTTTTCGATAAAGGCGCGCGTATCATCGTTTAAATGTGAACGACTACACACCACTTTCAGGCCTGGATCTGTCCAATCAAAGGTAGGCGCACTTAAACGCTCTACTTTCCCCTCTTTTTCCAGAAAGGCCCCTTTCCCTTTTTCAGCCCAATACAATTCATCTAAGACTGGAGCATAAACTATCCCCAGAACTACTCTCTGCTCCTCAATCAAAGCGATATTGACGGTAAATTCTCCATTTCTTTTGATGAATTCTTTGGTTCCGTCGAGTGGATCTACTAACCAGTGTTGAGTGAAACTCTTTCTTTCCTCAAAGGGGATTTCCTTATTCTCTTCTGAGATAATAGGAATTTGTGGAGCTAACTTTTCCAAACCATCACAAATCAGGCGATTGGCCTTCTGGTCTGCAATAGTTAGGGGGGAATCATCAGATTTTAGGTTTACTTCAAAGGCGCTGGGACTATTGTAAACTTCTAGGATTACTGCTCCCGCGGCTCTGGCAATTTCTTTTAGGGTATCTATCATTTTAGCTTTGTCTAGATGGTGTAAGTAGTGCGACAATAGATTCGTCACACTACT
>CAJXPD010000070.1 GCA_913057785.1 uncultured Lewinella sp. | reverse complement strand
ACTCCTGAAGGTTTTCTTGCCCAATTGAAATGGTTAAGCGCAGGAATACCTGCCTCTTCGGGGCTAAGATGATGATGGTGCTTTGGAGCTGAGACATGATACTTCTGATAGAGGTTCATGATGGCCTTCTTGGGTGCGAAGTTATCTCCTTGAATAGAGACTGCCAATACCGGAAGCTTCAATTCGGCCAACGCTCCTTCGTAGTCAAAATCAGACTGTTCTATAATGTACTTTCCTGTCCGAGCTTGACGACTCCAATCCCTCATGACGGTTCTTGCTTCCGTCCCACCAAATCCAAGTTTCTTACCTGGGAAATATCCTAAGCCGCTAGCGATCAGGCCAAATAATTGAGTCCCCAATAAGGCAGCATAGGCCATCACTCCTGGCCAGCCTCGATAATAAACAGAACAGGATGCAATCAAAATAATGCCTTGAATCTCCTTAGGTTGGTAACGGCCGAGGTATAAGCCTCCCAATTGCCCGCCTAAGCTATGACCAAGCAAATAGATAGGATTCCCAGGGAAATGATCAATGACCGTCTCAATAATTGCTTTATAGTCATACTCAACAATCTCCCTATATCCAAAATCAGCTTTGGGTGGACGTACGGAGGAATGACCAATACCTCTATAATCAGTTGTAAATGCTACATGGCCTTCACCGGCCAAATGTTCAGCTAAGATTTGATAGTAGGAGCCTGCGACTCCCATCGCGGAAAGACATACAAAAACAGCGGCTTCTTTACTGTGCGCTTCTCCGAATTGAGTGATCTTCGTAGTCGCTCCATCTTGGAGCTCTATGTTTACTATTTGGCTATACATTCTTTACACCAAATCATCCTCGTTCCAGTTCTCTCGCTTCACTTTACGAACCTGC
Source organism: uncultured Lewinella sp. (assembly GCA_913057785.1). Taxonomy (GTDB): domain Bacteria; phylum Bacteroidota; class Bacteroidia; order Chitinophagales; family Saprospiraceae; genus DT-111. The sequence continues at coordinate 38,887 of CAJXPD010000070.1, read as the reverse complement.
TTCAAATCCAATTTCTCCTCAGGCGCATCCCCTTCACGCTTTCGCAAACGATGCAGTTCTTTTTCCATCTCCTGTTCTTCCCATTTTTGCGTCAGAATATCGGTGCCGGGCAGGCCAAAAACTGAAAAGTAATGAATTAGTAAACCAACACCCCAAGGTAAGAGTGGAAAGAAAAACCACCACTCATTAGGTTCCCACGGATCACGTGTCAGCACGTTCATGGCAAAGAAGAAAATTCCTACAGAGATGAATACAGTAAGGTGTGTATAAAAGCCTTTCTTTTCTTGAACCCTTTTCCGGGCCTGCTCATATATGGGATCTTTCATGAGAGCAAAATTTAGGGGTTATCGGAATCGAAACCAATTTTTCAAATTTAGGTCTTTTTAAGAGTAAAACGATAGCATCCTCTAAAAATTTGACAGCCACTTAACTTTACTCTCTGTACAATAAAAAACAGGGCACTTGAGATTTGGTTGTTCTTTATCAGCTTAACTTTCATGGATTTCCAAACATTTGACTTGAGTTCCTTAACTTATGCCGCAAATCAGGAGGTTTATCTTATGCTAGAAGCTTTTTTTGACCCTACATTAATTGAGGCAGGCTGTGATGAAGCTGGACGAGGCTGCTTGGCTGGACCTGTATTTGCAGCTGCCGTAATTCTACCAAAAGACTTTGAGCACCCCTTACTTAATGACTCCAAACAGCTCTCAGAACGACAGCGCTATGAGGCTAGACAAATAGTACAGGAAAATGCTACTGCCTGGGCTGTAGCTCAAGTTGATCCTCGAGAAATTGACAAGATCAATATTCTTAATGCTTCCTTTCTAGCTATGCACCGCGCTATTGATCAATTGTCGGTTAGCCCAGAACTCCTCTTGATAGATGGCAATCGATTCAAACCGTACAAAGAAGTGCCATTTGAATGTATCATCAAGGGAGATGGAAAGTACAGAGCTATAGCTGCTGCCTCCATTTTGGCGAAAACTTACCGCGACGATTATATGGTCAAAATTGCCAAGGATTTTCCCATGTATGATTGGCCTAAGAACAAAGGCTACCCCACCAAGCACCACCGGGCTGCCATACAGGAACATGGACCCTGTCCTCACCATAGGCAATCCTTTCGCTTACTACCAGATGTAGTACAAGGCAAACTTTTCTAAAATAAATAGGAGGGCAATAATGAGAAAGGAGGTAGAAACTGTAATGGGGAGCAAACCCTAGATGCAGATTTACTCCCGATCACCAAGCTGAGGTCGATTACTGCTTTTTAATCAGTTGGGCACTAATCGTTTGAAGGCTGTTGTCCACTAGTCTTAGCAGATAGGTGCCCTTCGGCAAATGTTGAATATCCAACCACTCTCCACTATCTAGTTGAGTCTGGTGTACATTTTGTCCCGTCATAGAAAAGACTTGCACTTGTTGGAGGCCAGGAGCACTAGCAATTCGAATGCGGCCTTCAGTTGGATTTGGAAAAACATCAACCTTAACGCCTTCAACTTCTTCCGTACTATTTGGAGAAGCATTAAAATAGTAGGTTCCTTTAACCGAAATATTCGCATCATTCTTATCTGCCACCGTGACTTCAACTATGGCCATTCCCTCATTATTCTCCGGATAGATGTATACATTCATTGTGTTTTCTTCCCCTGCCATTAAGTTGAACTCAGCAGTTTCGGTAGTAGTTAAATAACACGTGTTTTTATCACAAACAGCTGTTGTCCAACCCTCAGAGATCATCAGGACATTGCGTGTCCAGACCAGGTCTTTAGCTACATCAAAGTCATTCTTGATGATACCAGAGGCAATTACCTCACTCTTAGTAATGTCGACATCCTCGACAACTGCTGGGTTTGGAGTGATACTTAATTGGGCCAAAAGGGCATATGGCAGAACCAATAGGGATGCAATAGTAAATAGTAGATTTTTTTTCATAGTCTTTCAACTTAGTTTTTTTCAGATGTTGTTCAATGAAACAAATTTTAAGGAAAGGAGCTGTCGTATAATAAGCAATCTTGTTACAAATGTAGTTGATTTACAGCTTCCACACTTTAATACTTATTTAATACTAGATTCACCCATAAAGTGTTACTTTGAAACCCTCATTAATACCCGCCCTGTCATGAAAAAGTCTCTATGGGTTTTCACCCTTATGTTCTATGCCCTCTCTATCCATAGCCAAGATCACTTAATTCATCACAACAGAAGTTTAGATTTTAGGAACACTGACTCTTTCAATCCTGACTGGGCGCCATTCTACCATGGGGTAGCCTCTGGCGATCCGCTAGCCGACCGAGTAATCATCTGGACTCGCCTAACGCCTGAAAACATGGAAACGGGACCTTACGAAATCAGTTGGCGCATGGCGACTGATCCACAACTAGAAAACATTGTACAATCTGGAACTACCCAAACCGAAGCCAGTAGAGATTTCACGGTAAAAGTAGATGTAACCGGATTAACCCCTGGAAGGGTATACTACTACGGGTTTACTTTTGAAGGAAAACACTCCTTGACGGGTAGAACGCAAACTAGCCCGGGTAGTGAAAGTGTAGGACAATTGCGATTTGGAGTGGTTTCTTGTAGTAATTATCAAGCTGGTTACTTCAACGCCTATCGACACCTAGCCCAAAGAAATGACTTAGATGCCATCATCCATTTAGGGGACTATATATATGAGTACGCTGATGGATTTTATGGGAATGAAGACATCATAGCTGAACGTCCGTTGAATCCCAGCGAAGAAATAATTACGCTAGAAGAGTATCGAACTCGATATTCCACCTACCGATTGGATACGAACTTGATCCGAGCTCATCAACAAACTGCATTCATCTCTGTCTGGGATGATCACGAAACGGCCAATAATGCTTATCAAGACGGGGCCCAAAACCATACCGAAGAAGTGGAAGGCAGCTGGGAAGATCGAAAAGCCGCAGGGAAGCAAGCCTACTTCGAATGGATGCCGATCAGAGAACAGGAAAATCAAATCGTTTATCGAAAGATTCAATATGGCGATTTGGTAGACCTAATTTTACTGGATACTCGCCTCGAAGGCCGGGAAAAGCAGCTCGACGATGTTACAGCTGAAGAGATTAGTAACGAAAATCGAACCATCCTGGGAGATACTCAAAAACAATGGTTCTTGGATCAATTATCCAACTCAACGGCCAAGTGGAAGGTTGTAGGCCAACAAGTGGTATTTTCTGAGTTTAATGTAGGTTGGACAAGTTTGGCAGACAATAGTCTGGGTGGCTATAATGCGGTTGAAAGTTTCTTCCTCGACATCTGGGATGGATATCCCAAGGAACGCACCCAAATCTTGGATCATATCAAAGACAATAACATTGACAATGTAGTTATTCTAACCGGAGATTTTCATTCCTCTTTTGCCTTCGATGTGGCAGATCAGCCGATTGATGTTACGCTTCAGGATCATCCGACTTTCGGAATGGTTCCGTTTCATACCCCAAATGACAACTACAATCAAGAAACCGGAGAAGGATCAGTGGCGGTAGAATTTGCCTCCCCTAGTATCACCTCTGCAAACTTTGATGAAAATGGAGGCATCACCTTAGCCACGATTCTACAAGCCCAAATGAACAATGTCATTCAACCCAATGCTGACCTCAATATCGGGAATCCAAATCCACATATGAAATATGTAGACTTGATCAAGCATGGCTACTTTTTGCTAGATATAAATGATGTAAGAGCGCAAGCAGATTGGTTTCATACCAACATCCTTAGTCCCGATGCAAACGAAAGCTTTTCTCAAGCCTGGCTTACCAATGATCAAGACAACCACTTAACCCCAAGTGCTGAACCAAGCATTCCCAAACAAGAACAAAGCTCACCGGCCCCTCCTAACCCGCCGGGAATAGTTAATTCAGTGGAAGAAAATACGCCCTTACAAAAGTTTGCTTTGCTAGGTCTTTACCCAAATCCCAGCACAGCATTTAGTTACTTACATTATTCACTCTCTGAAAAGGCGCAAGTTCAAACCCTCTTGTTGAACGCAAGCGGGCAACAACTAAGGACGCTACAAGATAGGCAGATAAATAAAGGTATATATTCACTGAGAGTCAACTTGGAGGGGCTCTCAAATGGGATGTATATACTTCAAATAAAGGTTGACAATCAAATTCAAAACGTCAAGGTCATAAAACAATAACAATCAACTGGGTTCTTATTTAATGCGCCGAAACTTCTGATTACCCCCTGCATCATTGTATCCCCCCACAATCTCCAGATTATCGGCGGTACAGCGAAGAACTCCGGTTTCCATGCTGGGGGATAATCCTTCATCTACTTTTGGTACAAAGAGGAGCAAATCTCCCTGCTGCTTTACTTCATAAGTATAATCCTTAACCCACTTCTTATTGTGGTAAATCTTCATTGTACCATCAGAAAACAGTTCCATTTCCATTTCTACGCCAAGATCTTTCGGAACAGTAACACTTTCACCTCCTCTCCTGACAAAACGGGTTTCCTCCCATAGCCAACGTCCATGCCAGATTTCAGTACCCTTGGCTAAACTCCCTTTTGTGGGAGAACATTGGATAAAGCAGAGGGGCAATAGCAGACAGAACAAAGTGGATAAATTATGATTTCTCATATCTTGGTCAGTTTGGTCACACAGAATACCCAGTAAGTTAGAGATAATATTAAAAGAAAAAGGAGGCTTGGAATCCAAACCTCCTGTATACAACTAATTACTCATTATTAATTCCTAACTATCGGGCGAACTCTGTTTCGCTACTCCTTTCTTCATCACTACCTATGTTCCTGAATAAATACTCCTCTTTGATTTCCAAACGCACTCAAATTGTAGGTTAAGCTAACCATAAAGTATCGTCCGATAGATTCGATGCGTTCGTCTAGCAAAAAGTTTTGTTCAGCCATACGATTTATGCCAATATTCTGATTTAGGGCATCAAATACCGTCAACTTTAGCTCTAACTGCTTGGTCTCCATAAAGAATTTCTTCAGTGAGATATTCCATAAGGCAATATCTTGATTGAAGGCTCCTCTATCTCTATATAGGTCGTAATCGAGTGTACTATTAAAATTGAAGCCAGCTGGCAATGGAATGGTCAAGTCAGCAAAATAAGACTGATTGACAAAGGACTGATTGAACGATTTGTTGATATCGTACTTTGTTTCGTTAAAGCCAACCTTCGCACCCACCGCCAAATCAAATTTCTCCTTGAAGCGGTTCTCCAATCTAAGCCCCGGACGAACACGATACCGTTGGGTTCGGTTTAGAACATCACCCACCAGATTATATCCTTGTACAAAGGTGAGATCTGTGCTCACATTCATACGCAATTGCAACGCTCGGATAGGTGAACTGTAGGAGAAATTCCCTCGATATCGCTGGTTTTCTCGAAGGTTGATCGGTTTGATGGTACGGATCAATCGATCATCAAAACTCACCGAATTGGTGATTACCTCATCTGTGTAGGTGAAATTGAGGAAAGCAAAGAAACTAGATAAGGTGATCTGATCATAGGTGTTATAGCTAAGGCGTAGATTGTGAGAATACTCCGGTCTAAGGTTCGGATTTCCCTCATAAATATTCAAGGGATCAGAATTATTGATTACCGGCTGTAATTGGCGAATGTCGGGTTCTCTTACAAAAGCGTCATAGTCAAAACTTAGGCGATTGGCCATAGACATCATGTAGGACCACCTAAGGTTGGGAACTACATTGAGGTAGGTTTGTCGGATTTTTACGTCTTGAGGTTCTAAGTCTCCTCGCAAAATGGATTCCTGCAAGCTCACCCCAGTGGAGAAGTTGAATTTCTTTCTATTCAAGCGGAAATTGAATCCTCCGCGATGATAGATGTAGGCATTGTCATACTTGAAACTCAAGAAATCATTGAACGTTCGACTTTCCATCGCTGGACCAAAGAGGTCGTAGACTTGGCGTTCGATATCTTCATTGTAGTTGGAGAAGGAATAATTAGCCTCTAAGAATTCTCGCTTACCAAGCGGTTCCGTAAAAGAGGTGTTAATGCCATAACTGAAGCGCTGATTATCCTGATCATTCTCCTGATTCAAGGTATCTGCTACCGCAGAAACAGGATTCGACAAGCCAAAGCGGTTCAGCGAATTCACTTCTCCCAGGCTGGTTCGATCGGTAACCCCGTAAGCAAGCCCCAATGTAAACACGCGCCCGGGTTTGCCTAGTTTTCGGCGGTAGTCCAAGTTACCATTCATCAGCGTATTCTCTCCATTCGAAAAGTACGTACTGTTCGCTGTGTTTTCCAAAATACCATCACCTAGGCTAGTTTCCGAATCCTTACTTTGACGATAATCTGTTTGATTGAAGGATATATTAGTTCTGAATCGCACCTCTTGGATAGAGTCTGGTCGATATCTGAGATTTACATTCAAGCGGTGATTCGTTCTCTCCGTTTCTTGCAGACTGTGCTCTTCGCTGATGAGCGTTCTATCTGCCAGATAGTTTTCACTACGAGTAGTCTTTCGGATATCCTGATTGAGCTGACTAAAGAAATAGCTACCTCCTACTTCTAGCTTTTTGCCGAATTCATTATTGAAGTTTAAGCCACCCGCATAAGTAGTGAATAGGCCATTGTTGTTACCTTGATCAATAGGAATGGCCATATCATCGCTATTAAGCTCAATTCTGACACCCCCGCTGCCACCAGACATCATCCGCTGTAAACCTCCGCTAAAGTTGAAGTAATCGTTCATGGAGAAGCCCTGCTCGTTGATGTTGTTTATGGTCCCAATGAAGGAAAGTTGTCGATTTGGTGAGAAGCGATTGATGTTGGCTTTGCCATAATAGCGCTCATCCGTACCGCCACCACCCGTAACCCGGCCAAAGGCTCCATTCTTTTTGTCTTCCTTCAATTCTAGATTGATGGTTTTTTGACGTTGACCATCATCGATCCCAGAAAATTCAGCTCGATCGGATTTCTTATTGAATACTTGAACTTTATCAATCGCATCTGCCGGCAAATTCTTGGTAGCAACCTTTGGATCTGTCCCAAAAAACTCCTTCCCATCTACGAGGACTTGCTGGACCTGCTCGCCTTGAGCCCGAATCGTACCATCTCTTTCTACTTCCACCCCCGGAAGTCTTTTAAGCAGATCTTCTACTACTGCATTAGGTTGGGTTTGGAAAGCATCCGCATTATACTCAATGGTATCTCCATTGATCACTACGGGAACACGATCCCCTTTGACCAATACTTCATTAAGTATTTTGCTTTCTTCTTCTAGAATGAGATTCCCCAAGTTCTCTTCCTTGTTAACCTTTAGCGTCTGCGTAAAGGTTTCGTAGCCGATATAGCTTATAGTGAGGATATAGTTATCCTTTTTCAATCGTCCGATTAAAAAACTCCCATCTGCTTGTGTGGTAGAAAACCCAGCAAGAACTGAGTCCTTAGCGTGCATCATTGTAACCGTAGCTCCTACCAAAGGAGTGGCGGCAGAATCCACAACTGTTCCGCTTATTTTCAATTTCCCGCTTTGTGCAATGATACTTCCTAGGAAGAAGAGGAGTGATAGGGTCAGTAAAACTTTCTTCATGGTGCTTTTCATATTTTGCTCGGTACAAAAGTAGGCTCCATGAAAAAGGAAAGCAGTTAATTACTCTTGATATTAGGTTAATTTAGGTTAAAAGGAAATTCTCTTTAGGACCAAATACACGTATTGAACTCAGATGCGCTCCCATAAAGCTCACCAAATCTTCTATTTAATCTGCCTGCGGCAACTTCTTTGTCTTGACACAAAGAAGCAAAACTCAAGGCTGGATTCATTTTTATACGCTGGAGGTTCGTCCCAACTCCTGAACTGTTCTTAACGAATTTGGGACGAACCTCCAGCTAAAATGAATAAGGCCAATACTTGTTGCTTTTAATACCAGATAGATAAAAATCTGCTACAACCTCGGACAAAACCCTGCTAGCTATTAATAGCGCCAACTTCGGAGATCAGCCCCTGCTGGCGAGCGGCTTGCCACTTCCTTTGCCCACCTTTGGATGAACATGCGATGATAGCGAAGCCGAGAAATATGGTTGGGTTGACTATGGTCGCCATTCCAGCAATGTTCAGCTCGATCCCCGTAGTCTACCTCTCCATCATAATAGGGGTCTGTAGTGGATTCTAGGAATTCCTCCGCTAGATATACGGCATTATTTAAATAGTAATTATCCATATCTCCACAGTAGATTTTCACTTTACCCTTCAATTTTGGCCCTAGCGTAGCCCAGTCCCTTTTCATAATGTAGGCTAGATCGTAGTTTTCCTTCCAATAGTTGGCCACTTCCTTATCAATTACACCTGTCTCCTTGTCCCAAATTCGCTTGGGATATCCGTCATCTCCAACGGGACTGTAGACCGCCTCCCATATATCGAATTGTTGTCCAGAACGACTCTTAGTTCCCAGCGCAAGCTCCTTCAGGTTCATATCTATTAAGGCCGCATCTACAAAACCTAGGTAGTCTCTGTGACCTGGTCGTAGTCTTTCCTTGAAATCGCTGTCAAGGTAATAGGCATTTTCATTTTCATAGAGATTAACTAAGCAGTAGGCCCGAAAGTCAATGGGGTCTGGGCAGGCTGCATAACAGCCATTGTATTCATCTGGGTACATCACCTGCACAGCAAGTGCCTCCCAACCACCGGTGGAACCACCGTAGGTAAAGCGGGCCCAGCCCTCTCCAATTCCCCTGAATTGCTCTTCGATATGCGGTATCAACTCATAAGTGATGGCATCTCCGTACGGCCCTAGATTCTCAGAATTGACCGCATAGGAATCGTCATAAAACGGGTTTGCATGTTGGATAACGATGGCGATCATGCGTGGGAAATTAGGCCCTGTCCACATTTTGTAGAAGTCATAGGCTTCCTGCTGTACCACTCTATTGTAACAATCTACATCAAAGCGAGCACTGTATACACAAGGTTGAGTGGTATCCGGCGGTGTAGTTCGAAAACCGCTAAAATCGGAAGGAAAGTGACCATGCATAATGGCTAAAGGATACTTTACATTAGGATGCTCCTCCCAACCTTCTGGTAGCAATACATGTGCCCCCAAATGCATATCCCTACCCCAAAACTCGCTGAGCAGTTTGCTCTTAATTTTGATATGCTTGATATATTTCGTGTCTTCTGGCTCTTGAATTGGAGGAATTTCCTCTGTCAATTCTGCCGCTAATCCTTGACTGGAAGCTGGGTCAAAACTGACCTTCGCAGGAACACTGTAAAGATTACCTGGTGCGCGGTTCCATTTTTGGCCTTCTCCTCTATCCATCGGCATTTTAACGGTGTGCCCATCGCCTCTGACAAAGGTTTCATACTTATGTAACAAAGCCTGCACTCGATATTCTCCTTTAGGCACATCCTTTAACTGCTTAATCGGATAACCATAAGCAGCATTATCTACTGTAATCGTCTGGCCTGGCGCCCAGCCTTCTACATCCATCCCAAAAACTAATTGTGTTTTCAGGCCATCAGAAATCTGAAAACGCGGTTCATTTTCGTCGTTGGTTGACAATAATAAAAGTAGACGGCCATCAAAAGTGGTATCCCCTAGGTTTTCAGGTAAGGTGATGCTAAATGCAGGGTTATGCGCTTCCGGCGAAGTGCAGCTGTTCAGCAAGCTTGCTGTCATTAAAACAGCAAGGGGTAGAATAGTAGAGACTTTCATGTAATGGAGGTCATTTGTTCGTCCTAAGATATAGATTACTTAACAAAACAATAGTATATGTAGGACACAGAACATAAGTAAAAGAACAGATTTAGATTACTTTTTTGGTCGAGTTCATTTTTTCATGGATCAAGGCGCAACGGAGCCTAATACCCTTAGCTATTAAGGCGAGTCTGACCGGTACGCAACGCAGGTATATCGAAAAAGTGGCCACCATAAATTACCCATAGGTACTGAAGGTGACTTGTATGCAAACTTCTCAAGTTTTGTCGAGGAGGGCACGGTGTTACATGCAGCGGATTAAGCCTCGAGTTATTACTTTCTTCTTTGATCTTCCCCTAATTCAAAAGAAGTGATGGCTCCACTTTGGTCACGAATAATTTTAATACCATGTGCATTACCAATACTTCTACTGATTAGTTGATGCCCCTTACTCGTTAATGCTTCCAATATGTTTTCAGGTAGATGTTCGTCCACCAAAATGACATTAGGTTCTGCAAAAGAGATCTTCGGTTGATCAATTGCTTCCTGCATACTCATATCAAAATCAATCAGATTGAAGATGATTTGCGGAACGTTTTGGGTAATGGTATGGCCGCCAGGGGACCCCAATGCTGCCCATGGCTTTCCATCTTTTAAAATGATAATTGGGCAATCTCCTGAAAGTTTGTGTCGCCCAGGATAGGCATCCATCGGATTACCTTTGGGCTCAAAAGTAGAATAGGCCATCGAGTTATTTAGCCAGACTCCCGTTCCCTCTGGCATCACCCGACTGCCAAAAACATTACCTAAAGTCTGTGTAGCACTGACTATATTGCCCCATTGATCCGCTACTACAAAATGAGTCGTATGTTGACTCTCTTCTGCAAATGGCAGTTCAAAGGTGGAGGCTTCTTCGGTATCAATAGCCGCTGCCATCTGCCTCATCACTGCAGGTGAGAACAAGCTGTCAAGAGGAGCAGTAGTCACGTCGGGGTCAAAAGAATGTGCAAGGCGAGCTTTGTAAGATTCCTTAGTCATTTCCGCGAAAAGATGTAGGTATTGGACAGAGTTGTGCTTTAAACTGTCCGCAGGCCATTGCTGCATAAGTCCCATATTAACAAAGGCAGCAAAGGAATTAGCTGGTAAAGAAGCGGTAAAAACTTGATAGCCTCGATAGTCCATTGCTAGTGGTTCCCACCATTCTGCCTCATTACTTTTCAAATCTTCGAGGGAGAGAAAACTCTCCATTTCTTGCATCGTCAAATCTATCTTTTTCGCCAATTCTCCTTGATAAAAAGGGTTGGGCCCTTCTTCACCGATCAAACGAAAGGTTCTGGCCAGGTCTGCCTGGATCAGCTTATCTCCCGCTCGTAGTGGTTTCCCATCTTTACCGTAAAAAGTTTTAGTGTGATCAGAGAAGTCGTCAAAGGCAAACGCAATCATTCGTTCAGTGAAGTTTCCAATGATAAAACCTTCTTCAGCATGTATGATGGCACTCTTAAATAGATCCCGCCAGGCTAGTTTACCATATTGTTCATGCATCGCTTTCCAGGCGTTTAAGTTGCCCGGAGTGGAAATGGACTTTGGTCCCACACGGTTTTGCTTAAAGTTGACCGTGGGCTCTCGCATGAGGTCCGTATTGGTAGCGGCCGGAAAACGCCCACTAGCGTTGAGAAAGCGAATTTCTTCACTTTGGGCTTCATAGGTTAAAATAGTTCCGTATCCTCCTAAGCCCGACATCATAGGTTCTACCACATTGAGTGTAGCTGCTACTGCGATTGCAGCGTCAAACGCATTCCCCCCCGCAGCCAGGATATCACGTCCCGCTTTCGTTGCCAAAGGGTGGGCCGAAGCAACATCTCCAGAAAGAGAGGTGTTTTCAAGTTCCGGCTTGGGTCCTGTGCAGGCAGCTAAACATAAAAGAAGAAAAAACAACTTCTTCATATCAAACATTTAGAGGTACCAGAATGGGTAACGCTAATGAAGATAGCTAAAAACCAGAAAAATAATAAACGCAGAATAGTAGAGTAAAAGGCAAACACCTAATTTGTTGGACCATTCGCTATTTAGAAGATTGGCGGTCGATTTCCTTATCTAGCAGTTGAAGCACTGCTTCCAGCCCTTGGGCTGAAGCATTAGACAAATTCACGCCAAAGGTGCGTATCCCTATTAGTAATTGGAGGATGTTTCGATATTCTGGATCTGTCTTTATACGCTCATAATCGTTGGCTCTAACCTTGGCAGGGCTCGTACTATACATTTCAAAATGTTTGGAAAAGTAGGGTAAAACAACCGACGTGCTATTACCGCTTTCAAATTTTTCCAGCCCCTCAGAAATCCGGTAGATCACTTTTTCATAAACAGCAATGATGTTTCTTTTGATCGTATCGTTACTGATAAGTTCTACCCCTCTTGTCTTTAGCGTCTCGTAAGGTGCGTAGTCAAAGAGTGGTGTATACCAACCAAATATAGCGGCCATTTTTGTCTCTAAGGAGTCGTGATAGGGAAGATCCTCGTCCATATGCCTTACTAAATCCTTGAAATCGCCAACTTGAACCGTATGCTGCGCAGATAAGGTTTTCATCTCCATCAGATTCGTTTCTATACTTCCACGAATCTCCTTTAATGTCTGTAACTCTAACTGTTTTTGTTGTTTGACCTCATTCCAATTATTGATCTGCACGGCAATCATAATACCGATTACCAGCAAGACAATTTCACCGATGGCATAAAGGAGATACTTGGTAACTCGGTTACCACCGATTTGATCCATTCTAATTCTTCTGAATAGCTTAGACATGAAATTTGGGTATAGGTCAGAGAAAGCTGCTTTTCAGCAGGAAAGACACTATCGATAAAAGAAAATCGGATGACATTCTCCCGCTTCAAACACATCGCGCCCTTGTGGTAATTCCATAAAAGCATCCGCATCAACGAGATTAGCGAGATCGCCTGATCCATGCCCCTCTACCGGGGTAGCTAGCACCCGCCCTTCCTGATCGTAACTCACTGCAACCTGACAAAGGTAAGTAAGATCTGGAGTGAAAGTCACACTTTTCTCCAGGCGAGCGGTAGGGATTTTAAATGGATCTAATCCCAAACTGCTTCTTAACCAAGGAAAGAAATAACGCTGGGTACACATAAAGGAGGAAACGGGATTCCCGGGCAGGGCAAATACCAAAGTGCCATTGGGTGCTTTACCAAACCAAAAAGGTTTGCCTGGGCGTTGTTTGATTTTGTGAAACAACTTCTTCACGCCAAGTGCCTCAAGTGCAGCTGGGATAAAGTCAAACTTCCCTTTAGATACGCCACCGCTAAGCATCAGAATGTCATACTCCTCTAGTAATTGACCCAGTTTCTGCTCTATGACAGCTTGGTCGTCTATCAAATGATAAGCATCGGCTTCCATATGATAAGGCTTTAAGGAAGCGCGCAATCTGTAAACATTAGAACGTCGAATCTGGTGAGGTAGGGGCTGCTCAAAAACATCTACCAGCTCATCTCCTGTGGAAATAATGGCAGTCTTTGGCAGTTTCGCCACGCGTAGTTTGGCTTTTCCAACCGTTGCTGCTACCCCAACTTCTCCCGGGGAAATCAATTGCCCCTCGCTTACGATCCTACCCCCAACAGGTCGATCGGTTCCTTTTCGATGCACATTTTGGCTGGCTTTAATGGCCTCCGTCGTGACCGTCGCTACTCCATCCTTGATTTCTAAATCTTCGTAGCGTATCACAATATCCGCGCCCTTGGGAAGAACGGCCCCCGTCATGATCTCAACGCAGTTATTTTGCTCCTTTAGTTCGCCCTCAGGGTCCCCTGCCGCTATCACCTTTTCAATGGGAAACTGCCGCTGTCCTTGCGCATAGGAGGCATACTTTATGGCAATCCCATCCATCGTCACCCGGTCATAGGGTGGAAAATCTCGATCTGCAATGAGATCTTCTCGCAAGATTCGGCCGATAGCTTCTACCAATGGTACTTCTTCTACACCATAGTCAACGCTATGCTGTAAAATAATCTCCGTCGCTTCTTTTACACTTATCATTAATTGCTTTTTGATCCTTTTTCCAGTGAAGATTTATCCCCCGATGGTGGACATGGATTCTGTGACAGGGCGATCAAAACCTCGCCGCCGTTCTGCCTCAAAACCATCTTTGGCGCGATTGCCCAGCGCTGATAAGAAGGCTCCTTTAAGTTCTTCGTCAGTAGCCCCATTTCGAATGAAGTCCTTTATATTAAATACCCCATTGTCGTACAGGCAGGTTTTCAACATACCTTGTGGAGTCAAACGAATGCGATTACAAGACCCACAGAAGGATCTACTAAAGGCAGCAATCACTCCAATAGAACCTTGATAACCAGGAACCTTATAATTTGCTGAAGTGGAATGTTTAGGATCAGGAATCTTTTCCAGGTCGGGATAATGATCTTTAAGATAGGATACAATCTTGCGAGAATTCCATTCTAAAGTAGGGTAATGGCTACCCTCTCCGTTGAATGGCATTTCTTCAATGAAACGAACGTTGACCGGATACTTTTTGGTTAGCTCAGCCATCGGAATAAGGTCGTCAATGTTCTTGCCTTCCATTACCACGGCATTGATCTTGGTGGTAATTCCTCCCTCTACGAGCTCCTCAAAAGTTTGCCATACCGTATCAAAGTAGTCCCGTCGTGTAATCTGGAAAAACCGCTCCTTATCAAGGGTATCCATACTCAAATTGATAGACTTGAATCCTATTCGTTTGAGATCTGGAACCATCCCTTTGGTCAATGTGCCATTGGTTGTCAAGTGCATCTGTTCAATCCCCTCTATATCACTTAAGCGTTGCATGAATTCCAGCATACCTTTCCGTACAAAAGGTTCTCCTCCGGTGATGCGTAATTTTGAAATCCCCATACTTGCCAGCAGTGCAATGACACGTTCCATCTCTTCATAGGAGAGTAACTCCTTCCTAGGAATGTAATCTATCCCTTCCTCGGGCATGCAGTAGAAACACCGTAAGTTGCAACGGTCTGTTACCGCAAGTCGAACGTAATTAATAAGCCTACCGTGATTGTCGTATAACATGGAGTATTTTCCTTTAAGTCAGCCAAAATAATCAATATCGGCTGACTTTATAGTTCTGCCTAAAAGAAAATGGTTCTTCTAAAGGAATAGGAAAAGACCACAGATTGTTTTGCTAAAATGAAATTCCTTGATTTTTTTGAAAAAATCCACGCCAGCAATACGTATACGAATGAGCTAGGCAAGGGGAGTTATTGACCAGACCGAAATCGAGATCTGTGGTCGGCGAAAAATGGAAGACTTATTTCACTTGCAAGATTAGATTTCCTTGGTAGAATTTATTCCGCGGTCGTTTTGTCCGCTGAGAGTTTCTGGATTAGATCTTCAATGTCTTTTTGTGTTTTGATCCTTTCACTCAATTGCAGTAAATGAACATCTGCACGCATCTTGCTAGCATGCTTAATGATCAACTGAAGCAGTTCTAATAGATGCTTCTTGTCTATGTTACCACTTTGAATATCGGAAAGCGTTTCTTGGCCCAAAAGAGACAAACACTTGATTAGCACTTGCCAATTCTCAGCCACATTCTGGAGTCTGCGCGTTTCTGTCATACGATAGGAATTGAGAGATTTACGAATGAAT
This sequence comes from uncultured Lewinella sp., assembly GCA_913057785.1. GTDB lineage: Bacteria > Bacteroidota > Bacteroidia > Chitinophagales > Saprospiraceae > DT-111. The sequence continues at coordinate 23,576 of CAJXPD010000070.1, read as the reverse complement.
ACAATAGGATAGCTAACTGAGGTAATGCCAATTCATTACTCAGTTAGGTAGTGGACGATATAAGACCACAATTTCATTAGAGCGTCGTAAGATGTGTTACTTGCTGGTTTCAGAGCCGTATCGTATCGAGCAAGTTGTTGTTATTTGGAAGTTGTCATGGAGCTACAAATAGCTCTTTAAAGTTGTTACTAGTAAAACCTAAATCCAAGAATTTTAGTTCCCATCGATTGCAGGAATTTGATCCGTCATCTCAAATTCTAATACCCCGCCAGCCATCAGGGTCGTATGATCAAAAAACGGTTGATCTAACACCTCTCCATTCAATTTTACCTGGGCAACATAAGGATGCTTGGTACTATTGTTTTTCACCCGAATCTCGAAGGTTTTTCCGTTTTCCAAGCGGATCACTGCTTGATCCACCATCGGGCGTCCAATGGAATACTCTGGCTTCCCAGGGCATATTTGATAGAATCCTAGTGCATTCAACACATACCAAGCCGACATAGCTCCACAATCTTCATTGCCAGAGATGCCAGCAGGAGTAGGAGCATACAAGGTTTGCAGTACTTGATCAATTCTTTGCTGCGCCTTCGCCGACTCTCCGAGATAGTTGTAGAAGTGAATGACGTGATGACTTGGTTCATTCCCGTGTGCATACTGTCCAATCAATCCTGTAATATCAGCTGAGGCATTCTCTCCCTCTATGTCCGAGCTTGTTGTAAACAAAGAGTCCAATTGGGTCACAAACCGTTCCTTAGAACCGAACAAATCCTTAAACCCACTTACATCATGAGGTACAAACCAAGACCATTGCCAAGCATTGCCTTCTACATATGGGCTAATGTCATGATCCGAATAATTAGGATTGAAAGGTTCTTGCCATTCTCCATTGGCTAGCTTACCTCGCATAAAGCCCCAATTTGGATCAAAATATTTTTGATAGTTCAAGCTCCGGCGCGCATATTGCTCGGCCATGTCTTGATCACCCGCTTTCAAAGCTATCCTGGAAATACAGAAATCATAATAAGCACATTCCAATCCATAAGAAACAGACTGACGTACTGAATCTGCCGGTATATACCCCATTTTACCGATAAAATCCAAATGCTTCGGCATCAACTGCTGGGCACGTGGTTCTATCATCTTGGAGATCGTTTCTGGATGATATTCTGAACTATAGACTGTAGCTTCCAAGGCTTTCTTTAGATCAATGCCGTCGATATCTTTTACAATCGCATCTGCGATCATGGCTGCAGCTGGGTAGCCTACCATCGTCCCGGTATAGTTACTCGCCAATGGCCATTTGGGCAGTACACCTCCTTGTTCATACTTCCTCAAAAGTGAAGCTACCCATTCCTTCGTTTTTTCCTGATCAATGATGGTCATTAAAGGATGTAGTGCTCGAAAGGTATCCCAAAGAGAAAAGACCGTATAGTTAGTAAAGCCAGTAGGGGCTTGATGAATGGCCTTATCCATTCCGCGATAACGGCCATCCACATCCTGTGCTAGCATCGGCGCCACCATGGAATGATATAGAGCGGTGTAAAAATTCTTTAAGACATCCTCCTCCTGACTTTTCACTTCTATCTTCGATAAAGCTTCCCGCCACGTGTCTTCAGCGCCCGCTCTTATTCCTTCAAAATCCCAATCAGGATTTTCTTCCTCTAGATTCTTTTTCGCTCCTTCCGAATCAACGGAAGATAAACCTACTTTAACCAACACCTCTTCAAGGTTTGCATCTGGAAAACTCAAGGATACCTGCAATTCGCGACCTTCTAATTTATCGTTGCCAATCAACTGCTCACCATCCTTAGCTTGTGTAATTTGGAAAGGAGTGGAAAACTCAGCATAGAAATGTACTGGATGGTCGTGCGCCCATCCACTGGAAATACGATATCCTTTCAAGGTTTTGTTATCCACGACTTCGATAGCTCCTTCCAGGCTCTTATGCCCCCAATTGGCTTGTAAGATATGTCCTAGGTCGATGGACAATTTTTTGTCCGTACCTGCTGGATAGATATAGCGATGCATGCCTGTCCTCAGGGTGCTAGTCAATTCCGCTCTGACATCGTAGTTTTCCAATTGCACCTCATAATAGCCTGCCGAGGCTTTTTCCGTATCCTTGTCGAAATAGGCCAGCAGTTCTACATTATCCTCTCCAGTGTACGGTAGAAAGAGAATATCTCCCATATCTCCGATACCCGTTCCACTTAAATGGGTGTGTGAAAAACCATAAATAGTCGAATCAGAATAATGATAACCACTGGAAGCATCCCAACCAGGAAGGCGGGTATCGGGGCTCAGTTGTACCATACCATAAGGAAGCGTTGGTCCTGGAAAGGTATGCCCGTGGTATCCAGTTCCTATAAAAGGGTCCACATAGCTCAGCGGATCTATAGTGGTTGTAGTTGAATCCGTATCCTCACTGGTACAATGAGTAAATAATAGAAGGGCAAATAGGCTAAGAACTAGAGTTGTAGATTGGCTTGACATATTCGTTTTGTTAATTCTAGTCAGCAAAGATAATAGTAAAGCAAGAGTTTCCCGATCACACCCAAGATGCAACTAAATCTCTGAAATCAAGTATTGATTGGTAGGTAACATTAGTACATCATGATAAAACAAACACAGGTACAACCTTATGTTGTTTGCATTTTTTTGTTTAATTTTAGAAACAAATAATTTCTAAACCATCTATTAAACCATTTTATCATGAAAAAACTGCTCATTGGTGCCTTAGTGGGTGCGCTGATCCTTTTTGTCTGGCAATTTCTCTCCTTTGCTTTACTCGGTATACACAATAGCCAGATGGGGCATACCCCCAATCAAGATGCCATCTTGAAGGTTCTTGAAGAAAATTTGGAAGCAGGTACCTATTTTCTCCCTCGTGCAGAGATCGGAGCCTCTATGGAAGAGGAAGAAGCGCTTATGAACGAAAGGTTGGGCAAGCCCTGGGCCATGGTCTCCTACCATGACTCTCTCTCGAATAATATGGGCATGAATATGTTGCGAGGCTTCATTATAGACTTTGTTTCTGCCTTCTTATTGGCATGGCTACTGATGAAAATGGCCAATCTTACTTTTCAGACTTCTGTGATGGCTTCCTTGGCCGTTGGCTTAATCGGCTATTTCACGATCAACTATCTCAATAGTATTTGGTTTGAAACCAATTCCATACCTGACTTAATAGATGCTATTGTCCAGTGGACCATAACGGGCGCCTGGCTGGGCTGGTGGCTGACGAAATAAAGATTATAGTTAAAGACAACATTGGGCTAGGAAGTTTCCTAGCCCTTTTTTTTGCTTTACATACGAACGGAAAATCGCAAATTGCAGTATGAAGAAAATTGCCGTCATCACTGGAGCAGGGTCCGGTATTGGAAAATATACTGCGATCACCTTATTGGAAAATGATTTTCAAGTCATTCTATGTGGCCGAAACCTTTCAAGACTAGAGTCCACATTGGAAGCAGCAGGGTCTGCTGCTACACATGGTACTTGCATTGTCACGGATGTCAACGATCCTGATTCGGTACGCCATCTGTTTTCAACAGTAGCATCCAAATTTGGGCGATTAGATGTGTTATTTAATAATGCAGGTACTAATGTGCCGGGTATACCTTTCGAGGATCTCTCCTTGGACCAATGGAATCAAGTCGTATCGACTAATCTCACCGGTAGCTTTCTTTGTGCCCAAGCTGCCTTCAAACTCATGAAAACACAGAACCCTCCCGGCGGCCGTATTATCAACAATGGATCTATTTCGGCTCATACTCCACGACCCAACTCAGCAGCTTATACCGCGAGCAAACACGCTATCAGTGGCCTTACCAAGTCGATCGCCCTTGATGGCAGAAAATATAAGATACGCTGTAGTCAGATTGATATTGGAAACGCGCTAACTCCCATGGCTGCCAGGATGCCCAGCGGTGTACCCCAGGCGGATGGCTCCATTGCCATCGAGCCCACCATGGATGTCCAACACGTAGCTGATGCCGTACTGCATATGGCTCGGCTTCCGCTCTCCGCAAATATGCCATTCGTCACGATCATGGCGAGTGGCATGCCTTATATGGGGCGCGGATGAGGTTTTGGGGAGTGTGTAGCAGATGATCCAATCTTTAGCCCGCCCCGTATAGCCTTTATGATTACTGAGGTGCTTAGCTAAACCGTCTGCAACGGACGTACCGCAATAACCAATGTAATATCTATCCAGCAGCCTGGAATACAGAATGTATACGTAATTCATGAAATGCTTTGAGAACGCGCATAAAAAAAGGCCTCCAAATTGGAGGCCTTTGGTGGGCGGTGAGAGACTCGAACTCCCGACCCCCTGGGTGTAAACCAGGTGCTCTGAACCAACTGAGCTAACCGCCCTTTCTCTAAAAGCGAGTGCAAATATATATTCCTGATTTATACAGTGCAAATCTTTGGTGAAAAAAATCCAAAAAAAATTACACAAACTGAGGCTTAGGGTATAATAAATATTGATTTTCAAGCATTTAATCAATAGGAACCCGCGCTAACCCTATGAAACTGAAGGAATAGTATGGAGAATTTTCGTGGAAACCTAAGGTAAAGTACCTTGGTCGCCAGCGAAAACTAGCTATTTTATCAGTACTGAAGTATCTTTATAACCCTTTTCACTCCCAACCCTTCTATAGATGAAAAAGTTCCTCAAAAAATTCGCCATCATTAGTGGTATCAGCCTACTAGTCCTCATCGTATTAGCCACATTCCTTGCTAGTATCTTCCAAAGCAAGATTGAAAAAACAATTCTTTCAGAGATCAATAAAAACCTGACCTCCTCGCTGGAGGTAGAGGATTTTGACCTCACAGTAGTGAGAAGTTTCCCTAACATTTCCGCAAATCTCAAAGGGGTAATAGTTGAGGACAATAAAGGCGGCGTTTTATTGGAAGCGGAACAGGTCGCCTTCAAGATGGGTTTATTTAGTCTATTGGGATCGACCATTAAAGTGAAGTCGGTAGTAGTGTCCAACGGGGCTCTACAAGTGGAAGTGGATAAAAAAGGGAAGGCCAATTATGTGATTTATGAAACCAGCACCGAAGAAGAGGAAGAAACCAAGGGGGGTAAAGGTCCGACTATTGCCGTTAATAAGGCCCAATTGGAAGATATGGAACTGATCTACTCGGATCAAAGGGCCAAACAAGAGGTGGTAGCCAAAGTAATCAATGCCAATTTCTCCGGGAAATTTTCAACAGAACAGTTTTCGCTGGATAGTGATGCAAGTATCGTGACTCGATTCCTGGAATTAGAAGGGGCGAGATATTTGGCAGGTAAGCATATAGAATATGATGCCAATCTATTCATCGATCTTGCCAATGGAGTCTATAAATTCGAGGATGTAGTGATGGAAGTAGAGTCAAATGTATTCAAGGTGGATGGTGAAATAGAGAATCAAGGAGAAGCCCTCTTCTATGATCTCTTCTTTACTAGTGAAAAGAGTAGTTTAGGGACCATGATTCAACTACTACCTGAAGAACAACTGGCTTCTTTCAGTGACTTTTCAAGCACGGGTAAATTTATAGTTGAAGCCACGATGCACGGAGAATCAAGTGCTACGAAAAACCCAGAAATTAAAGCGGAGCTTCGTCTACAAGATGGCAAGATCACCAATCCAAAAATGGACGGTACTTTGAAAGATGTTTCTTTCCTAGCCAGCTTCAATAATGGGAAGTATCGCAATAATAGAAGTAGTACGCTGAAAATAGATCAGTTCAAGGGATATTTTAATCGCGAGCTTCTGGAATTCAACCTAAGAGTAGACAATCTGGATGACCCCAAGATTGACTTTGCCATGGATGGGGTATTTCCTCTCAAAATGGCTTACGGCTTGCTGGAAAGCTATCGAATAAACAATGGAGGAGGGGAAATCGAGTTGAAGAACATTAAGATCAATGGACGCTATAAAGATATGATTAGCACGAGCCGAATCAATCGGGTAAGTGCTTCCGGGGAGTTAGAATTTGATGATGCCTTTCTGACTATTAACAAAGAAAAAATGATGATCGACAATGGTCGTCTGATTATGCAGGATAATACACTAGCCATTGAAGATCTAAACCTTGAAGGGGCCGGTAGTGATATCATGTTTCAAGGAACGGCTTACAACTTCATACCTGTTCTCTTTGCTGACTCTACAAACTCTAAACGGTCAGAATTGGCTTTTACTGCCGACCTATTTTCGAAAGAAATTGACTTTGATCGACTGCTGAACTTGACCGCCGTCACCGAAGATCAGGCCGAAGCAGCCCATGTAGCCGTAGAGGAACTAAAAGAAGAAAGATCTCAAAAAAGAGAGCATATCACTAACTTCCTTAATGGCACCTTTAATGCTAAGATCGAGGAATACAATTTCAATAAGATTCAAGGGGAAGACTTTGTCGGTAAACTCACCTTTGATAACAGTCAAATGTCAATTGAGGGTAACACCAATGCCATGGATGGAAACTTCATCCTAGATGGCAACTTCTACATTGAAGAGGAACCACGCTTAGTGGCGCGCTTGACTTGTAACAAGATCAACATTAAAGAATTCTTTCAACAGGGAGAAAACTTTGGACAAGATGTCCTTTCGCATAAGCATTTAGACGGCACCTTGGATTCCAAGATCGCGATCTACGCTTTTTGGGATAATCAAGGCAACTTCATGACTGATAAACTTCGAGTACTAGCAGGAGTTGGCATTCATGATGGATTCTTAAAGGACTTCGAAATGCTTGAACGATTCTCTTCTTTTGTGAAAGTGAAAGATCTGCGAAATATTAAATTCACAAACATTGAGAACTTCCTCGAGGTTAAGAACCAGCGGATTTACATTCCAGTGATGTTCATTCAAAGTAATGCCTTGAATCTGACGATTAGTGGAGAGCACTCTTTTGAGCACGAAATAGCTTACAATATCAAGGTGAATGCGGGGCAAGTGATTTCTGCCAAATTCACCCGGCATGATCCCAACCTCAAACCGAAAAAAGCGCGCAAAAAAGGCTGGTTTAATCTTTTCTACAGTATTCTGGGTACATTGGAAGACTTTAACGTCGTCTCAGCGAAGAAGCGCGTAAAGTCCGATTTTGAAATCAGCGAATTGCGGAAAAGAGAGATCCAGGAAGCTCTTGAAAAGGAGTTCAGAACCATTATAGAATTGGTGGATGAGCCCGAAGACTGGCGAGATATCCCTGAATATGGGGGGTCAGTAGAGGAGGATACTTCCGAAGAGGAATTGAGGGCAAATTTGCCGGCCGGAGCTAAACTACCGCCAGCTGGAGCTGAAATAGAAGAAGAGGAGGAGGACCACTTCGATTGGGAGTTGGAAGGCGGGAAAAAGAAAGAGCAAGAAAAGAAAAAGAAGAAGACCTAAGCCCTATCGATTCAGATAAACGTTAGGAGGGAGAAGCCCCACTGACAATTAGTGTCAGTGGGGCTTCCTATTTTATTCGCTTCGTAAACTCTTCACCGGGTTTGCTAAAGCAGCTCGCAAAGATTGGAAACTAACCGTCATGAAAGCGATCACTATCGCCGACAATCCAGCCACTGCAAATATCCACCAGTCCAGGTCCGTACTGTAGGCAAAATTTTGCAGCCATCTGTTCATTCCAAACCAGGCAATAGGTATAGCCATCATTAAAGAAATCAGGACCAAGCCTAAAAAATCTTTAGTTAATAGACCAACTAACCCACTGAGAGAGGCCCCTAATACTTTTCGAATACCAATCTCTTTGGTGCGTTGCTGAGCGGCAAAGGTCGCCAAGCCAAATAGTCCAATACAAGCAATAAAGATGGCCAGAATCGTAAAGGTACTTATGATACGTCCTACACGTTGTTCCGCTCGATACATCTGGTCAAATCTTTCATCCAAGAAACTATAATCAAAGGGCTGTCCTGGCGCCATTTCATTCCAGCCTTTCTCCAGAAAACTAATAAAGCCAGCCATATCGTCTGTTTTGAGGCGCATGGACACGGCTCCTCTACTGTCGCCCAAGAACAAGGCTAATGGCTGGATACGGCTCCGTAAACTCTCATAGTGGAAATTCTGGATTACACCAATAATCGTGTGCGTCACTAATCGATCTTGATTGTCATACTCCGAGACCGTTTTCCCTATTGGATCTTCATCTCCCCAAAATTCAGCAGCCTTCTCATTGATAATCACTCCAGAACTATCAGAAGGAAAGGAAGTAGAAAAAGCCCTCCCTTTCATCATCTCCATATCGAAGGTTGGAATATAGTCGTGATCGACGTACCAGTTATTCATCAAAATGGCATTCTCTGGCACCGGGCTATTCCCCTTAAAAAAAGAAGTACTATTTCGGTAAGAAGGTACCGGAAGATACCCAGTCACTGAGGCAGATTGTACCGCCGGATTCTGCAACATCTTTTCCTTAAATGCGCCAACCTTATCTCCTAAGGCGTAGGCATCATTAAGAATCAGTACTTGATCCTTATCAAAACCCAATTTCTTGTTTTGCACAAAATCCAATTGTCGATAGACCACCAAAGCCCCGATTATCAGGGAAGTTGTAATCAAAAACTGGAATACAATTAAGCCACTTCGTAAGAGGCTTTTGTTTCTTCCACGTTCCAGATGTCCTTTCAAAACTTTGATTGGCTGGTAGGCTGATAAGAAAAAGGCAGGATAACTACCTGCTAATATCCCTACTACGATACTTATAAATGCTGCAAGAAGAACAAAGCCAGTATTCCGAATCAGAAGCCCAGGAAGGTCTTTTCCTGACAAATCATTAAAGTAAGGTAATAGGAACCAAATCCCCACTACCGCAATCCCACCAGACAATAGACTGATCAAGAGGCTTTCACTTAGGAATTGTTGTATTAGAGAGTGCCTAGCAGCACCTACAACTTTTCTAACACCGACTTCTTTTGCTCGAGTGGAAGCACTAGCCGTAGACAAATTCATGAAATTGATACAGGCAATGAATAGTATGAACAAGCCGATAATGGAGAAGATCCATACATAGGCAATATCGCCATTTGCCCCCATCTCATCCTCTAAATTTGAATGGAGATGAATGTCCTCAGTAGCTGTCAGGATATACTTCCCTTGGTTTCCTGCCTCAATGAATTCATCCCAGGTTAAACCAACATATTGCTCGATTTCCTTCCCGAAGTTATCAATTAAAACATCTTGAATCTTGTCCTGGAAACCACCGACATTAGTGCCTTCTTGTAACAATAAATACACATTGAAATTGAAGCTTCCCCACTGCGTATTTCTACTCTCTTCAATGGTACTCATAGAGAGTAGAAAGTCGAACTGGAAGTGGGTATTATGAGGAATTTCTTCCATCACTCCTGTCACTTCAAAAGCATCATCATTATCCAAGATCAACTGTTTGCCAATTGGATCTTCTATACCAAAGTACTTTTGAGCCATTGCCTCCGTAAGGACTACCGTATTTGGTGCTTTTAATACTTCTGTTGTCTCTCCTTTGATCAATGGAATATTGAAAAGACTAAAGAATGTACTATCCACAAAGCTTATGCGGTCCTCTTTATGGTGTCGATTCTGGTACTTGACCAAAAAGCTCCCATGACTCCGAAAACGCATAAACCCTTCTACCTCTGGATAAATCTCTTGCAAGGCAGGCCCCAAAGGAGCAGCATTTTGAGCAGAGCTGATTTCTTGATCTCCTAAGCGACCTTGAAAATCCACTCGATACAAGCGATCCGAATAAGGGTTATAGGTATCATAACTCAATTCGTCTTGTACATAAAGAAGGATGAATAGAAAAGCGATCAAGCCTGAAGAAAGGCCAAAGATGTTTATGCCCGTATAGAGCTTGGATTTTTTGAGATTTCGCCAAGCGATTTTTAAGTGGTTCCTCCACATAGCTGTCGGGTTTTAGAAGTTACTAAATAGGATGTAAGCCTTGCTAGCATGAGCAAGGCTTTTCCACTTCCATATAAATTTAGATTACCGTTAAGCTATTAGTAAAGAGAGATAAACTACTTGAAACAAGCAGCTTCTAATAGTAGGATGTTCAAACGGGCAGTATACCCCTATTGGAATTACAACTGGTTCCAGATATCTATGTACATTTTCCAATCTCCGTCCTTCGATTTTTTCCAAACTATCACATATTTTCCTTCCCAATGACTAAGACGACCATCAGCTAGTTTTGTTACACCTTCGTAATAGCCATGATCGTAAGCCGTATCTCCAAGGACTTGAATTTCGTTAGGCCAAATCTTATGGTGTACAGTTCGATTTTGTGAGTTGGGGTTGGGTGTCCAATACTTTTGGATGGCAGGGTGACCCTCTAAAATTGGGCCACGGGTAGGGAAGATTTTACCGTCCTGGGTATATGCTTGTACTACAGTAGTAATGTCTTGCTGGATTAAAGCCGCCGAAAAGGCTTCTATATTCGTATGAATACGTCCAAAATCACTCGCTAAGAACTGTTGCTTCAACTCTTTGTAGGCATCTACCAAGGCAGCGATCGAGGTAGTCTTGCGATGAAGATTGTCTTCTCCTTTAAACGCGGATAAGGCCGATGGACTCAATTGAAGAATCCTCTTTTTCCAATCTGACCAAGCAGGATATTGCTCAAGCTGTCCTTGATAGAGATCATTAAACCCTTCCAAGGCATAGTAAGAAGTACGATCTACATACTCCCCATCTTGCATGGCAAATACCGCAAAAGGCGCAATCATATCTGTCGAAGTAGGGTCGAGGCTAAAGCGATTCCCGAAACCATAGCGAGCGGACAACCAGGATCGATAGCCCACTACCCCAAGAGAAGGATCTGCCGGCACCCAGGTATCGCTTGCCGAATCATAGATTTCCAGCCATACGTGATCATTGTGCTGCAAACCAAAAACAGAGGCCCGATTGCCCAATTCTTTAACTTTAGCTTCGGCAGTCCACTGTCTCCTTTCTGTTTTAATGTGCAAGTTTATTTCCCGAACGCGTCTCATCTTTAAGTTCACTTCTTCAAAGGAAGCAGCAGCAACTCTAGCAAGTTCAGCACAATTTCCGCCCTTTCGTTCCAAAATCTCATTTACGGTTCGGTCTTGATAATCCGTAGCGGTCCAATCAAAGTTGCGCGCCAACCAATCTATGATGCGCTCGGCTTTTTCTTGTTCTGAATTTGCATCTCCGACTAGGTAGTTAGAAAATGCAGAAAGATCTGTGATAGCCAGTTTGTAAAGACTATCCAATGGAATTTGTTGTGCTGAGGTCTTGCCTAGAATTGCAAAGGCAATTAGAAGGAAGAAGGTCTTTTTCATGGTCAGGTGGTTTACAACAAACGAAGTAATGGAAAGCACAGCGGCTTCCAAAGTAAGTTATTTCTCACCTAATACCTGAAATCTGAGGCTAGTTGGAAGCTCCCCTACGCTATCCTTTTTTTCCTTTATAAAGGTATCAAAAAGTCTCTGTAGGTTATTGCCTGCCAAATCCTCTAGGTCATCATCAATTCTCAAGTGATAGAAACCTGCCTCCCAAGTCGAGGTAGGTATCCACCTCCAAGAACGCTCTTCTAGACCTATTTCTGGCCTACCTCCAATGATTTCCCCCGCTTCATTCTCGATCCAAAGTCCAGTGCGTAACATCCCAAAGTCAAGCGATTCTGGAAATACAAGCTTAATAGCTTGATGGGTTCCCACCATCGGCAATTCTAGCTTCCATTGACCTGGATTGGGGCGAGTATTGTCTTTGTCGATAGTTTGAAAGGTCTTCACCACCGCTTCCTCTAGTACTTTGCCATTCTTAGCCGGAAACCCAGACCGAATTTTAAGCTGATAGGTCCGGTCTGGATGAAGGGGCGGGCCATATCGCTGATTAGGAATTAGCCCCGTTTTAATTCGCCCCGGATCAAACCAAACCGTCAATTGACGATGATCATGATCCCAAAGTTCCTGCCCCATTTCTAGGAAAGGACGCTCCACTACCACCCCTTGCTCATCCAACAGCTGAATGTATTGCAAAGCAACCTCTTCTCTCATGGGTTGATCGAATTGCAAATAGAACTTCAATTGGTTAGCGGGCCATCGGTCAGCGGATGGATAAATTGCTGAAAGTGACGGTGACTTAAGCGCTTGCCGTATTGGGACAACGAATGTGTGTATTGATTCCTGTCGATTGGAATCCAACCATTTCACCCAATACTTTTTCCCTTGTTGGAAAGAGAAACGAGCTCGGAAATATTGGGTATCCCCGACCTTTTCCCACTTTCCCAACAAAGGAAGCGTTGCTGCTACAGGGCGTTGCGTAAATACTGCGATGGAATCTTTGTTATCCAAGGAATGTTGTATGCTCAAGGATCCGAAGTACGGATGCTCTTCTTCCGTAATGAACCTTATGGAAGTGTGGGATTGGCCTAGCAAACAATAGCTGCTGGTGGCTATCCCAATCAGGACGAATAGCCACCGGCAGTTGTACTTCTGTACCATACTATAACCAATCGGTATTGTAGGATCTTAAGCTCAGCTGGCCATTCGGCATGCGTTGCAACACAAGTACGTGTTTCTCATTTAAATTATCCATATGAGTAACGCCGACTCTTGATAAAACATCATGTGCAATACCTACCGTATATGCTCCTTCAGCCAAAGGCTCAGTGAGCGACTTCTGAGTAGGAATGTTCTCAGGATCAATACGAATCAAGGCTTTGGAAAAGCTGGACATCAGGATATAATCCTTGCCTTTATTCTTATAGTGAAGAATGTCCAAAGGAATATTACCAAAACCGAATTCACCCAAGGTTTTAGTTCGAACATGTTTTGTAGCCTTTAATTCATCTATAGGAATACTCACAAAAGGAGTGCAAGTATAAGATCCTAGCAGATAGGACTTGCCATTGATTTCATACGGAAGAAAAGTGCGAATGGGTGCTTCAGTTTCATAAGCACCATGCGCCACGTGGTATACTTCCAGCGTAGAGTATTGCGCCTTCTTACCAAAAGGAAAATCCACTACCCGTAAAGCAGAAGCGAATTCCTCGTTGGACAAGCCCGCAATGTACAGCTTCCCATCATGATATGCTAAGTCGGTAATAGCATCTGTACGATTATCACTCTTGCGATAATTTGTACTTTTTCCTTCATCAATAACTTTAGGTACTACCGCCTTCGAATGACTTATCTGATTAAGATCCACTTCTGTGATCTCACCACTTGGCGTTATCTTCAATAAAATACTTGCATTGCTAATGTCATTGGGAGTCTTCCAGAACCCTAGTAGATTGGCATCTGCGCGGGACGCTGCCAGATAGACGTTTTGAGATATCGGGTTTACAGCTAAATCATGAATAATGACACCCTTAGGGTCTGTCCCCAGCAGGTTAGCCAATTTTCCCTCAATATCTGCCATTCCAAATCCCTTCTGGCTTGCATTCTCTTTCCTGTCATTAACATCTAAGGCATATACTTGGCCACCTTTAGCATCTCCAATAAACAAGATACCCTCAGGGCCAAAAGTCATCACACTAAGTGATTTTACAGCTGCTTTTCCTACAACAAAGTCTTTTGTTAAATCCTCATAAGATGGATTAGCCTGCAATACACTCGAAAGCATCAACAGGCAGAATAAAGTCAAAGGTGATCTTTTCATAGAATTGAATTTTATGATGTATGGATGTAGCTACACTTATTTTACCAATATGATATTAGGAAGTATATGGCTGCTGGACAAGCCGAATATACCAAGACTCAATATTTAACCCTAGCAATAGATTTTTTAGGGATATAAGTATGTGGAGAGGAGAGGAAAGTAAAATAGGCATCATCCTGCCGGATAATGCCTATGTATCTCTTGTAAACGGCGGAATGTTATTTACCTGAGTTCGTTGTCTTAATTATTATCACACCGTGGTTTCCATCTTCGCCATAGATTGTGGTTTCCGATTGACTTTTTAACACTCTTACACTTTCAATCATGTTAGGGTTAACAGCACTATTGGCTCTTGCATAGCTATTACCCATCGGAACACCATCTACAATAAACAGTGGTTCTGTATTCAAATTGATCGATCCAGCACCTCTTACCGTGATTTTCGCACTTTCTCCACTTCCTCTAATGATCAATGAACTATTTTTACGCAATACATCTGCTAAAGATTGACTGGCAGTTCCCGAAACTCCGCCTTGTCCAACGCTGGAGGCCGCAGTTCCACATGAGAAAAATACCATACCAGACACTGCTACAAACAGGAACAGTCGAATAGCTTTCATACTAATGAGTTTTTTTGTGAAATAAGAATCCAAACCTAAAATACACATTTAGAGACACTTTGTTCTTGAAGGTTTACATTTTTTGCTTTTTTGCAATGTATACTGCTAAGAATTACTTGTATTAATGGACTAAGCAGCATTCTCACCATTTTCTATCAAAGATTAGGCTTAATATTGATGACTTAAACCAAGGATATCAAGCCATGCGTTTACTTCATCTAATGCTCATAATCCTCTCCTTTGAGGCGCTCCATGCTCAATCATCATCTTATATTCTGGCTAATGTTCGTGTAGTTGATGTAAAAAAGGGGAAACTTTGGAAGGGGCTTAAAGATGTTCATATTAAACAGGATCGAATCCTGAGGATTGATAGGCACCAAGCAGACTTACTAGGTCGAGAAGGAGTCATAGATGGTAAAGGTCATTTCTTACTTCCCGGATTATGGGACATGCACACACACCCAGATGATCCGGAAGTATGGCGTATGCGACCAACCAATACCGAAAAAGATAAACTCTTAGGTTTATTCATAGCCTATGGCGTGACGGGTATTCGTGATATGGCCGGGGACCTAGAGTTGGCCAATAGTTGGAAGAATCGCATCAAAGCCGGAGAGCTGCTGGGCCCTATTATCTACGCCGCTGGCCCCTTATTAGACGGACCAAACCCCATGTGGGATGGCTCCGTTGGAATCAACAATGAAGAACATGTACCGATAATCGTAGATTCATTAATCGAAGCGGGAATTGACTTTCTAAAAGTATACTCTCTTCTACCTAGAGATATCTATTTTGCCCTAAATCGTTATGCCAATAGCATTGATTTCCCAATTGTTGGGCATGTACCTATGACTGTTAAACCTTCCGAAGCGGCAGAGGCAGGTATATGGTGCCAAGAGCACCTCTTAGAAATGTTGCCCGAGTGTTCGAGTAGGGAAGAAGATTACTACGCCAAACGAATCGACTATGGAGCGGCCAGCTCACGTCTAGAACAATACATAGTTAGGAATCAATTTTTGCTGGACACCTATGATCCAAAGAAAGCCCAAAAGCTATTTAAGCTCTTTGCTAAGCACCAGACCTGGCACACGCCTACCTTAAGTATGTGGTATAAGAATGCCTACTATGAGGTAGAATGGTCGAAGGATGAGAACTATACCCAGTATCTACCTAAGTACCTACAAAAGTATTGGACCCCAGCCGTAAATGATCATCTACGCAACAGGATGGCTTCTTTAGTTCAATTGAAGAAAAACCAAGTCGATAAATACCTGGAAATGACCTTTGCAATGCATAAAGCGGGAGTACCCTTGCTGGCGGGAACTGATGTAGGAGCAAATCCGTTGTGCCATCCAGGTATTGGTATATACAATGAATTAGAAATGATGGTAAAAGCGGGCTTAAGTCCGGCCGAGGCCTTGAAAACGGCCACTATCAATCCGGCGATCTTTCTTCGTATCGATCAAGAGCATGGCTCCCTCGAAACTGGTAAAGTAGCCAATATGCTCCTCTGTGCTAAAAATCCTTTAGAGGATATTAAAAACTTACATACCATTCGGTTGGTATTAAATAAAGGCGTTTTGTTAACAGAGCAAGATCGTTTACATCTGTTACAAGATATCAAGTCCTATTTTGACCAGGTCAATTATAAATAAGGACAAAATATTTAATCCTCCATCATAGCAACAACCCTTGCGGGTGCAGCAGAGGCTCCTACAATCTTAAGGGGAAAAACAGCCACCTTAAAACCAGTATAGGGCAATGCATCCAGATTAGTCAATTGCTCCATGTGGCAGTATTCTTTCTCCCGTCCAACCAAGTGCGCTTCCCAGAACAAATTCGGGTCATTCTCTTTTTTTGCTCGCTCAATCAGATGAGGAAGCGGAAGATCCCAGCCCCATTGATCAATCCCCATCACTTTCACACCCTGATCAATGATCCAGGAAGTTGCTTCTGCGGACATGCCCGTTCCTTTTTCGAAGAAGGCTTGGGTCCCCATATGCTTATCTCTCCCGGTCTTGATCAATACGATCATTCCCGGCTTTATTTCTAGCTGATGTTCCGCCAAGAAATCCCTTATATCCTTAGCAGTAATCGCCTCAAAATCTGGCTTGTGCTTCATATCGATTACGATACCTTCACCAAAGCACCAATCCAACGGCACCTCATCTATCGTTTTGGCAGGCTTTCCTTCCGAAGTAGGAGCATAATGCCAGGGAGCATCTATATGAGTCGTGGAGTGTACACCCATTTTCTGGATTGTATCATCGGCCCAACCGATGAAGCCTTTCGGAAAAAGGCGAGTTGGCAAGCCTAGATAACGTAATAAGAGTTTGGCTTTGCGGTGTGGCTTATGCTTGATCTTTACGCGCATAAACCATGGATCGCCCTTAGTATACTGGATAGGTTTAGATAGGTCGATGATCTTCATACAAGCTGTCTTGATTACTGTTTCAGTGAAAATACAATTTCTGTCTGAAATTCGATTCTTAGGGGACGACCATGGGCTCTTTGTGGGGTAAATTGGCAGCCCTTACGTAATAATTCTAGTACTCTTTTCGCCTCTTGATAGCATCCGCCGCCAAGGTATGTCTTTAGCTTGATACGAGAAATGTAGCCATCCTTTTCTACAATGAAACTTACAGGAATCCGACCTTCAATACCTTGCTTGATGGCCAACTGAGGGTATTCCAACTTGTCCTCGAAAAACCCTTGCAATCGCTCTTTTGTACAGGCATTCTGCTCAGCCTCCGTCCCTGCAATCCTATCGCACCCAAAGGCCTTCGGCATACTAGGGACAACTCTAAAAACTTCGGGGCTACCTTGTTTAAGTGGTAACGGTGGTGGAGTGATTTGGCCAAAACCATTGGTCATGAGGGCTATCCATGCACAAATGCAACTTAGATAAATGCGGCTATTGAAAATATAGGACGAGATACTCTGCATCAATGTATTGGTCTCCTACTTTGAGATCTTTCTTCACCATTGGACCTTGCGGAATAAACCCCAGCCGTTGGTAAAAACCTGAAGCAGACCGATCGGTATGTAAAACCCATAAATGGATTTGTTCAAGCCCCGGCATAGCTTCAGCTCTCCTGATCAACTCTTCCATTAATAGTTTACCAATACCTTGATTTCGTAGTTCTGGCTTGGTGTACATTGCATGGACCATGGACTTATGTAAAGCCTTGGAACGCTTATCCCGCTTAAACTTTACAAAGCCTACCAGCTGATTTTCCAAGAAAGCTCCTAAGATATAGTAAGTAGGAGGGCTCCCTATGGGTATAATTTCTTCTTCGAAATCTGACAAAGGTCGTTTGGATTCATCCTCATAACTCTCACTAAAACCTAAGGGAGATTCCTGGAAACTTAATAAGCGCAAGTTCCGAAATTCAACTGCGTCAGTAGCTTGTAGAAGACGGATATTGATCATTTATATTGATGCTGTATAATTTCACATTGGTGGGTCCAGGGTGTTACCAACTCGCGCCGCCGCCGCCGCCGCCAGAGGAACCACCGCCCCAGCTTCCACCTCCACCTCCACCCGAGGAAGAAGAACTCTGTGTTTTCTTGGGAATGATAACAATTTTACGATGTATGTAATCACAATTCTTACACTCATAAATCTGTCGTTCTTTCCCAGAGCTACTATAGGTCGCTCTACTTATGGTTTGTGTTTGTGCTAGGTGGTAGGTTTGGTATTTACATTCTGGGCATTTGGAGTAAGCAGCAAAGCGCTTGGCGTATCTCAAGATCATCACATCATCCAGGTCATCTGTAACCCACACGTCATAATCCACGACGCCTAAAGCTTCTTCCGTTATCTGTCCTTTTTCAAGATAATCATCTTCTTCTTCCTCTGTCAATTTTCGCATCGGCTTGCCATTCAACTTACTGAAACGAGGCTGATCACGCAATCTTTTCGCAATCCGACGAATGATGAAATAGAAAAAGATATACGGTACTGGAAAGATGATCATATAGAAGATACCTTGAACATATCGCACATGCCGATACTTATCGTATAAATCTTCTTTATTGCCTAGAGTGGTCATAATCCAAGCAACAATTCCAATATGGAAGAGAACAGCCACTATGATATACCAATACAGAGCCGGATGGACCCGATAGCCAAATATATGCTTCAACTCTGGGCCACTTTCAGAAGCCATAATCTCCTCCAGGGCAACCGGGTCTTCTAGCAGCTTCTTTAATCGAGAAACGGTTCTGATCAAGCCTTCTCCATAGGCTTCTCGTTGGAACTGCGGCACCAATTCATCCAATAAGACACGGTAACAGATTACATCTGGAAGTACGGCTTCCAAACCATAGCCCGTCTCGATCTCAGACCGACGTTGATCCATCACCACTAAAAGTAAGAGACCATTATCAACGCTGGCTTGGCCAATTCCCCAAGTATTAAATAATTCAGTAGCAAAGCTTTTCGGAACTTCCTGACCGATGGAAGGCAAAATAACAACTGCCATTTGAGCTGTTGAATTCCCTTCCAATTGGCTGATCATCTGATTTAAGGTTTGCCGAGCTTCGAAAGAGATGATATTCGTGGGGTCACTTACATAACCTCCTCCTGTCCGTTTAGGATCAGGGACATCTTGTATGGTAAACTCGCGTTGACCTTGAAGAGAAGTAGTCAACAACAAACCGAGCAATAGGAATAGAACTAGATTACGCTTTTGCCATATCGTGTTTAGGAAAGGGAAAAGGGAAATGCTGTCTTTTAGACTTGCGTTGTGCCAATGCATCAGACCTGGCGTGTATTTCATTAAATTAGTTGGGTTGTTAGTAGCTCCAATCTATAAAATGAGTCATTTAATTCCCAATTTTTAGGACGAAAAGTAAGTAGCGTCGGATTAAGCTAAAGAACTGATTTCAACTTATTTCCAGGAATCGATAGGACTAAGCCTAAAAAATCTTTCGGCCTGCACCGGGCGGTGCAGACCGAAAGAGCAAAGCGACTTTAGATATTGCAGGAAAGATAAAAGAGAAGATGACAGCAAGAAATCAACGATTGACACCACAAATATCACCCGTGGAAATCAATTCAACATCAAGTCAATATTAAGTAACAGTTAAAAAAAGAGGCGCAGAAATTACTGCCGGAAGTGATATAATCTAAAGCGTGTAAGTCTTTGATAATGAATGGAACTCTTATTACTTCTTCAGATTGGCACCAAAGTAGAAGCAAAATTAGCAGAGGTACTAATTGATTCCCAACAGTAATTGTAAGGTTGGCCAGACTAGTTCTGCTCTGTCGGGATTCAGCTCCTTCTGATCTCCTGTGGTGATGTGATCCACGCCTTGACGAGCGAGGCTCAACATTTTTGTTCTTTCTGGTCCGGGAAAGTTGGAAAAAGTACGCCTCAAGACCGGCAGTACTTCCTGAAAAGCCTCTGGTGCCAAGGTATCAACCCAGCCATCTAACATTTCCCATAGGGAAGGGTGATAGATTAGCACCAATCCACTTCCATGCAAAAAGCCTTCTAACCAATTAGCAACTTCCAATGCATGACTACTTGAAGACAGGGCAAAATACAGGCGGTTGGTTGTTCCTTGGATATCCATAGCACTTTTATCAAATAGAATACGAGTACTAATACCACGGATCAAGGGTACTGTTTTAGCATTGTCAGCAAGCTGGCGTAGTGCCTGATTCCATTGTTGTTGATGGGTTTGATGATTCAGCAAGCCAATTCGTTGATTGACACCTAAAAGTTTCTGGAATAACTCTTTTGAAAATTCTTCATCAATCCCAATTGCCGCTGTCGACAGACCAATACAGACTCGAGGCACCATTTCGTCTATCAGGTCATACACGGCACTTACATTGGTTTTCCGAGCATCTCCATATTGCGTAATATCAACTAGGGCCGGTAAGCTATCCATCAGGAAGAATACATCTTGTGTCATGGCAACCAAGGCTTGCAAGCGACTGATCAACGGATCGATTAGTTCTACTAGATCAGCCTTCAATACTTGACCTATATAAGTAGCCACTTCTGAAAGGGATTCGCTGTCCGCCGCTTCTTGTCCAATATAGGCCACAGCTGCATCTCTGACCGTATTTCCCCATATGCCCACCTCAATAAAGCGGATGCTAAATTCTGGCTGCCATTCCATACGCCAGATCTCTTTGAAGCTGCCAGTAGCATTGGCATTAGCCTCCATGACCTGTCCCCATGGAATACCCAAGAGGCTTAAACGATGTAGCAAATGACTCTTTTGCAAGTCCTTCGGCTCTCGAAGATCAATACCTCCACGAGGGTTCGTAGAGGTACCCTTCAAATAATCAACCTTCGTACTTTCCCAGTACTTTGATAATCGACAAGATTTGATTTGCTTCAATAAATCATCCAAAAATGGGATGCTCGGGATATCGGGAGGAACCTTACCAACTTTATCCCCAATGACTAGGCGGTCCTGGATAAAGTCTAAGCGAGAAGCATCTCCCTCCCCAAAGATAGCCAAGGCAGCTTCCTTAATCTCAGCTTGACCAGGCACAGCTATTCCCCTTATGGCCGCCAAGGTATCTGCCAATCTGACAGCTTCCAAAACATGTGCCGAAGAGGCATTGAAGTCCTGCTCTCTAAATAAGCGTGCAACTTCAATCATCCAATAGGTCACCGCTTCTTCCTTGCGGTGAAAAAGAAGGTCATACCAGGCAGGGGATAAGACACCTGCTCCATAGCCACTGCTGAATGCCAATCGATTATAACTCCAAGGAATCCAAGTGGTTTTGATTTTCTTTTTGGAGATTCCTTTAAGCAATGCATTATCCTTTGTTGCCTTATATTTCGAGATATCTACTAGGGCAGGCGCATGCCAAGCACCACAAACTACAGCCACTCTTTCGTAGTCCCCCTTAATTACGGTTCTGAGAACCTTCCGCATATACGCCTCCCTTCGGAGGTTTTCATCGGATTCCTTTCTTCCACTATCATTTCGCAATGTTCGAATCAAATCTATGATGGTAGAAAAAACATCCTGATCATCTGTGATCTGTTCAAAGGTAGCCTCCCACCATCTTTCTCGATCATCATAACCGGCTAGTTTAGCCATGTAGCCCAACGGATCTCGTTGCAAAGCAGGATCCACTGTTGGGCCTTCCGTTCTGAAGCTCAATTGCCGTTCCTCTCTTTCCCATTGCTGCAAGGTGTACTGCATTCCCATGGGGAGATCCATAAATTTGATCATAATGTCCGCTCGAATAGCATACTGAATCGCTTGCCATTCTGGAGAAAAGCTGGCAAAAGGGAAATAGGAAGCCTCTTGTAGATCTTTAGGGTTATAAGTAAGTAGTGCTACAGGAGGGACTAACTCCTCATACCCCATGAATTTGATCGCACCCTCCGCATCAGCCGGAGCCTCAACCACCAAGCAATCTGGTTGCAAGGCTTCCAGGGCGCGCATCAGCCGCTCACTCGAACCCGGGCCGTGATGCCGGATGCCAAATACCTGAAATTTTTGCAACATAAATTAAGAAAGCTGAATCGATTAAGCGCTGTTATCTATTCTAGAAACAGTGGTGTAAAAGTAAAGTTTTCTCCATCAAACAGCCCTTTGTCACTCAGCTTCAATGAGGGAATGACCAAGAGGGCCATGAAGGATAAGGTCATAAAGGGAGCTCGTAAATTACTTCCTAAAACATCTTTGGCATATCTATCGAGCTTGGCATAAGCCTTCCCTACTTGAATCCCGGCTTCATTGCTCATAATTCCCGCTACAGGTAAAGGCAACACTTTTTCCTCGTTCTCGTTAGCGATCGAAATCCCTCCTTTTGCTGCAATCACCAAATTTACGGCGCTCCTGATATCTTCGTCATTGGTCCCAACCGCAACAATATTGTGCGAATCGTGGGCTACGCAAGAAGCCAATGCCCCATGCTTCAAGCCAAAGCCATTTATAAAAGCAATAGCAGGCGGCTCATCCTGATATCGATTAACGACTACCAGTTTGAGAATATCTCGATTTACATCAGCCTCCGCAAATCCTGCTACCACCCTAGCCTCAGCTTCTTGCTTTTGCGTGATTAACTCACCATCCAAAGCTTGAATCACTTGTATGGTTCCACCTTTGGCCTCCACTTGAAATGCCGATACCGCCTTAGGTTGTGCATTAAAGTGGTTAATTATAGCTGCTGGTTTTGTTTGGATATGACTGTTTCCGTTTTCAGCTACAAGTTGTCCGTCAATGTACGTGGCTAATACCGAGAAGTCTTGGAGGTCTTCTACCATGATAAAGTCCGCTGGATCTCCAATATTCAGCAAGCCGATTGGCAAATTATAGTGCTTAACGGGATTAATACATGCCGCCTGTAGCACATCAAATAGATCATATCCCTCTTGTAAAGCCCGAACTACCAATTGATTAATATGTCCTTCCATCAGATCATCAGGATGCTTGTCATCAGAACAGAACATCAGATCTTGAGCATAAGTAGCCATCAGTGGAATCAATGCTGCAAAATTCTTAGCCGCACTCCCTTCTCTGATTAGCACTTTCATGCCTTTCTGTAATTTTTCTAGCCCTTCTTCATAGGTGAAACATTCATGATCCGTTGAAATACCTGCGGCTATGTAAGTATCCAAATCCGCCCCTCTTAAGCCCGGGGCGTGCCCATCAATAGGTTTCCCCTTTGCTTTAGTCATTTCAATTTTTTGCATCACCTCTTTATCGGCATGCAACACACCGGGATAATTCATCATTTCGGCTAAATATCGAACTTCCGGCATATCTAATAAGTCCGCGATCCCATCTACTCCGATAATTGCTCCCGCGGATTCAAATCCGGTGGCAGGTACACAGGAAGGTGCTCCAAAACTGAACTTAAAGGGAACCGTATTCCCATTTTCAATCATATATTTCACCCCTTCCAAGCCATTCACATTGGCAATCTCATGCGGATCCGAAACCGTCCCCACAGTGCCATGGACCACAGCCAACTTTGCGAACTCCGACGGAACCAACATGGAACTCTCGATGTGAACATGCGCATCAACAAACCCAGGCAGAACGAAATGATCTCCTTGCCCTGGAAGTGATTCAATCCGTATGATCTTCCCATTCTGAACCTCTATTTCCACATGGCGAATGGCTCGCCCGCTGATATCCACTAAGTTTCCACTTATTTTCATATACTTTCTACTCTGAAATTTTCCGGTAAGTCCTATTTCCAATCTTTAAGAATTCTATTTCACCACTTGTTTCCGACAATTGGAAGGATAGTAAAGAATCAGCCATCCATTTCTTAGACCATTTTGCATTAAAGGTATCATAATGCCAATGTTCTAGATCAGCCCACAATTGGCTACTAGCTCGGTATTGCAAAGCATTCTTGGATTCTTTT
>CAJXPD010000069.1 GCA_913057785.1 uncultured Lewinella sp. | reverse complement strand
GGCTGCGGAGACCTTAGGCTTGGAAGCCGATCCAGACTGGATGGATGTGGCTGACAATATTCCGATTCTGCAATTTGAGGACGGTGTGACCCGGGAGAATGCTACCTATAACGGAGCCATTATCAAGCAATCTGATGTCAACCTGCTGGCTCATCCCTTGGAAGTGATCACGGAAGAGGAGCAGATACGCAAAGACCTAGATTTTTATGAGCCTCGCATGTCTCCCGACGGGCCGGCTATGGGTTTTGCTACCCTCGCCGCATTGCGCGCCAAAATCGGAGATATCGACAAGGCCTATGCCCTATTCATCCACAGCTATCGCTCCAATGGTGTACCACCGTTTGGAGTGCTGGCAGAATGTGCGGGAGGAAGAGGCGTTAGTCCTTATTTCACCACAGGTGCTGGCGGAGCGCTGCAAACCGTCTTGTTTGGGTTTGGTGGCTTGAAACTAGGTGACAATGGTCTGGAAAAAGGAGCTCAACAACGCCCCAATTCCTGGCAAAAACTCAATATTAAGTTGGCAGATGAGTAACTAATCTATTCTACTACAACCTCATCAATCTTAATCCTAGCTTTTCTTCCGGCGGTATGATGCCCTTCCGGGACTGGGTTTAATTCTTGCCCAACCACTCGCAAGGCCTTCACCTTTGTCGGAGAAAAGGTCAGGGTAGAACGAATTTTATTGCGCCCCTGTATGTGACTGACTTCGGTTTGGTCCAACTCTGCTAACTTGGCAAATGACTGACCATCTTCAGAGCCATATACTTCCACGCGTTCCGGTGGATAAACAGCAGTGATGGTATATCGCAAAGCATTGAAGCTAACTTGGCTGATTTCCTTAGGCTCATCGAATTGCAGTTCCAAATCTAAGCCGTCAGAGAATTCTAGCCAATTCGCATCGGCAATATGGAGTTTAGCGTAAGAGAGGTCCGTTAACTTAGTGGTCTCAGGTTTTGTGGCTGGTGCACCGGCAGCCAGATGTACCGGGAATTCCATTTCGGATAGGTAACCCACAGCTTCCTCTGCTTTGTATGCCTGCGCTTTAATGGTGCTGCTCTCCGTAATTAAGAAAGGAGATGTGTATTTTTGAGATTGCAGATTAGGTTCAGTTCCATCTAAGGTGTAGTATATATCTAATCCATTGGCTTCTGTTTTCATCGAAATTTCCACCCCTCCGTCTTTTCCTGCATGGTCGATCCAAGGACTGAAAGCACTGACGGCATAGCGCGTCTTTTGGGCATCCAGCCGTTCTAGTTGCGGATACAATCGATTGATAAATTCATCCCAGTTCTTCTTGTCATTAGAAGTCCAGGCTGTTTCAGCAATCGCGTAGAGCCGCGGGTAAGTCATGTAGGTCAACTTACCCCAATCGCTGATCGATTCCGTCCACAAGTTAGCTTGAATACCTTTGAACAAGTCCTTTTTTTCTGCTGGTATCTGATCGGGAATGACTTGGTAAGAATAGGAGGTAGACAGGAGTAATTGTGAATAGCCCAAGTTGGGCTCGAGATCATCATGTCCTTGCTTTAGATCGATGTAACAATACTTGTTCGGCGTCATAATCACCTCATGCCCCATCTCCACGGATTTCAATCCACCTTCCTCACCCCGCCAACTCATCACCGTGGCATTCGGCGCCAAACCACCTTCTAGAATTTCGTCCCAACCAATCATAATTCTCCCCCTATCGTTGATGATCTTTTCCACCCGTTTGATGAAGTAGCTTTGTAATTCTTCCTCATTCTTAAGTCCTTCTGCCTTCATCCTCGCCTGTGCATCTGGATCAATCTTCCATTGTTCTTTATTACACTCATCCCCTCCGATATGCACATAATCAAAAGGGAATAAGTCCATCACTTCGTTGAGCATTTTCTCGGCAAACTCAAACGTAGCCTCTTTCCCAGGGTTATAAGTATTGTTCTTGAATACGCCACCTGTAGCTACATAGGGCGCTTTATTTACACAACCAATTTCAGGGTAGGCCGCAATGGTAGCCTGTGCATGCCCCGGCATATCCACTTCGGGGATCACCTCGATAAAGCGTTCTTTAGCATAGGCAATAATCTCTTTGATATCCTCCTGTGTATAGAACCCCCCATAGGTAGGATTTTCACCTGGTTTCTGCACGGGTCTACCCCACCAGTTAGAAACCGTTTCATCTGTAACGCGATAATCCATTCTCCAAGCGCCCACTTCTGTTAACTTGGGGTAGCTTTTAATCTCTATTCGCCAACCTTGATCATCCGTTAAATGCCAATGGAAACGATTCAGCTTCAACTCTGCCATGAAGTCCAGTACTTCCTTCACTTGATCTTTATCGAAAAAGTGTCTGGATACATCCAACATATAGCCACGCCATGAGAAGGCAGGTTCATCCTTAATCACTACAGACGGGATTCCCCAACCTACATTCCCTTGTACGTTGTCACTATAGAAAACCGGAGGAAGCAGCTGCTTTAAAGTTTGAGTAGCATAGAAAAAACCGGCACCCTCGGATGCCTGAATCGAAATCTTGTCTGGCGTAACTTCCAGCTCATAAGCCTCAGCTCCTAGACTTGCATCCGTGACAAAAACGATGTCCCCTTCACCTCCTTCGGTAACACTTGGTGTCCAGCCCGCTACAGTTTGAAATCCATCAGCAAAAGCGGTCGCCATCCGGCTTTGCTCTTCATTCTCCACCGAAATAAGGGTCTTCTTGTTGATGACAAAATGTCCTTCTCCCCTGCTTAATTCTAGGGGAAGTGGAACTAAACTAGGCTCTTCCAAGAGAACCGTTTGTTCGGTACATGAAAATAGGAGAATGGATAGGAGGGCAACAAAAAAATATTTCATAAAGCTTGTAGGTTGAAGTGGACGCCAATATAAGCCTTTTGTTGAGTTCGCCAGGTACTCTAGCTGCAAATGAGGAGTCAAGTCATCCTCATTTCAAAATAACAATAACTCTACAGTTTCGCGGTCGTCTTACTGAATGGTCTCACCGCTAAGAACGATTGGTCCGCTTCCACTACAACAAGGCTAGTGTACCGAGCGAAAATGGTAACAGTGTTCCTGAGGCTGTAGGTTCTGGCTAACTTTTCTAGAAAAAAGTTAGCAATGGTGCTTGACTCTAACCTTACGTCATAGTTTACCTTTGCATTAATGATTAACGAATGCGATTGCCTGTGAAAAACTATAGCGTAAAAGAAGTGGCGAGACTTTCGGGAGTGAGTGTTCGAACACTACATTACTATGATCAGATCGGCCTATTGAAGCCACTCGGGCGCAGTGATGCGGGCTATCGTCATTATGGTCATGAAGAACTTCTACGTTTGCAGCAGATCCTGTTTTACAAGGAACTAGATTTTCCCCTGAAAGAAATAGTAGACCTGCTAGACGAGCCTGGGTTTGATCTCATAGATGCTTTAGAAGGGCATAAAGCTGCCCTTCTAATTCGCCAAAAACGGATCGATCATCTGATCCAAACCATCGAAACAACCATTCAGCAACTTAAAGAAGAAGATATCATGAATGACCCAGCCATGCTTTACGCAGGACTTCCCAAAGAAATGGGAACCACCTATCGGGATGCAGCGATGAAAGCCTATGGAAAGGACAAAATCCTACGTGCGGAAACAGAGCTGCTGAAATTGGGGAAGGAAGGCTTTAAGCAATTGAGGGCTAAGTGGAAAGCGGTCAATGATGAACTCTTTAAGAGAAGAGGAGAAGCGCCTAATAGTCCAGTCGTCCAGGTACTGATTGCGCGCCACTATCAAATCATTCGCCAGTTCTGGGGTACCGCAGGTTCCGCTGATGCACAGGCAGAAGCCTACGCCGGATTGGGCACCTTGTACACCCAAGATGAACGCTACTGTATGCGCGAAGGTAAGGCTCAACCTGCATTTGCTTCTTTTCTTCGACAGGCGATGAAACATTATGCCGAGCACCACTTGCAATAACTGCACTGCCTTCTTGCATAAGGCACATACCCATTCACCATAACATTTAAATTCTAGCTAAATGAAAAAAAGCTCAATTGGCATAGCTTTGCTATGCCTACTACCTCTATTGGGTCATAGTACAAATTTATCTCAAGATAGTATGAAGGTTGATAGAAGAACATTGGAGACGGACCTAGGGCAATGGAACTATGCCGTCAGTCAGGAAGGAGCAAAAGCTATACTGTTTTTGCACGGAGCTAATTCAAGTCACAAAATCTGGCACAAGCAATTTGCCCTCGAGGTAGAAGGTTACAAGAATATTTTTGTGGACTTGTTAGGCTATGGAGATAGCGATCAGCCGGATAACGGCTATAGTCTGCAAAACTGGTTAGAAGGCCTCAATAGTATATTAGTTCAAGAAGGAGTTGATCAAGTCTGCTTGGTAGCACATAGCAATGGCGTCATCCTTGCCAAGGAGTTTTACCGAAGGTATCCTAAAAAGGTGCAGCAATTGATCCTACTCGACGGGATGCTAAAGCAGATCATTTCCGCCCCTGTGCTCGAGTGGATGAAGTCTACCTTGGAGCGCAGTGATTACAAGGATTTCATGGCAGATAATGTCAAGCGGATGCCCATCCAGGCATTGGCCGTCGAAGATCAAGCCATCTTACAACAAGATGCCCTGAACACCCCAAAGTCAGTGGTAGTCGCCGAATTCAACACCGTCACTGCGCCAGAAACCTGGAAGCCATTAGAAATCCAATGCCCAACGGTCATCATTCACGCCAACAGTCCCTACTGGACCGACGAATATGTACAATGGCTCAAACAAATCACTCCTGAGCATAAGTTCCTACTTTGGGCGGATGCTGGGCATTTTATTCCCTTACAATATCCAGAACGGCTCAATACCTTGATCGTTGAAACATTAGGCAATCCGAAACCGTAGCCATAGACATCCTTTGAGCGATTAATTGCTAATAGGATATCCCTAGCATGAATTATATTTTTCTAATTTGTGCTAGGAAAATCTTCCAGCACAAACCTCTAATCTTGAACAGTCCAGAAAAAGCTGACATTCCTAGTGAGTTAACTATCCTCCATCCTCAATCAAGGACTGGCTTTGTTAGGCAGTACCGAACCATGCTTAATAACTTGCAGAGCTACTCATTCTTTACAAAGCAATTGGTTAGGATCAGTATCCTGAAAGATTTTAAGCGGTCTTACATTGGATTACTCTGGCTGTTCATTTTGCCCATTCTTTCGGTAATCTCTTGGATCATGCTCAATGGTGCAGGTATCATTGACCCAGGTAATACTACTATTCCCTATCCTGCTTATGTTTTATTAAGCACTTCGATCTGGGGGTTCTTTGTGGGCATTTACCAAAGCACGAGTAATGTCTTAAGAAATCGGAAAAATATGATCACGATGGCTTGCTTCCCGCATGAGGTATTGGTCTTGGAAAAAATCTGGGTTCATTTGATTCGATTTACGATCCCATTCGCTATCAACGTCGTCGTTTTACTTCTATTTGGCATTCATTTTACGTGGGCGGCTCTTCTGTTTCCATTAACCTTACTGCCCCTATTAATACTTGGTGTTGGCATTGGACTAATCATATCACTATTCAGAATAGTTGCAGTAGATATCGCCCAATTATTTGATAGAGGAATCGGTTTTTTAATGTTTCTGACTCCCATCATTTATACAGATGAAGTCAAGATCAAATGGTTATCCAGTATCATTGCTTACAATCCTTTAACCTACCTCATTGGATTTAGTCGGGATGTACTCACGCGGGGAACTTTTTTTGAGCCTACTAACTATGGAATTTGTGTTCTCTTTACCTTTGTTTTCTTCCTAGTCGCCGTACGCATTTTTCTAAATGGCGAGCCTAGGGTGATAGAACGTCTAATTAGTAACTGATTGCTGCGCTATGTCTGAGAAAAAGACCATGCTATCCGTACGAAGCCTGCATAAGAAGTTCAGCAGAGACATAAAGTATAATCTTTTCTATGGCATGAAAGATCTAGTGGCAGATGCCTTCGGGCAAGCCCCTAACTACATGCAGCTGCGCAAAAAAGAGTTTTGGGCTTTGAGGAATATCAATTTCGACCTTTCAGAAGGGGAAATTTTGGGTATTGTAGGCGCGAACGGTTCCGGAAAGACAACTTTGATGAGGTTGGTCTCCCGTATCTACCATCTAGAAGTTGGCCAAATCTACGGTAAGTCAGACCATAAAATCACTGCTGTTTTTGCTTTAGGCATTGGAATGCGGCCTTTGTTTACAGGAAGAGAGAACCTCTACATCAAAGGCTCAATGTATGGAATGACAAAAGAAGAAATCGATGCAAAAATGACCTTCATTGAGGAGTTTTCGGAGCTGGCAGATCAGTTGGATCGTCCTTTAGGTAATTACTCCTCAGGGATGCGGGCTCGATTAGCCTTTGCCATAGCCCTTGCCACGGAGCCCGACATTTTTATCATTGACGAAGCCTTGGCGGTGGGCGACTCCGTATTCAAGACCAAATGTTTTGATTACCTAAAGGAATACGTAAAACGTCCCGGAAAGGCCGTTCTTTTTGTTTCGAATCATATCCGAAAAGTCTTAAAGGTGGCTACCAGAGTATTGGTAATGAAAAAAGGTCAAATCATCTATGACTCCACAGATGTAAAGGCAGCGCTAAACCATTACATCCTCCATTGCCTCGATCATTTGGACGAAGATCAACAGCAATTCAAGCTGAAAAGAGTTCAGGAATACGATATGTAGGGATAAGAAAAACGCCCCATGGAATGTCCAATGGGGCGTTTTTCTTGTCTTGAGGCGAATCATCGCAACTCAGCCTTAGGGTTGTACAACCAACTTCTGACTACTCATTAATTGTCCATCCTGTACCAAGCTAACGATATAAAGACCAGGCATCAGGTCCTGCACGTCGAGCGGCATCACTACTCCAATAGCAGAATCTAAATCGATCTGTCGTACCACTTTACCGAAGGCATCACGGACAAACAATTGTGCGGGCTCGTCCTGGAAATCCTCCAATATCAATTGGGCTTGACCAGAAGCTGGATTCGGGAAGATGTCGATGGTACCATTACCAACATTTCCGACCGTGCCCCAGGCATTCAGGTCTTCAGGCGTTACACTAATGCCATTATCAGACAAGTCACCCGCTACCGTTCCACTACCAGATAGCGTCACACTTTCAAATTCGGCTTCCACTAAGGCACTGCCATTTAGGCTGTAGGTCATCATTCCTACATAGATACACTCATCCAAGTTTGGATAGGTGACTTTATACAATAATCGCCAGTAAGTCCCATTCGTACTCGTGTAGGACTTAATCTGATTTCCATCTCTGACAATGCGCAGCCATTTAACACGACTTCTACTGGACTGCGCTTGCGAAACGATACCACCATAGCTAGCTCTCCATTCTCTTCGTACTCGACGAGTCGAGTAATTCTTTAGTACCCCAGCTCGTCTGGCCCAAGGATCAAGGCTTTCCCTCGCCATTAATCCAGCATAGCCATTCCTATTTATATTATCTAGTTTGGCGGTTAAGGAACCATCTCCACATAACGGATGGTAAACGTAAGTCGCTTTATCGGCATCTCTACAATCGTGCCAGCAACCTTCTGAGGTTAGGGTAAAGGTTTCGTCAGGAACATCGTAATCGGAGGTTGTTTGTCCATCGCAATTGAGGCTACCATCATTAGGCCCTTCACTCCAGCCGCAAGGAAGGCCGATCACATCAACATAAGCGGTACAATCATCTTCGTTGCCAGCTTCATCTTTGATCGTGACTGGAATCGCTACCGTATTGCCTAGTTCCTCACAGCTAATAGTGAGGTCTGCGGACACAAATTCAACATATCCACAGTTGTCAGAGCTAGCGGCTTCATCCCAAACTTGGCTAGCGGTGAGGTGAATGTCTTCTTCTCCATTAAAGTCTACCGTCAAATCCTTGCACACCGCGATAGGATCTTCGTCGTCATAGACTTCGAGGAAATGGGAACAAGTTCTTTTATTTCCATAGATATCCTTGGCTCTCCACTGTACTTGAAATCTGCCCACAGGGAAATAACCACTGGGATCAAGAACTCGGCTAGTCCAGCCTCCTAAGGCGACACCATTTTCGTTCACTAGTCGATAACGAGCCTTTACCTCGTCTAGCTCACAATTGTCATTAGCAATGGGAGGAGTGAAATCGACTTGAGCGCCACATACGCCTGGATCGGTACCCTGGAAGATGTTTGCCGGGCAGGCGAGCATGGGCTTCTGTATATCTGTTATGGATACTTTAAAGGTACAATCCTCAGCATCATTTCCAGCTGCATCACTTCCACTGTAAGTCACAGTGGTACTTCCTACGGGGAAGAAATCCCCAGAATCATGGCTGGCACTAGCAGTGGCAGATGGGCAATTATCCTCTAATATAGGTGGAGTCCAAGTGACAATAGCTCCACAATCTCCTTCGTCATTGAATAGATTAATGTCATTGGGGCAATTACTGAAGACTGGGTCTTCGGTATCGTTATCGCATGCTGATCCCAAATCGTTGATATCCAAATTGAGATTGCCACAAGCATCCCCATTGCCCTTCACATACACGTAATAAGTTGTATTCGCAGAAGGCGTGACTTGAACGGTTGATAGAGTTGACCCCGAACCACAACTACCGTCGTTCTGACTTCCAGCTACACAGGTAAAGGAGCCGCAGGAGCCAGTGAAAACGCTGATTTCCGTATCAAAGTCGGTGAAATCATTACAAGTAGTTATCTCATATAGGGTCATTCCTGTTCCGGTAAAGGTATACCAAACACCTTTTCCTCCAATATTATCAACTGGGCCACAACTTGGTGGAGCGCCGATCGAAGTCCCTGATCCGGTAGACCCACTACCAGTACCAGTACCTCCGATGATTATAATCTCTTCGGCATCTACGCATAAATCATTAGCCGGTTGGGCATACAAGGAATTGTAGCAACAAAAAATGACAAGAATGACTAGACACTGCCGGACGGCATTGACGGGAACACTAGGGCTATTCATAGTGGATTACAATTTGTTATACTTAGGTACAACAAAACTAAGCTTTTTCCTGACCATTACATCAGAATAGTTAATATAAGTTTGTGTCACAATACACTTACAATTCCTTATCGCTAAGCATGTATCTGTTGAGAAAATTGTTGCCAGTAGACTTTCCAGCTAAAACGAGCGGATTGATCCAAAGACTGCTTTCTCTTGCGTTCCTGCAAGTCTTTACTTTGGGAAAGCGTCAACATATGTGCCAGCAATCCCTGTTCATCTTCAGGATGGAAATATAAGGCGGCTTCCCCTCCCACCTCCGGTAAGCTGGCTTGGTTGGAGCTGATGACCACTCCCCCACAGGACATAGCCTCCAGCACTGGTAAGCCAAAGCCCTCATAGAAGGATGGATAAATGGTGGCTATTGCCTTCGTATAAAAGGTGGGTAAGTCTTGCTTTTCAACATAGCCTGTCAAATAAATATCTTCCCTAAAAGGATGGGCATCCAATTCCTTATAAAACACTTCGTATTTCCAGCCTTTACCCCCTACTAATAGAAGTAGAACTCGATCTTTCTTTTGCTGTCGAAATTGCTTGTAGGCTTTTAGTAATAGCAGAAGGTTTTTTCGAGGTTCTATGGTTCCAACACACAGAAAGTAAGGGACGTCAACTTCCCATTTCTGTAATACCTCATTGGAAGAAACGGGCTGAAAAAAAGGATCTCGCCCTGGATAGAGGACGGCTGTTTTGTTACTAGTAAAGGGGAAGGTCTCAGCTAGATCGTTAGCAGTATTCTTTGAAACCGCCAAGATCAGGTCTGTCCTTTGCAAGATTCGCCTTAGAAATAAGCGCTGCAAAAGTCCTCCGATCCAAAGGTGATAATCAGGGAAAAGCAGGGGTGTTAAGTCATGAATAACTGTAATTCGCTTGACCCTGCGAGGAAGGTTAAAGGGCCCGAAATGAGCAGGTTCTAGCACTGCATCAACTTTGTACCACTGTAGCAGGAATGGAATAATGATAAACAAGCGGAAAGAAGCAAAGCCGGGCAGATAGGGGAAGTTGGGTACAACTAGTTGCTGCACGCCTTGCGGGATGCTGGAGTCCTTCCGTTGTCTGACTAACATCAGTCGATAGCCTTGGCCATACCGAATCAATGCCTCTACCATCCCCTTGGTGTAGCTGTGCACCCCGGCGGTCTGATTATCGAGTGGATCGGCCAAGATCGCTATCGTCATCTTGTATTCAGGGGCTTTCATACAATTCCAAGTATTGCTTAACACTTTCATCCAACGGAAAGTGCTGTAGGTTTTTTTCCACCCATTTTCCTTCTTTCGCCCTATGCAAGGCTTCAAGCAGGGCTGTGGAAGTCATAGCCTCCATAGCAACATATCGACCGGAAACTACTTCTTTCAAAGCGCCTTGTTGAGAGGACACGATGGGTATGCCAAGCGCCATGGTTTCTGCCGCCGCAAAGCAAAAGCCTTCACTGTAGGAAGGAATGACTACACAAGAGGACTGAGCAATAGTTTGATACAATGCTTCTCGCGGGAGGTTATGATACAGATCTATATGATTCTCTAATTCCAATTCCGCAATCCAACGCCTAATTCTCCGGTAAAATGATCGAGGATACTGGGGTAGGATGAGTTGCAATCTACTGTAAGGGTTTGCTACTGAGAATTCTTTGGCTGCTGGCAGCAGTAGATCTAAGCCTTTGGAGATACCGAGCCTGCCCAAATAAGTATAGGTAAACTGGGTAGGTGGTTCGGGAGTATAGGAGCGAAATGCTTTATAATCCAATCCATTGTAAATCTGGACTACTCGGCCCTTTGCTGCATTAAATTGCTGTAAACAATTCTGAGTGTACCTGGATACGGCCACATAACGATGAAACCTACATCTTAGGATTAGCTGCTCATAGGTGTAAAAAAGAGTCTTCTGCAACCTGGTAATAAAGGGCAATCTAAACCAAAGCTTCCCCCAAACTTCATGGAAGGTGACAACCACTTTTTTATTCAAGATCTTGCCCACAATCCAGGCGGGAAAAGCAGCATTGTAGGTAGTGGTGTGAATCAGGTCACAGCGTCGAGCCTGTCTGAAAATCACGGGCAAACTCAGAAGGGTAAATAAATACCTGTTCCAACAGTTTACGCGAAAAACGTGGACGCCATGATCTATTTCAGCCCTAGGCAAACTTGAGTCATGTAAGGTCGTGATCACCGTAACGGCATATCCCCGGTTCACCAAGGCTCTTGTCAATTCAGTGAACAATTTTTCTGCGCCTCCAATATAGGGGTGATAGTGCTCCAGCACAAAAACGAGCTTCATTCCTCTCCTTCGATTGCTTGATCTTGCAAGGCGATCTTGCGCATCAAAAGGGTTAAATTCTTTTCTTGCTTACGAATCAGAAAGTACTGCTTAAATTGAAAAAAGAACAGCAACCCAATACAGAAAAAGATGATGGCATTTACATTGTCCTTTATACCGAATACCTGAGCAATGCCGTTAGATATGAAATCGGGAAAAAGGGCAAACAATAAAACGCTGATCCAAAACCCTAACCCCAAGGCCATTTCAAACACACTTATCTTGGATTTACGGTAACTGATCAATAGATCCCCTATAAATAGTAGAGCGAAAAGTGGAACGATAATTTGAAAGATACGGAGCTCCATAGTTCATCGATTTAGCTAGCTATTAAATACTACTCAGCGCGGCAAAACATCTGAAGTTAGCCGAGCTACATCGAAGTAAAACTTCGGATGTTTGCGCCCAGACAATTTCATTTTTACTAATTTCTCCCCACCAACGAAACCACTTTCCATAAAAGCTTAAATGCGGTTCTTATCCCGGTGAAAAAATCCTGTCCTTTCCCTAGTGAATAAGCGGTATATACGACCTGTGTAGGTACCTCTACAATCTTCAAGTCTAGCCTTTCAGCAAGAATAATCATCTCACTACAGAAGCCATATTCATCGAGCGAAAGCTGAAGGGTCTCAATGGCCTTTCTATTGAGCATTCGGAAACCGGATTGGGTATCTGAGTAGTTATACTTACAGAAAAGATTAGTTAATCCGTTTGCCAAGCGGTTCAAACCTCGGCGTGATCTTGGCATAGCAGATAAATCGCCTAAAAACCGACTACCAATGACAATATCACAATCGCCCTTTGACATTCGTTGCATCAGTAGTTCTATATCTTCTGGTAAATGCTGACCATCGGCATCCATCAGTATCATATAGGGACAACTGGCTTTTCGAGCCCACTCAATACCCGTCTGGGTGGCTGCTCCTACTCCCCTATTGATCAGATGTTGAACCAAAGTAGCCCCTGCTGCTCTGACCCTTACAACTGTACGATCAGTGCTTCCATCGTCAATCACATGTAGATGCCCGTAACCGCTTCGGCGAAGGGCCTCCAAAACATCACCTATAGCCGATTCCTCATTGTAGGCAGGGACGAAAACATGAATATCTGATTTACTAATCATCTTGTCCTGTTCACAGCAGTTCGAATAGGACGAATGATCCAGGCATGACAATATTCCCAGACAAACCGGGGCGGCCTGCTATAGAACCTCCCAGCAATTGCACCACACCACCGGCTGGATCTTCGACAATACGGTCGGTGACCAACAACCTTACTTCATTCGGATTGAGTAATAAATTGAGAAAGTCTATGTTCTTTTTGTATAAGGATTGCTCGGGCGTCTTATCAAGACTTGCCGATTGAAGATCGTATAATACAAAACGAAAACCATTGTCTCGCAAAACATTTAGAAAATAGCCAGGATTATCCAATTTGGAACAGGTATTCTCAAATTTACCCAACTGATTATCTTCTAGTACCCGGCGATCATTTTGGTGGATATGATATTGCATGAAAGTACCAACTCTATATATTTTCTCATTTAAGTCTCGGTTTAGATGTTGAACAGCATCCTGGTAAAATGGACTGAATTTTGTCAGTGCCTCCGATCTACTGATATCATGAGTAGCGTATTGAAAAAAGGGCACCTTCAGGAACAAATGCCTAGCCCCTAGATTATTGGGATCAGAAAAATGTAGACTAAGGTTCAACAAAAAATATAGGCCCAAACTTCCGGAGATAAAATAGCGCGAAAATTGGGATAAGGAAGCTCCTAAGTAGGCCTGTGGGCGTTCCAAATAGTAAACCAGGATAACTGGTAAAAGTGCAAAGGCAGGAAAGGCATACCAAGGAATACCACTACCGAGCAAGAACCAAAGAAATAAGTAAGAAAGTAAGTAGACTAATAGGCCTTTGAATACAACAGACATCGACTTTAGCCTTTCCGCCAGTATCCAGATCGTTGCCCACAAAAGCAACAGAATAAAGAGCAGACTGGTGGTAAGATCAAAGCTGGCGATCCAGACGTAAAAACCGTCCAACGCTTCAGCAGCATTGATCCAAAAATTCATTCCACCTTCATATAGCTTGCCTAAAGTATTTTGCAGACCTGGCGGATGAGCATCTACCAAAGCATTTATCGATTGAGGTGGTGTTTTCTTATTATAGACCGATTGAATCGAGACAAGTCCGATAAGCACTATCAAAAGGATAGCCAACAGGTTCTTCCCAGCCCTCCTAGGCTGCAACGTAAACAAAAGCAGCGGAAGTAGTAACAACCATAAAAACCCTATGTCCAAATAACTTTGATAGGGCAAATTGGTATTCATGGTCAGATCATACGGCAGGGAAAGAAACAGTGGCAAACCTAGTTCAAACCCTTGATAACGTTGAATTTCTTCTCGCTGCGTTTTGTTGGCAGCAGCACGGCCTAAGGGCTCTTTATTAGCGTTCTGCGTTTTTCTACTTGGTTGATTCAGTTGTTTACGATACTGCTGATTAACCCGGAGGGCGGGTGTAATCGATTTACCTTCTACCAGAGCAGAAATGGACAGCGTCTTATTTTCGCTTAGGTTTTTAATGCTCCAGGGAGAAAAAGCGAGCCCTGCAGTCAGTAGGAAGAGGCTAGCCAAGCTGGTGGTTTGCCTCAGCATGGACCATTGTTTTCGGAAGGCCCATCCCAAGAGTCCTAAGCCGGGCAAGAATAGCAAACCAAACAACAACCAAGGAGAGGATTGGTCTAGCTCGATGTTGGCAAAGCGGTACATCCCTGATAGAAAGATCAAGGACAAGGCAGATAACAGGCTTCCTAAAAATGCATACCCTCCATGACGTTTGTAGAATAAAACCCCCACCAAGGCGATACCATTGAACAAGGCTGTATACTTTATCCCAAAAGCAAAACCAGTTAACCATCCTGTATAGACCCAAATCAAAGGCTCTAATTGGAAACTCCAGTTACCCACGGTAATCTGGTTTGTCTCCTTCTCCTTGGCGAAGCTCTTATTCTTATAAAAGGCTAACAAGAGTAATAGCGTACTCAAGGAAACAAAGAGAAACCCTAGATCGATCTTTTCATCATACATATTATGAAAAGTGATGAAAGGAGCCGTATAGAAAATGGCTGCTGCAAGCAGTGAATGGCTCGTCGAGGTGAAAAGTCTGGCTATCCCATAGACCGCCAGAAAACAAAACACTCCGATTAGGCTCGACAGCAGTATGGCTATGCTAGTACTGTCAAAAAGAAGCTCTCCCAGACTCATCATAACCGACCAATTAAAGGCTTGCCCTCCGGCAGGCAGCGCATGATAGTCGCTGATCAGTTGGGTGATGTTTAAGTAGAGTCCAGTTCCATCAAAACCTATCGGAAAGGCCTTGATCGCTCCTACGGCATTTACAGCAGTAAACACGAGAAGAATGGCCACTGCCAAAAGTCCCTGAATTTTTGGTCTCCAGGTGGGAAGGGCATCCCAAACAACCGATTTTGAAAAAAGCCAGATCGACCGATACCTCAGTAGGCTTATCAACCCAATCAAAGGCCACAACACCCAAGGGGTTAATATTTGAAGTACGCCTAATAATACCATAGCAAAGACCAAAAGGCTCCAGCCCAAGGAGATCGACACTAATTTGTACGAAAAACCAGACAGATAAGGAGCAAATGGACGCAACAGGAGTTCTCCTATAGTATACCCTAAGGCAACCATATAGTAGACTGCCAGGTGCAGCAACAGATTGAAGCCATTGAAATACAGTAAAGCCGTCAGCAGATTGGACTCGAATAGCTTATTACTGATTCCGTACCAAGTCACGATACAATTCAATAAAAGCAAAAAGAGCAGATAAACCTTTATCCCATTAATCTTTGCCTCCGCTTCCTTCGACTTCCGAAAAGGAATTGCAAAGAAGAAGAAGTACCCGCCACATAGAATAGCGCCCAAACTCCCTAATAAGCCTAGGTACCTGAATCGAGCAATGCCTTGAGTATAATAGGGATGATGAAAGAGATAGTCGGACACAATCATCCCAAACCAAACCAGACAGAGTAGCATCAATAGGATGCTCATCCATGTTGTTGGTGCAGTTTTAGATTCTAGAACGACCTCCTTCTTCCCAGTCATGATATGAGATAATTTACACTAAGATGGGAAAAGTTTCGAAAGATTTCGCATCGGTATCCTTAGGATATTTGCAGCTAATACGCGATTTTACGCCCTACTACAAATAAAAGATGCGGATTTCTCATAGATACAAATTTATTTTTTTTGCCAACCCGAAAACGGGTTCCTCTAGTGTTCGGCAGTTTCTGAATCCATATACAGATGTGCAGCCCGTATTAAACTACCTAAAACGAACAGCAGAGAATCCTTTCTATCCTCATATCACCCCCCAGGAAACGAGAACCCTATTTGAAAACTTTGGTTGGGATTTTAATAGCTACAATAAATTCGTTTTTGTACGCAACCCTTGGGCGAGACTGGTTTCTCTTTACGAGCATATCATGCGCAATCCTAAAAACAAAATGGATTTCACGCCTTGGTTGTATAGTATTTCCGCCAATGGTAATGGTGGCGGTGGCGATGACTGGCAGCGATGGCGCAAGTACGGTGCCTATTCCATTGAACATTATATCAAAGATGAACAAGGCAATATTTTAGTGGATAAAGTCATCCGCCTAGAGGACATTCAAAAAGAACTTAGACCATTTTTGACGGCTATGGGATTGCCAGATGTTGAAGGAGCAAGTTTAAACCATAGCAATAAGCGTAAAAGTGCTAGTCATTACTCAAGCTACTACACGGCAACAAGCCGGAAACATGTCTATGATCTATACCGGTATGACATTGTCAATTATGGCTATTCATTTAGCTCCGGTAAAAAGCGTTTTTGGAACAGAGTCCTACATAAATAAGTGCTGTCTACCTATTTTCTAGAAACGTTCTGAATGAAAGAATTACACTTTCGAATCTTAGAGAGGTACAACAAGCCAGAAATGACAAAAAAGTATTCATATAAAATGGTATAACCAGTCCCATGATCTACATCGTTTTCTCCAAGCGAGACGAGCTAATGATGCATGCAGTGGGCATCAAGGAAATTCAACAATATGCCCATTTAAAAGACTTTCTCCCTTTGCTAGAACAAAGGGGAACCGTGGTTGTCGTTAGAGAAGCCCAGCGGGAAATAAAGCCTATCCATAAATTTTTAGACTATGTAGAACAAGACTGTTTATATATCTTTTTCTCCCCGCCGGATGGTCCGTATAGCAAGATGGAATGTCCGAAAATGTTTATCGCACAAATTGATCCAGAGGATGCTCACTCAATTTCCGTCAGCGGTATGCAAGCCTCTTTAGCTGGCGTAACCTTCGGTCAGGCATCCTTGGAACTGCTTCAACAGAAACCTCATCAAGGCTTGCTAGTAGAATGTATTCCACCGCCAGTTTGGGACGAATTTGAGCAATTACATGATAAGGAACCCATTGATAGATCGACTTCCTCCTATTCTATTGAGACCAATGGCAATATCATCGACACCTACTTACCCTCCCTACGCCCCGAAAGTGTTCGCTACGCCATCCCTTTGGCCAGTAGAGTTAGGTCCGTAATTAGTGCTTTCCTATATTACAAAACAGATATTTATGGCCTACGGAAATTTATCGGAAGAAGGCGGCGAGATCGTTTCTTTGCTACGAAAATTGAACTTACTGGAATTGTCTATACGGCCATTGTCAACCCGAAACGCCAGCATAAGAACTGGAAGAGTCTAATACTCGAGTTTTGTACGGCATTTGAAAAAGTGCGAGATGCAACACTTATAGTCAAAATGGTCGGACCTATCGAATACAAAACCCAAAAGGCCGCTCTTCGATTACTGCGCAACCTATCTGTTCATTGTCGAGTCATCGTCATCTTTTGCCATTTATTCGAGGATCAATACAAGGCACTCATTCAATCTTCCACCTTTATTGTAAAGGCTTCCGATTCAAAAGGAGGAGGCAGTTCCCTCCTGCAATTCATGTCAGCTGGCAAACCAGCCATTAGTTCTGCGCAGGGTGATGAATGGCCCCTGAATCGCAACAACGCATTTCTGGCTAACAGCCCGACTTCTACACTCAGGCAGCTCTTTACTGAAAGCTACGATCTGGCCAAAAACAGTCCTGACCAGTATCATCTTATGGCTCAAAATGCCACAAATACCCTGAGGTCATATTGCTCAATTGCCACGATCACCCCCCAGTTCAATGCACTCATGGACGCCGTAGAGGCTAAACTCCCTTAAGAAAGGACCGATATCTTGGCCAAAAGCGTAGATCCTTACCCTGTGCCTGCAAGAACCGCTCTGGCCCACTTCCCAGTTTTCTGATCACCAGTTCTTTAGCTTCCTTCGACCAATGCAGTTTTTTCTTTTGAAAGGGTTTCCGCAAATTAAGCTGTGGTAAAAATTGGTTTTGCAGGTAGGTAGGGATTTCGCGGAGATGAGGGGTTCCTTCGGGGTGTAATTTTAAATTTCGAAGTGCTCTAAGTGCTTCAGTATCGTAATATTTGTCGGTCGCCTGATTCAATTGTCTATCCTGTAGTAATATCACCGGTTTTGGGTCAACTCCCAGAAAATTAAAGCAGCGCTCTAAGACGTCCTGAGGGTTGGCTTTTAGCTCTTCCTGGAAAAGGACAAGAAGCTGTTCCGCTTGAAAATAGCGTTGATAGATGGATAATATCTCAAAATACTGAGTATCGTTGAGCATATTGGGAAGGTCCAACAGCGCGTCTTTGATATCAAATGGGCACTCTACCGCCCAATCTGGACCACTACTATGCATTTCACGAAAAGAGGACTCTAGGCGATCGATCGGATCACGAGCAATCAGCATAATCCTAATCGAAGGAAAAGTCTTCTTTATTCTCTGACAACAGTCCTCTGCAAATTCATACTCAGAATATGCAACCGTGCCCTCTCCTAATAACATATCAGCAGAGGCCTCATGAAATAAATTACTGAACCATTGCCATCTCAATTTATACGCCTCATCGATAAAGAAGCGGGGTTCTTTAAAGCGAGGGGGAATAAATAGCTGGGGATGAGACATTAACATAGAGCAAAGGGTGGTTGTTCCACACTTGCTGTAACCGGCTACTATAAAATCTAATTCCATTTCGTAGTAGATTATTAATCAATATCTCTAATCTCTTTGAATTCTTCTGCCAAATAGCTTGTAAATAATCGGACTCCTTGCGTATTAAAGTGTCCAATATCAAAAGCGTTTTCAATAGTAAATAACTCGGGATATTTCAAGGGAGTTATTTCAATCAGCTGATCGTCCGGAAGATGCGGTTTTAGATCCACTACATTTCGATAGGCGGAGTTTGGTTTCGGTGCTATAAACATAAAGATTAATTGGATCCCGCTACGACGTGACTTCTGAATCAATTCTAGGATTCTTTGTTGATGAATCCTATCGTATTCATTGCTTAATGTCTTGCTTTCGGCCGCGATCATTCTTTTTTTACGTTGTTCCAAGGCCGTCGGAAACTTCTCCAATCCCTGCCTTCGCTCCAATAGGGCTTCGCGTAAGGCTGGGTTTGATGCAGTCTCAATTTCATATTCTAAAGGTAAATGCCCATTCTGTGATGGCCCCAGATATTCCGGATCATAATAATTGGTCTCTGTCAATTGACGACTAAAATGTCCTAGGTGAAGCACCCTTTCCAGATAGGACTTAAAATAGACTGACAACTGGGTAAATTTCTGTGCAGCGCTTTCGTTTTTGTCAGATATAACAGATTGAAATACAAAACTCATATCCTTCCCATTCAGCCAATAATTTGTTTTCTCCTCATGCATTATATGATCGGGAATATTAGCTACATCCATTAACTCCAAGAAGCAATATTTTACCCCCTTAGAAAGTTCCGAGTCCAGAAACTGCTCATACAGAAAATAGGATTGAGGAGGAAACGTCCCAGGTGCGCCCAAATTGAAAGAATGGATATTCTGTCCCTTGGTAGCATTCACTAGGCTATCAAACAAACTAGGGTCTATATGCCGATAAACCCTACTTGAACCAAAAAAGTAGGTATCGTATTTATCGCCTTGATTACGCTTCAGGTGCTTGATCTTCACACTATAGCGCGGGTTGCCCCAATGGTAGGGAAGGAAGCATGAAATAATTAGGGAAACTCCTAAATAAATCAAGAAAAAGAGTGTACTATTCTTTAGGAACCGCTTCATAATTGGCAACAGACTCTAGAATTGAAAATAGATAAAAGGATTGGCATCCCCCATAAAAAAGGCGATGGAAAAAAGGAGTAAGATATAAACGAACCACCTCAACGGCTTTCCTATCCTAGCGTGATTTAATTGTAGTCCGTGCTCCTGATCCCGATGAGTCCATTCGACAATAATCATGACCACAACGCCTACCCAAACATGTAATGGGGAGAGAGAAGGAATACTAAATAAGGACCTTTGAAAAATTCCGAACAAATACGCCAAAGCGTGATGGACACTTTCCGCTCGGAAGAAAACCCAAGCAAGAGTGGCGATCCCAAAGGTTAGCAGCATTTGCAAAGCCTCCTTAGGGGAAGGGAAAGCACCTCCTTTAGCTACTACATCCAGGTGTACTCGATTTTTGTGCCTTAGCAGCAAGGGCAGAAAACAAAGAGCATGAAGTCCGCCCCAAGCTAGGAAGGTCCAATTGGCTCCATGCCAAAACCCGCTGACTATAAATATGATAAAAACATTTCTTACTCTATTCAAGGTGGATCCACGGCTCCCTCCTAGAGGAATGTATAAGTAATCTCTAAACCAGGTCGAAAGGGAAATGTGCCATCGCCGCCAAAACTCTGCAATATCTCTTGAAAAATAGGGGAAGGAAAAATTCTGCTTTAGTTCAAATCCGAATAATCTGGCCGTACCAATGGCAATATCTGAATAACCCGAGAAGTCCCCATAGATCTGAAAGGCGAAAAATACAGCTCCTAGCAGTAGCGTACTTCCCGAGTAATCACCAGGATGGCTAA
This sequence comes from uncultured Lewinella sp., assembly GCA_913057785.1. GTDB lineage: Bacteria > Bacteroidota > Bacteroidia > Chitinophagales > Saprospiraceae > DT-111. The sequence goes on along the minus strand of CAJXPD010000069.1, from coordinate 19,625 downwards.
AAGTAAGGTTGACTACCTCCGCACAATTGTCTGCGACGACCACCTTTTTAAATAATCCCCATAGTATCTGCCGCATTCCATCTACCGCCTTAGCGTAGTTAAAAGTGCGATCGGCTAAAAACTGAGGAAGTAGATTTGTGGCTCGCTCGATCGGACCGGCCACTAATTGCGGAAAGAAACTGACAAATCCGGCAAATGCTATAAAATCCTGAGTGGGCTTCAACTGCTTTCGATAGATGTCAATCGTGTAACTCAGAGTCTGAAAAGTATAAAAACTGATCCCTACTGGCAAGATGAGCTTAAGTGTAGCCAAGTGAAATCTTAAGCCGAAGAGCGTGAAAACCTCTGTGAAGGTTTGAACAAAGAAGTTGTAATATTTAAAGAACCCCAAAATACCGACATTACAAACAATACTACACCAGAGCAAGGTCCTCCTTTTCCATTTTTCATCTTGTTTGGATAGAGCTAAACCAGCTGTGAAATCAACAAGCGTACTCAAAAAAATAAGGGACAAGAAACGCCAGTCCCAGCAAGCATAGAAGAAATAACTTGCTAGTACCAGGAACAGGTTTTGGACATAGAGTTGCCGGCGGCCAATAAACCAATACAGCAAAAAGACAACAGGCAAAAACAACGCAAAATCCAGTGAATTAAAAAACATAGGTGAGCTTAATCGGGGTAATCCAACCTGGTCACCAACTCATTAAATTGTTGTTTAAAAAAACGATTGAGTTCCTTGGTGTAGACATCTTTATACTGGTACGCTGCACTGTTTCTAATTGGGTAACTGGGGTTTCGATTATAGTGGGCGGCACGATCGCAATAGTAAGCTACATCTTCCTCTGATAATTGCCAATGTTGACAAATCTTTCTCACCCCTGCCACTGGATCTTCCATAATCTCCTCAAAACGATAAGTCGGCAGTAGTGAAGATTGATAGTAAATCAGTGGGCTGAAGGTCTTGATGTACTTTAACCATACCATTTCAGTCATCATCCCTTTTTCGAAGGGTAAGCCTTGCAGCAATTCTTGATAGGTAACTTCTGGGTGAAGCAATTTTTTCTCCTCATCATTTAACACATGATCCAGTTCCAAGGAAAACTTATAAAATTTTGGCTTAGGCAATGACATCTTATTCCAGGTTTCTGATCCCTTTTTGTGGTAATGATATCCAGAAATTACTAGGTCCTTGGGATGACGAATTAAATGGACCATCTTGGCATTGGCAAAAATTTTACGCCCCGGGTAAACTGCCCCATTATTAAGAGAAATGAAAAGAGCTTTTCGATTCTGAACTACATGCTGAACAAACTCCACTTGATTGCCCAGGAAATGCACATTCTTATCGAAAATGGCATCCATATAACGGGTCAGACACTTGTGATAACTGAATCTTATGCGATAAGGCAAGGGGTTAGGCTTGATAATCTTATTCCGTATTTTAAGCCACATTATTCCTTCGTTTGATTGTGCGTTTCGAAATAGTTTTTAGCGATCCTACGCCCTGTCTTTCTAAAGGGTTCTTCGATGAAGCGAAAATTAAGTTCCGAGATAATAGTAGTTAGCAATAACCATAAAAACACAAAGAGTGCGACAAGCACACCCCATTGGTCATGCTGCTGGAATTTGGGGAACTGTCTAATATAGCATTCGATCATCAAATGCAATATAGGAATATGTACTAAGTAAATACCATATGATCTTGCCCCAATCCATACAAGCACCTTCTTCAACCACTTACTGCGTATGATATAGCCTTTATCGAAACTGGCTACAATAACAGCTATGCCACTCACCAAGGCAGCCATGCTCACTTTGTAGGGCTGTGGTAAGATCTTGAGTTTTCCACTTACCACCAACAAAGCAAAAATCAAAAGACAAGAAAAGAATCCTCTTGCCCAAGCACTGTTCAGAATCTTAGGCTCCAGCAGAGAAAAGCCTAGGCTATTTTGTTTCCAGTAAGCAATGAGAACGCCGAGAAAGAAGCCGTCCATCCGAGCAATCAGCATCCATTTGTTTCGAAATATAAGAAGCTGGAGAATTACCAAGATAAGCAGTAAGGCTTCTAGCCTATTTCGAGAAAAGTATATGACGAAAGGCAAAATAAAGTAGAACTGTGCCTCAAGCGAGAGTGTCCAGTGCACAAAATTTGTATTACCGTAAACTGGATCGCCAAATATTGAAACAAAGTAGAAATTGTACACATTCAGTATACCTGCTGCCATACCAGCAAAGTTCCCTTTTAAAGTTCCGAACGTTCCCGATGCATTGAAAAAAAAAGCCAGGAATACAGGAATGAGTAGCCATAGCCACGCGGATGGAGCCAATCGCCAGAAACGCCGGATCCAAAAGGTAATTGCCTGCCTCAAAAATGCACTTCTATCCACCGCACCTTGCAGTTTCGGTAATAGACTCCTAGCAATCACAAAGCCCGAAATAACGAAGAACAGATCGACTCCTTTACCTCCTCCAAAGTAATGGAAAAACTCTTTGGTAAAAGGAATCCCTAAGAAATACCCTGCTTTACTTGCATGGTGAAATACAACCAACAAAATAGCAAAAGCCCGAAGTATCTCAATATCACCAATATAGTGCGAACGAATATTCTGCCTCATATCTTCAAGACGGGTTTGTTTTGGGAACGAAATACCAATTAGAATTATCTAAAGGCTCATATTCTTCGAGCATTTCGTAATGATGAGAGTCAAAATAGGCTAATATTTCCTCCTTGTTTTTGTGCGACCATTCGATACAAACCAGAGCGGGTCGAAACCGTTCTATATCGAAGCCTTCTAGTGCTTCTAACTCCGACTCTTCAATGTCTATCGACATAAAGTCAATCCTTTTGACACCATTATCATCTAGTAATTTTGAAAGTGTGATACTTGGCACTTGAATCTCTTTACCCCGAACGCCCTTACCCTGAAGTACTCTTTCTTTCTGCGTAGATCCCACCTCTCCTGATTCGTAAAATTTTTCCAGCGTTCCCGATTGATCCGAAATGAGGAAGGTATAGAGCTTAGAATTCGGACGGTACCTTCTCCAGCGTGCTTTATTGGGGGGATTGGCATCCATTGCAATTCCGTTCCATCCTAAATGTCTTTCCAGGAAAAAAGTATTACTATGCCTAATGGGCGAGGCACAGCCCACATCTAAAAAAAAACCTGCTTTACGATCTTGAAAGAAGGAACGAATAATCAATTCCTCCACTTTCCTCGAATAGTAATTGCTACCATCCCTTGGCAATTCTTTATAGAATCGCGACCTACCTATAAATAAATACCCTACTGTTCTCAACCACCAATTTCGGAATAAAGTAGAGTAGAACTCCCTATTACTCAAAAGATAACGTTCTTGTATAGACAGTAAAGGCTCAAGCTTTAGCCGGTCTTTTACATAGGCACCAGCCTTTCCAAAAATATTCAATTGCTCTGGTCTGCTCTCACCTTGAGGTTTCAAAATATGAACGACCCGCTCATCGTCATTAAAAAAGGATCCCCATTTGGTCGCTGAGAAATAAGCGGCTAAGTCGTCGTAATTAGCGATCGCTTGACTTAGTTTGCGAATCGGTTTCCCTTTTTCATCTGGCCACAGCTTGAGGTCATTCACTCCCAAGAACTTTAATACACTTTTAACCGTTCGATGATAATCAGTGCAAAGGTCTTCGTAGTACACCTTGATCAAAGGATGCCCGGCAAATTGTTGATCAAAGGCATCGAGTTCTTTTTCCTGGTAGATAAAGTCTTCTTTCAACACCTCCGGATCAAAGGTCAAAGGTTGTGGAGGTTTCCCTCTGAAGGTACGCATGGTCTGATAAGAAAGATATCTTCTCAGTAAATTTCTGCGACGTAGGCTTATCACATAGATCGACTTGTCCGCCTGCAACAGCGGCCATAAATCTGGCCAATCTCCAAAAGGAGTTCCGCTGCGGTGGATAATAAATCCCACTCTCTTTATCGGCTCCGGATAATCCCGAAAAATATATTTATTCAATATTTCTAGGGCAGGTGTCTCGGGGCCAAAAGGCTTATCCCGCTGGAAATCAGGATTAAACAACTCCGAACGCGCGGCAATATGGGGGTGGTTGCGTAGCGTAGTACGTAGCATGTGAGTTCCCGACCGAGGAGAACTTAAAATGATAAATTTACGGTATGGTCTGTCTTGTACGATCATGAACGTCCACTGTATAGTACGATTTGACTTGGGTTTAGGAATTGCTTATCGAACCCGTTCTCTCGCAGCCACTGATGCAACATCACATGCTCACAATCCTCCCCACTGTACTGGGCGCCAGCTAAAATTCCAGCAGCTCGGTAGATGGTTAATCCGCCGAAAACAGAGTCTACCGGAACCAACTCCTCCCCCCGCTGAAACTGGAGGGCATTGATTTTTTGAAGGCTTTTGGGAGGGATGTTTCCTTTCGGTCGAAAAGCAAAAGCATCATAAAAAATCGGATTGGGAATCGGGTCCCCATAAGGCGGTACTAAAATACCGTTTGATCCTACCAGATCCCAGTTCTCATACCCAAAGCTATGCGCAATGCCATCATAACTGAAACCCAAAGGAATATCCAAATCAAACACAATGAGATAATCAAATTGATATTGCTGTTCACGAATGTGTTCTAAATAACGATTGCGATAGGTCGCCATTTGTGCCATTCTCCCCAGATCCTGTACCTGCCCCCACTTCCTAGCCCCCAATTTTTCCGATATTATTTCAACTCGCTCGTTCACTTTTTGCCAATACTGGAGCTGTTCCAAGGTACCATCAGTAGAGTCATTTTCGAAGATAACCACTCTGTAATTCTTAAACTTCCCTCCCAATCTCTCTATTCTGGCAATGGTTCTGGGCAAGGCCTGCATGACATCCCGGGCTAAGCCACATATGATCAACTCTTGCTCCTTCATCTTTTGATAGCCTTTCTCTACTTGCTCAAAGTATCTCCCCTTGTGTCCCGCCTTGCAAGGATACCATCCTTCGGGAAAATCCGCTAGAGTATCTTCCGCTTTGATATCATGCCATTTGCGGTTACCATCGTATATCGGCCATCTTCTTTCTGGCAGCTCCAAGCCAATCTGCTCCAACAAAAAATCCTGGGCCTTGGGATAGGAAGCCAGAGATTCGTAACTGACCAAGGTATAGGGCGTTCTCGATCGCGATAAATGCCGAAATATATGTAGGTAGGCCCTGGATACATTAGCCTTTCCCTTCTCCAGGCTTTTTACGTGACGCCACTTCAGTTGGGAATGGATGGCTGAAAAGGGATCGCGAGTTACAACTACTACATGCACCGCATAGTGGCGCTCTTTCAGGATATTGATCATATCACTGATATCTATCCACTGCTTACCATGCGGGATACTGCGTCTCCAGACAATCGGATCTTCTACCGTAGGTAATTGCCGATCCCAAGGTTGCAAATCAGTGGGGAAGGTATACTCCCAAGGCTTTTTGATCCCGCGAATGAGTTCCTTATTGTCAGGTTGCCAGGGTACATGGTTACCCGCGTGACCTATGCAACCCGCGTTCAAGAGAATATCGGTCACCAGGTGTGTACCATGAGATTCAGGTCCTAGAACGAGAAAGGCTCTTTTATTGGCTTCTGGCTTCAAAAGACGGATTCTTGTGCTGCGATATCGCTTCTTAAGCGATTCTCTATTGAGCCACCTACCGACGCTTTCGATTAGAAATGATATGTTAGCTTTTAAGCCCATATAAACGATTGAATAACCCTAAACAACAAGCAATCCTTTAAAAAACAGCTTTAATTTCTCCTGCGCTTTCTCCGCTGAAATATGATCTCGTAAAGTAGCATGAGCACTGGAACTCATTTCATGATACTCCTCTGGTCTATTTTTAGCCATATCGTAGCTGGCTTGGTAAGCTTCCACCAAGGCATACCAATCAGGGCGATGCTGAACCGTACGTATGGCCCTACGCTCATCATGTTGCCAAGCCGTCGGGACAGCGCAGGTCTTCAAGGTAAAAGCATTTGAATCGTCAACATAATCCGCCAGGGCTGTCGCCTTTGGTGCGATCGCAGGCACCCCTGTGGCCATATATTCCATTAGAGGTAAGCATTGTCCTTCACCGTAGGAGGTATTTACATAGAAGCTGGTGGCCTTCAGCAATTTCAAGTAGGACCCGCTATCCAGGTAATGGCCGATGACCAACACCCGGCAGCTAAAGGTGGGTAGCTTTCGTAGAAAATTCGTCACCTTTTCTCGATAAAAATAAGGACTCCCCATGATCGGCGTTTTCAGAATCAGCGTCGCATCGGGCTGGTCCTTCAGGGCAAAGCAAAATGCGGTAAGCATATCTGAATAGTTCTTCCGATTATCAAAAATATTAAGTATTGAGGTGTAGATTACCCCTGAGACCGTCGTAGTATCTACGGCGTTTTGTTCCTGGTTCGGAAAAGCATCCTCCTTATTTTTCTTCCCAGTTGAACTTGGCCTCAATTTTTTAATCATCGCACTAACAAACCGCAGTGTTTGCGCAACTAATGTCCCCGTCAACAGGTAGGTCTTTCGGATAAACCGATACAATCTATGAGGAATCATATCCTCCAGTACCTTATGCGACCAAGTCTGCAAAAGTACATGCGTAATCTCGATCCGGTCGGCCATACTTTTTTTACTACTCAAGAGCCGTCCCTTTACTTCTTTCGAATCAATCACTTCTTTGCTCAGGTTCAAGGTATATTGATGGACAGGCCGCTTACTTTGAATTTGTTCTAACTTAAGGGAAAATCGTTTTTCCAAAGGTGCAGGGCAGGAAATGATCGGAAAATCTTTACCTAGTTCCTTTTGAACCACTTGTACACTATGGTTAGAATGAGTAATCGCGGCACCTAAACGCTTGAGGACATACACCCAATCATTTGTTTCAATGCCATCCCAGCTTTCATTAGGTATCGTATCATATTCCCAGGCAAAAACAGGTATCGTTGGACATTCCAAACCCAAGATCGTGTTGTGAGGTGCGGTGAAACTGAGAAAGAAACAGGCCTGACCAACTTGCAGGGCTTGCTGATAAATCGGATCTACTTCCAGCAATGGGTTTTCCACTCGCTGCACTTCTCCGATTTTCTCGAGGACTGGCAAGAATTTCTTCAACACAAAGTAGTAGCTATATTCACTTTCCCCTATACTTTCCTGAATCGTCCTACTATTGTATTTTGTATAAACGAGAAATATCATGACAACAACTAAACTAAATTAAGGGGTAAATACGAAGAGAGTCATAGCGTTTGGGTTCTCTATATGCTAAAGCAAAATAGCATCTAAAGGCTTCAGATATCAAATTTGGAAGGGAACAGTTTTTCCTTTATTCGTCCCTAATTGATCAGAGTCAAGGGCCAAAAGAAAATACATTTTTACCAATTAACTTAAAGATGCCAAAAAAAACTGCCAATTGGACCATTTCCCAATTGGCAATTTTCATTTCATCCAAATTGTAGTATTCCTCCTGTTACCGATCCAAAGAGCTAAAAGTCCTAGCACTAATAACTTGGTGGTATCTTTCACCAAAGGGCTTGTAGTAGATCAAGATCGTGTAGTTGTTATCCGTTTCGAACCAGTTTCCTTCTAACTCCTCCAGATTCGGCATTGCTTTCTTTCGCAATTTAGGATCTCGCGGCACCGTAACGTACATAAAATCATAGACCCCCTGCTTCAAATAGGACTTCCCTACATAGGCATTGACTGCCGGATTGTAGATCATTTTAAACTCTTCCTTTAACTGCCAATCGGTGAGCCCTCCAAAAATATAGATCTCCTCATCGTACAAAGGTGCCGTTACAGCCAGGGAGAAGAAGATGTTGCCGTAGTCAGCGGATAACTCATTGTTGCGCTGATCTCTGGTTTCAATCACAAAACTCCCACCAAAATCTTCCCAACTTACATAGTGTACATTGGAGCGTTTTTCCTCTATATTCAAAGCTACCTCATACGTTCCATTGACCTCCTCCACAATGGCAATACTGGGCGTCCCAAACCTGAAACTCCTAATATCTGCAAAGCGAAACTCTTTGCCCGCTGGAAAGACAATCTTATTCTGATAGTCAAATACAACGGCACCCAAGCGAGTGAAATTGGGAGAAAGGTCGGTGTAGGCATTGTCCCAACGACCATTCTGTAATACCGCCGCTTTCAATTCCTGCTGTGGGCTACGCATCGGAAACTTTTCGTAGTCAACTGCAAAATCAATTTCTTGGTGTGTCTTCGACTTACTGACCAGAGCAGGCATCACTACTTTAGCACTCACACTTACCTTAGGATCAACCACCACAAAACGCCTCGTAAGCACTAATCGTTGTTCATCTTCATCTTCATATACTTTCAGAAGATAGTTGCCCGATTTGGTCCATTGGAAATCATCATTAGGCAAGAGCAGCTCGTAATGGACAAAGGCCTGATTGGTCTTAAAACTGAAGTTATATTGATCAATATCATCGTCCATATACCCATCTAGATAGTCTGTATCTACCAGGTTGGAGGGTTCCCAATTTATATCACAGTGCTGTACGGTATAAATGTAGTTTTTCACCTCCCCATCTAGGTCATCAAAGGACAACATCAAGGGGACTCTTGAATCTAAATTGATCACAGGCATGCTGAGCGGTAGATTGGCCACATTCAACTTGACCGACTTGATATTTTCAACATAGGTGTGATCAATGAATTGAAGGTCGTCATCTGCGTACTGCGCCCAAATCGTAAGGGGTAAAAACAATAACAGTCCCAGTAGTCTTTTCATCATTTCTTGAATTAGATTATTATGGGGTGATTAAGGGGAGTTCTGGCTTAACTTCGGAGGCTTGAATCGGCTTACCCATTTGGTGTCTTTTAGGAAAAAACGCCAAGGCCATAAGGCACATTCCTCAGCATAGTCCACCCCTATTCGAGTACTTTCTCCGATGTTCTGCTCCCTCAATTCGTAGCCTCTATCTTCTATCCAAATCGGACTCCCGTCTTCTACCAAACTCTGTCCCGTCCAATCTGTCGTAATCCCCATCGCTTTAGACATAACGCCGGGACCCGAGCTTAATTGTGGTTTCCGGGCAGACATGCCTCGTCGACGCTCCATTGTCTCCAGACCTTCCTCTGCTTGCACCGCCCTTATTAAGACGGCGTGAGCCATCTCCGCGTCACCTGTCACCACATTGAATAAGTGATGAATCCCATAACAAAGGTAGACGTAGGCTACACCACCGGGCCAAAACATAATCTCTGTCCGTTTAGTGCGCCGATTATTATAGGCGTGACAAGCCTTGTCATCCGGTGCTCGATAGGCTTCCACTTCAGTAATCAAACCGCTGCAGTACAAGCCGTCAAATTCCGTAACCAAATACTTACCAAGCAATTGCCTGGCTACGGCGACAACATCAGTATTTTGATAGAAAGAATGATCTAGCTTGTTCATTTTTGGATACTCTGATCTCCGTCCAAAAATAGCATTATCATTCATTTTTTGGAAAATGGGGCGGAACAAGTCACTTGGGAAACTTATCGGAGGAGTACACTACCGTAGTGCAGCTCAATGGGATGAGGGGTCGTGAGTTAGCGGCTGAGTTCTGGATGTTGCCCCCCCAGAACTCAGTCATATTATGCTGTATCATCTAAGCCTAGAGCTTAGCCATCTGTGCTTTCTTAGGTTGAGGAGAAGGTTTCTGGCCAGTGATGGATTCGTGGATTACTTGGGCGGCATAACGCCAGCTGTACTTCTGTTTGATCTGCTGTGCAATATCGAGGAGTTCCTCCTCATTGGGCGTAGATTGCAAAACGCGATGCAACTTCTCATAGAATTGCTCGGGCTGATCCGCATCGAACAAATTATTTCCGAAAAATGTAAAATCTGTCATGGCCGTATTGCTGGCGCATAGGGTAGGCACTAGACAGGCAGCAGCCTCTAGTGGAGGGATACCAAATCCTTCCGCCAAGGAAGGGTAAACAAAAGCCTTCGCACCTCGATATAATTGCATAAGAAGCGGCTCATCGACTTGACGGAACCAATGGAAGCGTCCCGAATACTTGCGCAGCGCTTCTTCTACCAAGCCTTGCAAGGCCTCATCATCTAGAGAATTATTCCCAACAAACACCAACTGATAATCATCGTATAACTCCAGTTTCTCAAAGGCTGCCAGCAACAAACGATGATTCTTCCTTTGTTCCAATCTACTTACGAATAGAACAAAATCCTTGATCCCATGCTGGCTTTCCAATTCTTGGCGGATCTGGGTTTTATCATGTTCCTCAAAATATTGTGCACGTACAGCGTTGGGCGTCACGACGATTTCCTCCGATCGAACCCCAAAATGCTGACTAATGGCTCGTTTCGAGTAATCTGACACGGTGACTTTGATGTCACTATTCCAAAAGGCCAGTTTGAACAAAATCCTTCTACTGGTTCGATATGTCCAAGGAAATTGCTGCGGGAAGTCCAAAAATAACACATCATGAGTTGTGACAATATGGCCACACTTCTTGAAAAATGGAACCATGTACTGAAAATGCGCCCAATCGATCTTCCATTCTTTAATCAATTTGGGAAAAACCTTGCCGTACAGCTTGGTTCGGCTTCCTGTATGCAAAGGAATAAAGCCAAATTGATATTGTTTTGGAAATTGATCGCGAATGGCCTGCTCATTCTCTGCAGCAAAGAATAGCTCGTATTGATCTCCATAAGCATGCATAAATGCTCGATATAATTCTCTAAGATAAGTTGCACTTCCCTGTGCTTCTCCTTCCAATACACGAGCATCAACCAATAAGCGAATTTTCTTTTTTGACATGGTCTTCTAGCATTATAAGATAGCAGTCTGAACATCCAGCGTACTATGCAAAAGTAATTGAAATCATATTCGTAAGTAGTGTGACAATAGATACTCGTGTTTTTCTGCTGCGTCTTTTTCGTCCAACCTTCGTTAGAAAGAATCTTACTTAGCCTACGGCTATCCCGCCTGGCCGGCTGGACAGGGGTGCGATTTTTCTGCCTTGTCTGGCCATAAAAACACACTACCAGAAACTTGAAGATTACTATTGTCACACTACTTATAATGAGACCAGAATTGAGTGGTAGGGTAAAACGTAGGCTTTCTGCCAAATATGAGGCTTATCAGGAATAACACTAGCATTCCTGGTAGGGGTTTACGGCCGAATTGCCGAATTGTTGTATTTAAGGGCTTATTATCTGAATTCAAGCAAGAAGAAAACCTTCTCTAGGAACGCCCAGGCATCAATAGTATACCTTCTCCCCCATATGCAGATGTATACATCAACACTTTTGCTATGTCACAAAAATCAAATAATACCGATTCATTAAAGGTTTAAAGCCTGGACTTTTGTCTGGAAGGAAAGAAAATTCAAAGAGCAGAAACCTTCGCCCAAACATTTTTGAACAAGCCTTACTCAACCACTCAGATTAACAGCTTATTTCGACCGAACTAGCCTAGACTCTATTCCTTCATTTTCCTGTAAAAGCCAAAGTTGATAATACGACTGAGAGCAGACTATACACTATACCTCAATAGGGTTACACATACTGTAACTGTCACTATTGTAAGGCAGGTACTGACTGCTTTAAGAACTGACTAACCGTTCCCCCGGTTGACCTGTTTATTGGAAAGTAGGATTAGAAGATCACAAATCATGTACATTAGCGACCACACCATGAACTGTTTATTAAAAGTCTTCGAGCTATCAACGGATCTCATTGCTATTTCCTCCCTTTACGGAGCCATTGAAGCGGTAAACCCGGCTTTTCAAAAGGCCCTGGGTTACTCCGGAGATAAGATTAAAGGTTCGGATATCTTCTCCTTGTTACATGAAGAGGATGCCCCCCAGGCACAAAAGGCACTGAGAAAAAGTGAGGAACCCTCACGCCCTTTGGAGTTAAGAATTCGGGATAAGCGCGGGCATTATCGCTGGGTTAGGCTTCAGAGTCATCTTAGTGTAGCGGATCAGAAGCGAATTTTTATTGCTCAGGATGTTACAAAACAGCGAAAACTGCAGTTGCAACTGGATCGCACGGCTCCCCTTCAAGAAGTACGGGAAGAACTCCAACGGTTCAATCATTTGCTTTCCCACGATATCAAAGAGCCCATTAGAAATATTGTCAGTTTCACCAATCTTGCGCTACGAGAAGTACCTGCCAATTCCAAATTGGAGGAATATTTTCACTACATCGTGCAGAACGGTAAGCAGTTGCATTTGTTGATCAACAATCTTTTGTTGTACAATAACATTGACAAGCAGCAGCAGGAAGTATTCCAGTGCTTCGAAATGGAAATCTTGATTGATAGATTAAAATCCAATCTTTCTGAAATCATTGAAGAAAAAGGAGGAAAATTACTTTCTCATAATCTCCCTGTAATTTATGGTAATGAACGGCTGATTTTCATGTTGTTCAAACACTTATTAGAAAATGGGTTCCTTTACAACGATAGCCAAGAACCGAAAGTGGAGATTCACTACGATGCCACTTCTAGGTATCATCAATTTCTAATCACAGATAATGGAATTGGCATAGAGACGGAATTTCATCAGTACATATTTGACCTATTCAAGCGCTTACACAATCGCCAAGATTATATAGGAACTGGTATTGGTTTAGCTACAGCTAAAAAAATTCTAGATCGATTGGATGGTGACATTCGCATTATGCATTCCAAGCCTGGTAAGGGCAGTGCATTCCTGCTTAGGTTCCCCATTATTACCCCAACGAAGGATTCCTGCAACGAAGAAAACCTCAGCGAGTCGCGCGCCATTGCTGCAACTGAATAACCAATAAGCCAGATATAATGAGCAGGCCACTCCACAGATGAAAGAGATAGAGCGTGGCTCCGAATAGCAGTGCGAATATAGAGGTAAAGAAAGGCACCGTGTTCATAAATACTGCAGCTCTGCCTAATCCAAGACCCGCTGCTCCATGATTCCATGCGAAATAAGCTAGCGCTGTACCAGGTCCTCCCATCCCGATGGCGGCATACCAGAATTCAGCTGGATAGGTCGTTAATTCCTGCAGGGGATAGGGTTGAATAACCAATAAGAAGCAAAAGCAACAGATCAGCGTAGTAAAGAACGTAAAATGAATATTCTCCAAATTCCCCTTGTATTTCCTCACCCCTAAGTGATAGACAGCAAAAGCAAAGTTAGCTATCCACATATAGGTATCTCCGGGTTCCATCACCAAACCTTCCAATTGCCAAGGCTTGCCTTTACTGATTAAAACCAACACCCCAAGAAAAGCCAAGAGTATCCCAATTCCTTGGGCAGCTGATATCTTGTGGCCATACATAATCCAGGCTAAAACCAAGGTGAGAGCGGGGTTCAAACTCATGATCAGGGCAGCATTAATCGCTGAGGTCCCCGAAAGCCCGATGAAGAAAAAGTAATTGAACCCAAAAATCCCTACTAAGCCTACAACTAGCAGTAACTTACTATTTTGCCACACTAGACTCCAGGAGGGTAATTGCTTCCACAAAATGGGAATCAGAATAAGCACAGCAATGAAATAACGCCAAAAACCAGCCTGTAGCGCAGAGCTACTTTCCATCATGAGTTTAGCCAAGAAGAAATTTAGCCCCCACGTGGCTGTTGCCAATAGTAAATACAAGATGTTCTTCATCCTAGTTTTTGCGTTGTCGGCCAATCAAATCTCCTTCGGAGAAAGGTATAGCTGTTGGGTTCACTGATCGAAAATCCCCGTCTGCAAGTCCTGATCTTCGTACCTTAGCGCACAAACCAGCTTCAAGTCCAGCAGATTTTCGAAACACACATTCCTTCTTTCAATAATACTTTGATCATGAAAAAGTTTCTTAAATGGACAGGGATCATTATCGGGTCCTTGGCGGTTATCCTCTTTATAGCCTTTAAGGTGCTGCAAGCACAAACCAAAAAACACAGCCCCGAAGATACAATAGAGTATACACAGGGGGATATGGAACTAAGCGTTTATTACAATAGACCTTCCGTGAAAGGTCGGGAGATATTTGGTGGATTGGTTCCCTATGGTGTAGTATGGAGAACAGGAGCAAATGAAGCTACCACTATTACCACCAATAAAGATCTCAGTATCGGTGGTGGTAAACTTCCGGCTGGGAAGTATACCCTGTGGACAATCCCAGGGGAACAGAGCTGGAAGATAATTTTCAATGAGAAGCAGTATAGTTGGGGGGTAAACTTCAACAGTGAAGCTTCGAGAGATCCCGCCGCGGATGTGCTGCAAGTCGATGCCGCGGTTCAAAAGCTCGCGGAATCCGTCGAACTTTTCACCATTGAACTCTCAGAACAAGGATCTGCCGCCCTAGTTTTGAAATGGGCAGACACTAAAGTTTCCGTGCCCATCCAGTAAGCCTATATGCAAACAGGGCGCCATCCCGGTGGATAGTGCCCTGTCTTCAGACAAGCACGAAAAAATGGGCTTATTCATTTCGTAGGCAATCCCTTGGATTAGCATGGGCCGAACGCAGCGCTTGCGAACTTACCGTTGCCCAGGATATCAGCATCACCACCAAACCTGCCAAAGCAAAAAACCAGGGGTTCAACTCAATGTGGTAAGCAAAAGCTCTCAGCCATCTACTCACCATAAAATAAGCAATGGGTAGCCCCAGGATGATAGAAAACAGCACCAAACGGGTGAAATCTCTGGTGAGCAGGACGACAATATTAGATACGGTAGCCCCCAGTACCTTCCGAATACCGATTTCCTTCTTCTTTCGTTCTGCCGTAAACATAGCCAAGCCGAATAAACCTAGGCAAGAAATCAAGATCGCAAAACCAGCAAAGTAGCGAGATAGTGATGCGACTCGCTGTTCTGCCGCATATTGTCGAGCATATTGTTCATCCGTAAATTCGACATCAAAGGAGAATCCTGGATTGAAGTCTTCATAGAATTTCTTCAAACTTGCCAGGGCTTCTCGTTCCTTACCCGCTTCCAGTCTAGCCATCATAGCCCAAGTACTCTCTGGCGCCAAACGGAAAAACAAAGGTTCAACCGCCTCGTGAAGCGACTGAAAATGAAAGTCCTTGACCACCCCAATAATTTCCATATCGTACTCGTCCCATAAACGAATCTTCTGCCCGATAGGGTCATCCATCCCCATGATCTTAACGGCCGTTTCATTGAAGATAATCTTGCTAGAATCTGCACCGAACTCCTCCGAGAAAAAGCGGCCCTCTGTCAATTCAACCCCAATCGTTTCCAAAAGGTCATAATTGATCCTAACGTGCTCGAAAAGTATCCGATCTTCAGGATCTTTTCCATCCCATTGCAAACCGCTGGTATTGTTTTGTCGACCTACCAAATCGTGAGAAATGGTAGAAATGTTTTCAATGCCAGGTATACGCTTGGCTTCCGAGAGGAAGGCTTCGGTCTGATCTGCAAGCCGTCCATCCATACCGAAATAGATCAATTGCTCTTTATCATATCCCAAATTCTGTGTCTGAACGAACTGGATCTGCCGATAGACAACCATCACCGCAACGATCAGGATTATGGATAGGGTAAACTGAAACACCACTAATCCCCTACGTGCCCAGAGTTCGCCGAGAGAAGTCTTGATCTCTCCCTTTAAAACCGTCACAGGCCGGAAAGAAGAAAGATACAGAGCAGGATAACTTCCTGCCAATAAGCCACTAAATAAGGTGATACCTAAAAAGGAGAAAATGATCGTAGGGGAAAAACGCAGACTTAGCATTTTATCCGTGATCAAATTAAACTGCGGTAGGAATAAGGCCACTAAACCTACGGCAACCAGCAATGAGAATACAGCTATTAAAATGGATTCGCCCAGATACTGCCGCACCAATGCGCCCCGCATCGCACCAATAGCCTTCTTTACACCGACTTCCTTGGCCCGTCTTGAGGCTCGTGCGGTAGACAAATTCATAAAATTGATGCAGGCAATAATCAATATAAACACCGCTATAATGGAAAAGAGTCGAACGTAATCGATTCGCCCTCCCGCTTGCTTACCATTCTCGTACCGGCCATAGAGGTAGCGCTCTGAGAAGGGCTTCAAGAATAAGGTGACATTGGAATTCTCGGTGTATTTACCCACGAATCCAGCAATCTTTTCATTCACCGCATCTGCATCCGCCCCTTCTACCAAGGTTACTACAGTCTGAGGAGAGTTGCTGCCCCAATTTCGAATCCACTCATTTTCCTTTTTATACTTTTCAAAGTTGAGGATAAAGTCGAATTGTCGAGAAGAATTCGAAGGTAGGTCTTCAAAAACACCAGTCACGGCATACACCTCGTCGTGCTCGATTTCAATGGACTCTCCCATAGCTTCTTCTCCAGAGCCAAACAACAACTTAGCTAGGCTCTCGGAGATTACGATGGCATTCATCTCCTTCAGTACATCATTGGGCGTTCCCTGGGTCAAATCAAAGCTAAATAGGTGGAAGAAGTCCGGCCCAGCCCAGTGCCCATATTTCTTGACATTTTGTTCTTTGACGGTTAGCGTATTATTCATCCGCCAGTTCCAGGTAGCGGCGTGCTCAATTTCCGGAATCTCATCGGCGAGCGTTTCCGCTAGCAAACCAGGCGTGGAAGAGGTCGTCATGATGTCCTCTGCATACTGCTGATGTTCCATCACCTGAAACAAGCGATCATCCTTTGCATGGAATTTATCCATCCGCAATTCATCCTGTACCCAAAGTAGGATCAATAAGGCACAAGCTAAACCAGTAGAAAGGCCGATAAGATTGATAAAAAAGGAGCTTTTGTGGCGTCGGAAGTTGCGAAACGCCAGCTTGATGATGTGAGATAACATGTGAGTCGGGTTTCTTTCAAAGATGACTTTTCTCGCTAATAGTTGCAATTTGGAACTGACTTTATCGAAATTTCTAGACAGGTCATCAGATTTAGGGCCTAGTGATTATGGAAACTGCTTGACTGCCTTGACGCTCTGCGACACTAGAAAAGTCGGATGAAGTTCCGTACCTTTTGATTCTAGAAGTCAATAAAACAACTACTTTTCATCAATTAAGACCGGATCGAAAGCCAAAATAGATGTCGACTAACAACTTACCGAAAACCCTTTTGGATTGGGCTGCTGACGGCCAATATATCAGCATGGGGCCCTTTGAACACAAAATCTTCAACAAGCAATATGGAGACGCCCAGGCGGCACCAGCGGATACGCTGCTTCTTATTCATGGATTTCCAGAATCTTCTTATTCTTATCAAGGGACTATCGAGGGATTGCTGACCTTCTTCAAGCGAATTGTTGTTTTTGATTTTCTGGGATATGGGATGAGTGATAAACCTTTGAGCGGATATACCTATTCCCTTTTTGAACAGACAGATTGTGCTTTGTGGGTATGGAAACATTATGGCATAACTGGAGGCCATATCTTGGCACACGACATGGGCGATACCGTTCTGACGGAGTTAATTGCCCGGCATGAGCTGGACGTCCTTCCGGCTTGGTTCTCGGCAGGTATATTGTCAGCCACCTTTACCAATGGAAATATGGTGCTAGAAAAGGCTAAGCTACGGATAACTCAAAAATGGTTACTCACCAAACGTGGTGGGCCCATACTGGGGAAATTATTGAATTTCCCAATGTTCCGGCAACAGGTAAAAAGTGCTAGTGAAAGTGCTGGAATGAGTGAAGAAGCCATCCAGTTGATGTGGGCTGGGATCGTCCATAAGGAAGGCAGAAAGCTATTCCATATCATTATCCGCTACCTAAATGATCGCAAGCGTTTCCAAGATCACCGTTGGCTCCCTCCTTTGAAGCATACCAAGATCCCACTCCAGATATGCTGGGGGGATCAAGATGTGGTGGCCCCAATGGCGGTGGCCAATCATTTAAGGGAGAAGGTGATGCCCCAAGCCAAATTTAGCCTGATACCCGGAGTGGGACATTTCGCGCAAATCGAAGCCCCAGAAAAATGGTTGGACGTCGTGAGTCCCTTTTGGCAGGCATTAAACTCCCAATAATTAACAGCGAACCATAAGATAAGCATATGGCATACAATGAATTACTAGCCGATCGGTTACGGCAAATCTTAATAGATAAAGACGTAGATTTTCTGGAGAAAAAAATGATGGGAGGTCTGTGCTTTATGGTCGACGACAAAATGTGTATGGGAGTCGTCAAGGAAGAGATGATGGCCCGGATCGGACCGGACGCTCAGGAAACTGCCCTTGAAAAATCGGGTATCAGAGCCATGGACTTCACTGGAAGGCCAATGAAAGGTTATGTTTTCATAGAACCCGAAGGCTTAGACATTGATGATGATCTTTCCAATTGGGTACAGGCCTGCCTGGATTTCAACCCATTGGCTAAATCCAGCAAAAAGAAAAAGAAGGCCAAGAAATAGTAGACGATTATCGCTCTTCGGTATTACTCGCTAGACAAAACGAAACGACCATGAAAAAACTCAAGCAACTGTTCTTGGGCTTTTGCCTACTGAGCCTATTTCCGCAAAGCAGCTCTGGCCAAGTCAACTTAAGCCAAATCGAACGACCAAATACGCAAGCTATTCTGCTGGAAGAATCTCCTTTGATCGATGGGGAGGTATTGGCAGACGAAATCTGGAATTCCATGGATGCCATCACGGAGTTGCTACAGGTGCAGCCCAATGCCGGGCAGCCCGCCTCGGAAAAAACACAAGTGTATGTAGCTTATACTGCCACTACTTTCTACATCGCGGTCGTTTGTCATGATACGGAGCCAGATAAACTCGTGATCGCTGATCCTCGTCGCGACGCTTCTCTCGATAATACGGACAGCTTCATCTTTCTAGTAGACACCTACAACGACGGACAAAATGGCTTCATTTTTGGCACTAATTCTCAAGGGGTTGAGTACGATGCGCAGGTAAATAATGAAGGGCAGGACAATTTCAACGCCAATCGGCAACAAGGAGGAATTATTGGCGGGTTCAATATCAATTGGGATGCTTCCTGGGAGGTGAAGGCCAAAGCAGGTCCCTTCGGCTGGAGTGCCGAATTTGCCATTCCTCTACGTACTTTACGTTTCAATTCCGGCGAAAACCAGCAATGGGGCTTCAACTTCCGAAGAAATATCCGTAAAACCAATGAGATCGCCTATTGGGCTCCGATGCCCATACAATTTGACTTGAACCGGGTCTCCATGGCGGGTACCTTGAGTGGACTGAACTTGAAGAGTCCGGGCAACCTGAAAGTAATCCCATATATTTTAGGGCAAGCAGCAAAAGATTATCAGGAGGAGGATAGTGAAACGATCGTCAAGCCAGAAGTAGGCGTAGATCTTAAATACAGTATCACCCCTAGTCTAACTTTAGACCTCACTTACAACACGGATTTTGCTCAGGTAGAAGTGGATGATCAACAAATTAACCTCGATCGCTTCAATCTATTTTTCCCGGAGAAAAGGCCCTTCTTTTTAGAAAACGCTGGACAGTTTTCGGTGGGAAGTCCTGGAGAAGTCGATCTATTCTTTAGTCGACGTATCGGGATTGGCTCAGAAGGTCGTCAGGTCCCCATCATTGGCGGGGCCAGGCTTTCCGGAAAAATCAATAAGACCAACGTGGGCTTTCTCAATATGTTTACGGAAGAAGTAGAAGAAGAAGCCATTGATCCCAACAATTTTACGGTGGCAAGAGTCAATCACGAATTTG